>CAYPCE010000166.1:0-8257 GCA_964409085.1 uncultured Desulfobacteraceae bacterium | reverse complement strand
GAGGGGATCAAGACGACGCCGCTCCACGGCTGGCATATCGCCCAGGGGGCCAACATGGCCGAATTCGGAGGCTACGACATGCCCCTCTGGTATACCTCGGTGAAGGACGAGCACCTCTCGGTGCTCACCGCCATGGGCCTGTTCGACACCAGCCACATGGCGGTGGTCTCCGTGGAGGGGCCGGACGCCATGGACCTCTTGCAGCGGTGCTTCACCCAGGATCTGTCGGCCTGCATCGGCAAGGCGAAAAAGCCGCAGTTTCCGGGGCGGTGCGTGTACGGGGCTTTTCTGGACGCGTCGGGCCATGTCATCGACGACGCCATTGTCTACATGCTGGCGGAAAACCGGTACATGATCGTCGTCAACGCCGGCATGGGCGGTCCGGTGGCCGATCACATGAAGGCCCACCTCGACGGCCGTTCCGCCACCGTGACCGACCGGACCGACCGCGTCGGCAAAATCGATCTCCAGGGGGCGGAATCGGCGAAACTGCTGGCGAACATCCTGAAAGATCCGGACGCGGCGTTCGACGCCATGCCCTATTTTTCCTTCAAGGGCGGCTTCGGGCCCCTGGCCTCCGATACAATGGAGATCCAAACCGGCGACGGCACGCCGATCCTCCTTTCCCGCACCGGCTATACCGGCGAATTCGGGTTCGAGATCTTCGCCGAACCGGCCCACATCATCCCCCTCTGGGAGCGGATTCTGGACCTCGGCAAGCCCAAGGGGCTGTTGCCCTGCGGCCTGGCGGCCCGGGATTCCCTGCGGGCCGGGGCCGTGCTCCCCCTTTCCCACCAGGACATCGGCCACTGGCCGTTCGTCAACCATCCCTGGCCCTTTGCCCTCCCCTACACCCCCGACGGCAAAGGGTTCACCAAGGACTTCATCGGCGCCGCCGCCCTCATGAGCGCAACGGATGCGGACCACACCCTCCCCTTTGTGGGGAAAGATCTCCGGAAAGTGACCGGAGACGCCTGCGAAGTCTACGATCCGGACGGAAACCGGCTGGGCGACGTGCTCACCTGCGCCACCGACATGGGCATCGGATGGGTGGACGGCCGGATCGTCAGCGTCGCCAGCCCGGACAAACCGGCGGATTTCAAGCCCCGGGGGCTTTGCTGCGGCTTCATCAGGATCGACCGGCCCCTGGCGGTGGGTCAGGAAGTGGAACTCCGGGACAAGCGGCGCAAGATCCGGGTGACGGTCGCGGACGACATCCGCCCCGACCGGACCGCGCGGAGGCCCATGAAGGAGATGCGGTAATACACACCCCAGTTCGGAATTCCGCCTTCAGGCGGCGCATACGCGCTTGGAGGCGGAACGCCGAACGGAAATCGTAAATCCCTGAAAGAAAATATGTCGGACACCAATAGGTGAAAACAGGAAAATCGGATTGGAACATTATCGAAAAGACAATCCAAACGGGGTAACCGCTCCGAACCCTGACGGCGATAGAAGCATTGTCGCCCATATCACCAAGCATCGTGGAATGAAAACGCCTTACACTTCCGTCTCTGAAGACCAAAACGCCATCCGGCATTTCAGCGGAGAATTGTACAAAACAGATTCAGACGACATCATTGCGGATGGGCATGTTTTTAAACATCATTCTGAAGTGGTCGATGAGTTGACATCGATGGTTCAAACATCCGAAAGGGCGGAAAGAATATTGGCCGGCAGGGCGTTTCAATATGTGAAACGCGCGAAAGAAGCACTGATCGACTGGCGATTCATGTTGGAAAATGTAAAGAAAAAAGACAGAATATCATGGTGTTATAGACATATACAAAAATACTTTCAAAGAGTTTAGAGAATGAGAAATCCTTACACATGCGACAATTGCCTCCTTAATCCTTCACAATATCAAGATATTGGATCGAAAACAGGCTATTGTTTGAAGCATAATTCATTGCTCAAAAATTCATCGCACACAACATGTCATTTTTTTCGACGAAAAGACCTGCCCTCTTTTCTGGCGGAAGACGGCCATAAAGAACATGCTAAAAAATTTCCAAATACGGATGAAATCGTATTTTATGATACACATCAGAATGAACAAAAAAGACAGTATTCAGAGCAACATTACTGGCTGACAAACACATTTGATCCCTATCTTCATGAAGTGACCCTGTATCATCGATCAGAAAAAAAATGGCCGTTTCTTCAAGCCTTCCTGCACTCAAGAAATCCCATTAAATCCATAATATGGTCTTCTTTAACAAGACGATACATACAACAATGCGGGCAACAGGTCGACAATTACAGACTCATTCTGGCGCTATCGAACGCTTTGAAAGAAAAAGTGGAATTAAGGATTGACGATTTCCGCGTTGAAATCGAATGCGACGAGTTTGACGCATTAAAAGAAACCTATTTGAAAGATATTACGCTTCTACATATTTATGGCATTCAGGAATACGGCGGCATAACCAATAATGAACATCTGATGTGGATTTCGGATGAATTAAACGGGGCGCTTTTATCGTCATGGGGCGAATTTTTCTCCAGCGTGATGCAGTTGTCCCCGATGATCAACAGTTTTATCATTGACTCGGCCCAAAAGAGAGGAACCTTTTTCCCGGAACAAGAAGTGGCGTGATCGAAAAAAACCCCAAAACGTAAGGAGGCAGAAGATGAAGGAGATCAGCGAATTAAAGTTCCCGGACGACATGAAGTACAGCGAGAGCCACGAATGGGTGAAACCCGGCGGCACGGTGCGCGTCGGCATCACCGATTACGCCCAGGACCAGCTGGGCGACATCGTTTTCGTGGAGCTGCCCCAGGCGGGGGAGACCTTCGACAAGGGCGACGAGTTCGGCACGGTGGAGTCGGTGAAAGCGGTGTCGGAACTCTACATGCCCATCGGCGGCGAAATCGTGGCGACCAACGGTTCGCTGGAAGACGCCCCCGAAAAGGTGAACGGAGAACCCTATGACGGCGGCTGGATGATCGAGGTCAAGCCCGGCGATCCGGCGGAGATGGACGCCCTCATGGACAAAAACGCCTACGTCGAGAGTCTGAAAGGATAACCATCATGAGATATCTGCCGCACACGCCGGAAGACATTTCGGAAATGCTGCAAGCGGTGGGCGCGTCGAGCATCGACGATCTGTTTTCGGGCATCCCCCAGACCTGTCGGCGCACCCGGGACATGGACCTGCCGGAGCCCTACACCGAATGGGAACTCAACCGGCACATGGACGGCCTGGCCAAATCCAACGCCGACCCGTCGGACCACAAACTTTTTCTCGGGGCCGGGATGTACGACCATTACATCCCCGCCGCCGTCTCCTACCTGCTCGGCCGCTCCGAGGTCTCCACCGCCTATACGCCCTACCAGCCCGAAATCAGCCAGGGGACCCTCCAGGCCATCTTCGAATACCAGACCCTGACCTCCCGGCTGCTGGGCATGGACGTGGCCAACGCCTCCATGTACGACGGCGCGTCGGCCCTGGCCGAGGCCCTGCTCATGGCCATCCGGGTGGCCCGTGGCAAGAAGACCACCGTGGCGGTGTCGGAACTGGTCCATCCCAATTACCGGCGGGTGGTGGAGACCTATTTCCGGCCCACGGGCTACAAGGTCGTCTCCCTGCCGTGGAAGGACGGCCGCACCGACCTGTCCGGGGTGGGCGACATCCCGGACCTGGCGGCCGTGGCGGTCCAGTCCCCCAATTTCTTCGGCTGCATCGAGGACCTGGCCGCCGTCGGCAAGGCGGCCCACGACGCCGGGGCGCTTTTCGTCACCGGGTTCACCGAACCGCTGGCCTACGGGCTCTATAAAAATCCGGGATCCCAGGGGGCCGACATCGCCTGCGGCGAGGGGCAGAGCTTCGGGATCCCCAAATCCTACGGCGGCCCCGGCCTGGGGATGTTTACGGCCCGGGACAAGTTCGTGCGGAACATGCCGGGCCGGCTCATCGGCCAGACCGTGGACCGCAACGGCGAGCGCGGGTTCGTGCTGACCCTGGCCACCCGGGAACAGCACATCCGGCGGGAAAAGGCCACGTCCAACATCTGCTCCAACCAGGGGCTGTGCGCCACCACCGCCGCCATGTACATGGCGACCCTGGGCGGCGTCGGCATCCGGAACCTGGCCCGGCTCAACTACGATCAGGCCGAATACCTCAAGGGCAAGCTGAAGGCGGCCGGCGTCGAGGTCCCCTTTTCGCCCCCCACCTTCAATGAATTCGTGGCCAAATTTCCGGCCGGATTCGAAGCGAAACACGCCGCCCTGCTGAAAAAACAGATCGTGGCCGGCCTCCACCTGAAACCCTTTTACCCAGATATTGAAAACCACTACCTGCTGTGCGTCACGGAAACCCTTTCCAAGGCGGACATCGACGCGCTGGTCAAGGAGGTGACATCATGACGCAACAGCGACAAGGCACGACCGGCCTGATCATGAACGAACCGCTCCTGTGGGAAAAGGGGAAAAAAGGCCGCAGCGGCTATTCCCTGCCCCGCCAGGATGTCCCTGGGGCCGCCGTGGATCCGGCCCTGGCCGGCGACGGTCCCGATTTTCCCGAACTGAGCGAGGTGGACGTGGTACGCCATTTCACCCGCCTCTCCCAGTGGAACTTCGGCGTGGACACCGGCATGTACCCGCTGGGCTCCTGCACCATGAAATACAACCCCAAGACCAACGAGCGGCAGGCGGCCCTGCCCGGCTTCGCCGGCACCCATCCCATGCTGCCCACCGACCTGACCCAGGGGGCCCTCCGCCTCATGTACGAACTCGAACACTTCCTCGTGGAGGTCACCGGCATGGAGGACGCCAGCGTTCAGCCAGCCGCCGGGGCCCACGGCGAGATGACCGGCATGCTGCTCTTTTACGCCTACCACGCGGACCAGGGAAAGCCCCGGACCAAGATCCTGATTCCCGACACGGCCCACGGCACCAACCCGGCCAGCGTCTCGCTGTGCGGATTCAAGTCGGTGCCCATTAAATCCAATGAACGGGGCGTGCTGTCGGTAGAAGACGTCGACCGGCTCATGGATGACGACACGGCCGGCATCATGGTCACCAACCCCAACACCCTCGGCCTGTTCGAAGAGAACCTGCGGGCCATCGCCGACATCATCCACGACCGGGGCGGCCTGATCTACTGCGACGGCGCCAACATGAACGCCATCATGGGCATCGTCGACATGGGCTGCACCGGGGTGGACGTCCTTCATCTCAACCTCCACAAGACCTTTTCCACGCCCCACGGCGGCGGCGGGCCCGGCGCGGGGCCGGTCTGCGTCTCCAAAAAACTGGCGCCGTTCCTGCCGGTGCCCCGGGTGATCAAGGAGGGCGACCGTTACGCGCTGTCCGACGATCTGCCCAAATCCGTGGGCAAGGTCCACGGGTTTTACGGCAACTACGGGGTGCTCATCAAGGCCTACAGCTACATCCTCTCCATGGGCGCGGACCTGAAGAAGGTGAGCCAGTTGGCGGTGCTCAACGCCAACTACATCAAGGAAGGGCTCAAGGGCGACTACCACCTGCCCTACGACCGCCCCTGCATGCACGAGTGCGTCTTCACCGATAAGATCCAGCAAGAGTACAAGGTGATGACCATGGATGTGGCCAAGCGGCTCATGGACTACGGGTTCCATCCGCCCACGGTCTATTTTCCGCTGGTGGTCAGCGGGTCGATCATGATAGAACCGACGGAGACGGAGTGCAAAGAGGACATCGACCGGTTCATCGACGCCATGAAGGCCATCGCCCGGGAGGCCCGGGAAGATCCGGACATCCTCCACGACGCGCCCAAATGCCCCAAGGTATCGCGCCTCGACGAGACCGCCGCGGCCCGGAACCCGTGTCTCACCGGGTAGCGCCAACCCGGTAACCGGCCCGGTAACCGACCCCCCCCGCGCCCATCCGTCCCGGCCCCCAAACCGGCGCCGGATGGGCGCACCCATTTCAACCGAAACGAAAGGAGATCCGGCATGATCGTCGGCATACTGAAAGAAATCAAGGCGGAAGAAAACCGCGTTTCCATGACCCCGGCGGGCGTGGAGGTGATGCGGCAGAACGGCCACGAGGTGCTGGTGGAAAAGGACGCCGGCGTCGGCAGCGGGTTCGAAGACAGCGATTACAGCGGGTTCGGCGCCGAAATCGTCGCGACGCCCAAGGAGATCTACGAACGGGCCGAGATGGTGATGCACGTGAAAGAGCCCCTGCCGCCGGAGTACGACCTGATCCGGGAAGGGCAGATCGTCTTCACCTACCTCCATCTGGCCGCGGCAAAGGAGCTGACCCAGAAGCTCATCGAACGGAAATCCATCAACATCGCTTACGAAACCATCCAGAAGGCCGACGGCTCCCTGCCCCTCCTCACCCCCATGAGCGAGGTGGCCGGCCGCATGGCCATCCAGCAGGGGGCCAAGTTTTTGGAGATGACCAAGGGCGGCCACGGCATCCTCCTGGGGGGCGTGCCCGGCGTGGATCCCGGCCTGGTGGTGGTCATCGGCGGCGGCGTGGTGGGCACCAATGCGGCCAAGATGGCCTGCGGCTTAGGGGCGAAAGTCTATGTGCTGGACAAGGACCTGGACCGGCTCCGGTACCTCAGCGACGTGATGCCCGCCAACTGCTTTCTGCTCTACTCCAGCCCGGCCACCATCCGGGACCTGGTCACCCGGGCCGACGTGGTGGTGGGCGCGGTGCTCATCCCCGGCACGAAAGCGCCGCGGCTGGTGACCCGGGACATGCTCAAGACCATGAAAAAAGGCTCGGTCCTGGTGGACGTGGCCATCGACCAGGGGGGGTGTTTCGAGACCTCCAAGGCCACCACCCATTCCGACCCGATTTACGTGGTGGAGGAGGTGGTCCATTACTGCGTCGCCAACATGCCCGGCGCGGTGCCCAAGACCTCCACTCTGGCCCTGACCAACGCCACCCTCCCCTATGCGGTGCAGATCGCCGGCAAGGGCTGGCAGGCGGCCATGAAAGAAAACCGGGAAATCCGGGGCGGCGCCAACGTCATCGACGGCAAGGTCACCTACAAAGGCGTGGCCGATGCCTTCGGCCTGGACTATACGCCGGTGGAAGATCTCCTGTAACCGCGGGGAACAACGGCGGCGGCCGGCGCCCGGCCGCCGCTTCCGGTCCCGTTTTCATGCCACTCTAACCCCGGAGGTACCGTGTCGCCCCACCCTGTCTGGGCGGAAATCGATCTGTCCGCCATCGCCCACAATGTATCGGAACTGAAACGCCTCACATCCCCAACCGCGCAGTTCATGGCCGTGGTCAAGGCCAACGGCTACGGCCACGGCGCCGAAGCGGTGGCCCGGACGGCCCTTTCAAACGGCGCCGACCGGCTGGCCCTGGCCCGCCTCGACGAAGCCGTCGCCCTGCGGGACGCGGGCATCGACGCGCCCATGCTCGTTTTCGGCTACACCCCGCCGGAGCGGGCCGGGGATCTCCTGAAACACGACCTGACCCAGACCGTCTTTTCCCTGGAAGCCGCCCGGGACCTGTCGGACGCCGCCGGCGGACTGGGCCGGCCGATCCGGGTCCATCTCAAGGTGGACACCGGCATGGGCCGGGTCGGCCTCCTGGCCGTGGACGGGGAGGAGGCGCTCCGGGAAGCGGAAACGATCCTGGGGCTTCCCGGTCTGTCGGCCGAGGGAATCTACACCCACTTTGCCGCCGCCGATTCGGCCAACAAGAAACTGGCCCGGAAACAGCTCGCCCGGTTCATGGCGTTTACCGGAAACCTCAAAAAACGGGATTTGGCGATCCCCATCCGCCACGCCGCCAATAGCGCCGCGCTCATCGACATGCCCGAATCCCACCTGGAGATGGTCCGCCCGGGCATCAGTCTTTATGGACTCTACCCGTCGGACGAAGTCAAAACGCACCGCGTTGCGCTGGAACCGGCCATGACCTTGAAGGCCCGGATCGTCCAGCTAAAAGAAGTGCCCGAAGGCTACACCATCTCCTACGGCGCCACCTACACGGCGCCGGCGCCGACCCGCATCGCCACGATTCCGGTGGGGTACGCCGATGGATACGACCGGCTCCTTTCCAATCAGGGAAGCATGCTGGTCCGGGGCGTCCGCGCCCCCATCGTGGGCCGGGTCTGCATGGACAGCACCATGATCGACGTGACCGATGTGCCGGATGTGCAAACGGGCGACGAAGTCGCCATCTTCGGCGGGAATGCCGAAAACGCCGTGACGGTGGACGAGGTGGCGAAAATGCTCGGGACCATCAACTATGAAGTGGTGTCCACGGTGATGGCGCGGGCGCCGAGGGTGTATGTGG
>CAYPCE010000165.1:0-8278 GCA_964409085.1 uncultured Desulfobacteraceae bacterium | reverse complement strand
GTTATTCGGGAAGTTTGTTGAACAGGATGTGGAGGGCGAAGATCACCACCCCCACGGTGATGGCGCTGTCGGCCACGTTGAAGGCGGGCCAGTGGTAGGGGCCGATATAAAAAAGGAGGAAATCGACCACGATGCCGAACCGCAGCCGGTCGATGAGGTTGCCGATGGCCCCGCCGAAGATAAACGCGAACCCGGCCGACAGCCAAACATAGGACCGCGGGGTCTTGAGGTAGAAATAGAGCACCACGGCCGCTGCCACGGCCGAGACCGCCAGAAACAGGATTTTCCGCAGCAGGGGGTGCCCGTCGGCCAGCAGGCCGAAGGCGCCCCCGGGATTGTGGATGTGGGTGATATTGAAAAACCCGGGAATCACCGGGAAGCTGTCGTATAGGGGCAGCGACCGGAGGATGAGGGTTTTGGTGATCTGGTCCAGCAGGACGATGAGACCGGCGATGACCGCCAGCCGGAGGAGTTTCCAGGCCCGGGACGGGCCGTCGGGGGCTGCGCCGGTCTCGGATGAAGCGGTCGTCATGGCTATCCCATGGCGGAGAGGGCGGTTTCGCACCGGTTGCAGATGGTGGGATGCTCGGCGCTTTCGCCCACGGTCGGGTCGTGGACCCAGCACCGCTCGCATTTCTCCACGCCGGAGGGCGCCACCCCGATGGTCAGCCCCTCGATCTCGTGGCTCCGGAAGCCATCGGTCAGGGGTTCCAAAGAGAGGCGCGCTTCGGAGACGATGAATACGGACCGGAGGTCCCGGGCATAGGCGTTCAGGAGTTCGAATAGATCCCCCGCTGCATGGAGGGTCACGGCGGCGTCCAGGGAATGGCCGATGGTCTTGGCGGCCCGGGCCGCTTCCAAAGCCCGACTCACCTCGCCGCGCACCGCCAGCAGGGTTTCCCATTTTTTGCCCAGTTCCGGGTCCCGCCATTTGTCGGACGGCGCGGGCAGGGCCGCCAGGTGGACGCTTTTGGCTTTTTTGGGCGTCTCGGGCATGAAGCGCCAGATCTCGTCGGCGGTGAAGGGCAGCAGCGGCGCCATGAGCCGGACCATGGCCTCCAGAATCGCATGGATGGCTGTCTGGGCCGACCGACGGGCGGTTGAATTCGGGGGCGACGTATAGAGCCGGTCCTTGAGGATGTCGAGGTAGAAGGCCGACAGGTCGAGGGTGCAGTAGTTGTGGAGCGCATGGTAGATGACGTGGAACTCGTACCGGTCGTAGGCCCGCCGGCCCTTTTCCACCAGGGCGACCAGCCGGTGGAGGGCGTACCGGTCGATGTCGGGCATGGCGTCCCGGGCCACGGCGTCGGCGGCCGGATTGAAGTCGGACAGGTTGCCCAGCATGAACCGGCAGGTGTTCCGGATGCGCCGGTAAGCGTCGGAAAGCTGTTTTAAGATGTTGTCGGAGATGCGGATGTCGTCCCGGTAGTCGGAGGCCGACACCCAGAGCCGGAGGATCTCGGCCCCGTATTTGTCGATGACCTTCTTGGGGGCGATGACGTTGCCGATGGATTTGGACATCTTCCGGCCCGCCTCGTCCACCACGAACCCGTGGGTGAGGACCGCGTCGTAGGGCGCCCGGCCCCGGGTCCCCACGGCGGTGAGCAGCGACGAATGGAACCAGCCCCGGTGCTGGTCGCTGCCCTCCAGGTAGAGGTCGGCGGGCCATCTTAGGTAGTCCCGGGCCTCCAGGACGGCCGCGTGGCTCACCCCCGAGTCGAACCAGACGTCGAGGATATCCGTCTCCTTGACGAATCGATCCGACCCGCAGCCGCCGCATGTCATCCCTTCGGGCAGAAGGTCCTTGGCCTCCCGCTCCAGCCAGACGTCGGCACCGTGTTCTTTAAAAAGCGTGTAGACGTTCTCGACGGTCTTCTCGTTGACCATCAACTCGCCGCAGCCCTCGCAGTAGAAGACCGTGATGGGCACGCCCCAGGCCCGCTGCCGGGAGACGCACCAGTCGGGCCGGTTTTCGATCATGCCGTAGATCCGCTCCCGGCCCCATTTGGGGATCCACTGGACCCGGTCGATTTCCGTCAGCGACTTCTGGCGCAGGCCGGTCTTGTCCATGGAGATGAACCACTGGGGCGTGGCCCGGAAGATTACCGGCTGCTTGCACCGCCAGCAGTGGGGGTAGGAGTGGGTCATGGTCTCCCGGGCCAGCAGCGCGCCGGTCTCCTTGAGTTTGTCGTTGATGTGGGGGTTGGCCTCGAAGACGAACTGGCCGGCGAAAAAGCCCACCTCGTCCGTGAACCGTCCTTGATCGTCCACCGGCGAATAGACGTCGAGGCCGTATTCGAGCCCCACTTCATGGTCCTCCCGGCCGTGGCCGGGGGCGGTGTGAACGCAACCGGAGCCGGCCTCCAGGGTGACGTGGTCCCCCAAAACCAGCAGCGATTCCCGGTCGTAAAGGGGATGGCGGCACCGTTTCCGCTCCAGGGCTTTGGGCGACAGGTCGGCCACGATCTTATGGTCATCGACCCCGAAGGTCTTCATGCAACTGTCCACCAGTTTCCGGGCCAGAATCAGGTTCTCGCCGTCGGCCGTCTCAACGGCCACATATTCGAAATCGGGATGGAGGGCGATGGCCAGGTTGGCGGGGATCGTCCAGGGGGTGGTGGTCCAGATCACCACTGAAACGTCCCGGCCGGCGAGGGCCGGATCGATGTCGCCCAGGTCGTCCAGCACCGGGAATTTCACGAAGATGGAGGGGGATTTCTCGTCGAAGTATTCGATCTCCGCCTCGGCCAGGGCCGTGTGGCAGGAACAGCACCAGTAGATGGGCTTCTTGGACCGGAAGAGGCTGCCGTCCAGGGCGAACCGGCCGCACTCCCGGGCGATGACCGCCTCGTATTCGTAGGCCATGGTCAGGTAGGGGTTTTCCCATTCTCCCATGACCCCCAAACGCTTGAATTCGTCCCGCTGGATGTCGATGAACCGCTCGGCATAGGCCCGGCAGTGTTTCCGGACCGCTGCCTGGGACATGCTCTTTTTCTTGTCGCCCAGTTCCTTGTCCACGTTGTGCTCGATGGGCAGGCCGTGGCAGTCCCACCCCGGCACGTAAATCGCGTCGAATCCGGCCATCTGTTTGGACCGGACGATGATGTCTTTGAGGATCTTGTTCAAAGCGGTGCCGATATGGATTTTCCCGTTGGCGTACGGCGGGCCGTCATGGAGGATAAAGGGCTCGCGCCCTTCCTTCCGGGAAAGGGCCCGGATGGCGTGGTAGAGGTCGTCTCCGTCCCATTTGGTGATCTGTTCCGGCTCCTGTTTGGCCAGATTGGCCTTCATGGGGAACTTGGTCGCCGGCAGGTTGAGGGTCTTTTTGTAATCCATTTGAATTGCATCCTCCACATGGGGTAGGGCAAACGCCCGTTTTTGGAAAGGGGAACATTAGACGCAAATCCGCGGGGTGTCAAGGAAATAGCAGCGGCGGTACCATGGGCCGAACAGGTGATGGCCCCGATCGCAGGGAGACCGGCGGTAAGCGGCCGACCGGGTCAGTCGATCGTTTTCACGTCCAGACGCCGATCCGGGAAGATGGTCATGCCCGGCGCGGTGCTGGCGGTGTCGGGCTCGGGAACACCGCCGCGCAGCCCGCCGTTGACCTTGGCCGAGAGGTCCACGCGGTGGCCGAACCGGTTGCCCAGGTAATGGAGGGAACCGGTCGGCGCCCGAAGCGGGACGCCCCGCATTCCGGCACCGGGCGGCCGGATAGGAACCGGCCGGTCGGCGGCATATCGGTCCGGGGGGACCCGGGAAGGCGGCCCTATCGCCCGGTCGCCGACGGCGACAGCGGGCCGTTCCGTCGGCGGCGGGGTCCATTCGCCGGTTCGACGGAGCGGCGCGGTTCGCCGGATATAGGCCTCCCGGGCCGCGATCTTCCGCTGAACGGCGCGGCGCTTGGCCGGGGTTTCCATGCCGGGTTCGGGCCGTGCCGTGACCTCCGGTTGCCGTGCGGCGACGGACGGGGCCGTTTTCCCGGCATCCGGCGATTCGGGCGCCGCCGGGGTGACGGCCTTCTCTTTGGGTGACGTCTCGGGCGTCGGCTGGTCCGCGGTCTTCTCCGCCGGTTCTGCCGGCGGTTCATCAGGGGCCGGGGTCGGTTCGGGGGTCTCCTTTTTCGGGGGCGTCGGGATGTCGGAAAACGACCGGGACGGCAGGTTGAGCCGGTCGGAGACGGTGGTTTCCAGCCGGTTGACCCGTTGATCCAGTACGGCGATATCCCCGTCGTGCTCATCGACCTTTTGGCCGATCGCATCGATCCGGGCGGTTTGCTCTTCCACGGTGTCCACTCGTTTTTCGAGCTGATCGACGGATGACCGGGTGGCCATGTCCTTCATCATCGCCTGGAGTTCTTTGGCCGGCGGGACGGATATCGGTTTGACCAGCGGCTTTCCCGGGGAACCGTTCCGTTTTTCGGGCATGTTGGTGAACATGATGACGAGGAGCACGGTCAGCGCGATCAGCCAGACCCCCACAAGCAGGCGCGGCATGACCGATTTTTTCGGTTTAGCGGCATTGGATTTCCTGGCAGCGGCCATCGATTTTCCTTTCCGGATTGAGGGACCTCATGGCGAACGGTCGGGCCTGTGGTTGATATTCTCGGAATTTATAGCAGTTTTGGGTCTAAAGTCAACGGGTTTCATCATTTCCTCCCGGTCTGAATCGATTTGACACCCTTCAGCGGAAATTGGTAAGATGCCCGGCAGTAATGCCATCGGCCCCCTTTCGATCCAATGATCACGACAAAAAGGAAAAGAGACTTGCAGGCAATCCAGATCGACAAACTGCCGCCGCTGCGCGACCCGATCCTGATCGCCGGATTCGGCGGTTGGGGCAACGCACTGGACGTGGCCACCGGTACCGTCGAGTATTTGATCCGACATTTCGATGCCACCGCCTTTGCCCGACTCGATACCGATTCGTTATACCGCTACGATGGGAGCCGGCCGGTCATCAACATCCAGGCGGGAAGCCTGAAGCGTCTCTCATGGCCCGGCGGGGATTTCTATGGCGCATTCACCGGGAACCCGACAGGGGACCTGCTGATCCTCCGGGCCGATGAGCCCACCCTCCGATGGCGCCTCTTTGCCGAGGAATTCTTCGAGCTGTGCGGTTCCGTGGGGGTTCGCACCATCGTGACGGTGGGCAGTATGTACGATCAGGTGCTCCACTCCGACCGCCTCATTTCCGGGATGGCCTCCAATGACGGGTTCTCCGCCGAACTCCAGGCCGCCGATGTGATCCCGATCTACTATCAGGGACCGACGGCCATCCACGGCCTGATCCAGGCCGAAGGGCCGAAACGGGGGTACGATTGCATCAGTCTTTGGTGCCATTGTCCGTTCTACCTCGAAAACACCACCCATTTCGGCCTCATGGCCGAACTGGGCGGGCTGCTGGCCCGGTTGGGCGGCTTTGAACTCGACACCAAGGATCTCGAAGAAAAATGGAACGCCCTCCGGCTGCGGATTCAGCAACTCATCGAGGAGAACCCCAACGTCGGGGAGGTCATCGAGGAGCTGAAGGGGAGCAAGGGCGTTGAAAGCATGGCGGTGAAAAAGGAAGCGGTCAAGGATGACAAGATCATCCGGCTGCGGGATTTTCTGGAATGACCGACGAGGAAAGCGAACGGAGGATATGAACGACGACCTGGAATGCATGTGCCTCCTGTGCGGCATTTCCCACTATCTGGGGGCGGAGCTGCTCACCTTCGAGGATATCGAGGGCGATGAACGAAAGATGGTGGCCAACCAGGGCTGCTCGGAATGCGGCGGGGCCCTCTATGTGCTGGGAAAGGCCGGGGACGCGCCGTTCTACACCGCCGGATAGGGCCGGGGATCGTCGGCCCGGACCGGGGCCACCCCCAGGCGGTGGGAGATAAACCGGTCGAAAACCGCCCAGAACCGGTCTTTGACCGGGTCGGTTTCCATGAGGATTTCGTGCCGCGCGCCGGGGATGGTTTCGAAGGTGCAATCCCGCAGTTGCGCGCAGATGCGCCGCTGGGCACGGACCGAGACGACCCGCTCTTTTCCGGCGCTGACCAGCAATACCGGGGCGGGAATGGCGGACACGGAACCGGACGCCGCGAGCCGGTCGATGGAATCGAAGCTGGCCGCCAGCCAGCCGTAGGTGACCCCGCCCAGGGCCAGGCCGGGGTTGCGGACGATCTCCCGTTTGGCGATGAGAAACCCTTCGGGATCGGCGGTCAGCCGGTTCCCCGGAAAGCGCTCGTCTTCCAGAACATAATCTCCGGCCCCCGGCACGTAGGCATCGGCAAAACCGAGCCGTCGGGCGGCCCGGCTCAGAGCCCTGGCGAAACATTTGGGGAAGGGAAAGGTGCGGATATCGATCATGGGGGAGACCAGCACCAGCCCGTCCGCCCCGAGGGGCGCGCGGCCCAGCCACCGGAGGGCGACATGGCCGCCCATGGAATGGGTCAGCAGGAAGCGGGGGGGCGGACCCGACGGCGAGACCACGCGGTCCATGACGGCCGCCAGGTCGGTGATGTATGCGGCGTAGTCCGTCACATGACCCTTGTGGCGGTTGGGCAGCAAGCGGGTGGAAAGCCCCTGTCCCCGCCAGTCGAAGCTGTACACGGCGAATCCCCGCCGCTGGAGGCGGCGGATGACGTGGCGGTATTTTTCCATGAATTCGAACCGGCCGCACAGCACCACCACCGATCCCCTTGCCGCCGTTGCGGCCGGCCAGACGCCATACCGGATCGAAACGCCGTCCGGTGTTGTCAGATACCCCAAATGTTCCATAGATCCCTCGGTTGACCTCCATCCCGTTTTCCTCTATACCCGACAAACGGCGCCGGACAGCCCCGGCGATGCGATCGCCCCCTTCATATCATCTTTTGGCGGTTTGGAAAGAGAAAATGGCCCAGCATTCCCATGATTTTGTCGAAGAATACGACGGGCTTGTCGGCTTCGGGCTCGACCGGGAGACCGATGAGGCCACCCTGGTTTACTACCTTCAGAAGTTTGCCGACGACGCCCATGCCCGGACCCTGGTCCGGCGCATGACCGACGCCGAACTGGCGGAAATTTTTCATCTCCTCAGCCGTCTCATGAAAACCCATCTGAGCGAGCCGGAATACCACCGGTTGTTTCTGAAAGACGATCACCCTTAACCCTGCGGAGACCGTTATGTTCACCGAAACGCAACTGGAACGCTACGCGGACGTGCTTCTGTGGGCCCTCCACACCGCCCGCGTCCATCCCTACCAAAAAGGCGATGTGATCCTTATCCGGTACGACCGGCCGGCGATCCGGCTGGCCGAAATCCTTTTCGAGCGGGTCCTGAAGGAAGGGATGCACCCCATCCAGCGCATGACCGGCACGCCGGCCATGGAAAAAAGCTTCTACCGGATCGGGGACGATGACCAGCTCACCTTCCGGGGACCGGGGGAGGAGGAACTCTGCCGCGGCCTCAACGGCAGCATCTTTCTTTACGCTCCGGAATCCATCACCCATCTCAGCGATGTGGATCCCCAAAAGATCGGCAAGACCGCCGTGGCCCGGAAATACCTCCGGGATATCCTGACAAAGCGAGAAGAGACCGGGGATTTCAGCTGGACCCTCTGCGCCTTTCCCACGGATGAACTGGCCGGCCACGCCAAGCTCTCCAAAGCAGCCTACGCCGGGCAGATCGTCAAAGCCTGTTTCCTGGACGCGGATGCGCCGGTGGCGGAATGGCAGTCGGTGTACGACAATGCAATGGAGATCAAAAAATGGCTCAACAGCCTGAAGATCGCCTCCCTGCATGTGGCGTCGGAGACCACCGACCTGACCGTCACCCCCGGCGACCGCCGGAAATGGATCGGGCTCTCGGGCCACAACATCCCCTCCTTCGAACTCTTCGTTTCCCCCGACTGGCGGGGCACCGCCGGCCGGTACTACGCCAACCAGCCCTCCTACCGGAGCGGCAACTACGTGGAGGGGGTGACCCTGGTCTTTGAAAAAGGGAAGGCCGTCGAGGTCCGGGCGGAAACGGGGGACGGCTTTACGAAAAAACAACTGGCCATGGACCCGGGCGCCAGCCGGGTGGGGGAATTCTCCCTCACCGACCGCCGCTTTTCCCGGATCGACACCTTCATGGCCAATACGCTGTTCGACGAGAACTACGGCGGCGACCACGGCAACTGCCACCTGGCGGTGGGATCATCTTATTCCGACGCCTACGACGGCGACCCGTCCGACCTGACGGAAGAGACCAAAAAGGCCCTGGGCTTCAACGACTCGGCCCTCCACTGGGACCTGGTCAACAC
>CAYPCE010000164.1:0-8355 GCA_964409085.1 uncultured Desulfobacteraceae bacterium | reverse complement strand
CGAACCCCTGATCGATGAGGCTCTGCTTCTCTTTTTTGAGCTTGAAAAAGAGGCGCCGCTGCCCCTGGGTGGTGCCGATTTTGACCAGACGCCAGTTGTCCATGATGAATTTGAGGATGTAGGCCTTGATCCAGAACGACGCATAGTAGGAGAATTTGACGTTTTTGTAGGGGTCGAACTTTTTAACCGCCTGCATGAGGCCGATATTGCCCTCCTGGATGAGGTCCAGCAGGTTCTGCATCCAGACCCGTTGAAATTCGAGGGCGATCTTGACCACCAGCCGTAGGTTGGAGGTGACCAGGATGTAAGCGGCGTCCCGGTCGTTTTCCTCCCAGACCCGCATGGCCAGGGATCGCTCCTCGTCCCGGGTGAGAAGACGGTACCGGCTGACCTCCGCCAGGTAACGCTGGAGCGGATCGAATTTGACCAGCGCTTTGTCTTTGTCCCGGGATTGGGCGGTTTCGGCGAGGTTGTCCCCTTTGCCCATTTGGGGGCCGGTTTTTTTCGCCTTCCGGGAACCGGGGGCTTTATGGGATGATGTCTGATTCATTGGATATGGGATGATCCTTTCCGGTTTCTTTTAAGTGGGGCTATGCTTCCTTTTTTATGGACTTTCTACCCGAAATGTGGTAGAAAACACTGTTACGGAATGCATATGCGCCTGTAGCTCAGTTGGATAGAGCAACGGACTTCTAATCCGTAGGTCAGGGGTTCGAATCCCTTCAGGCGTACCAAATAATTCCAGGGGGTAGCCAGAATTGTGGTTACCCTCTTTTTCTTTCCTTCCTGTTTTGGCCCACTAAAATCCCACCTTTTTGCGGTTGTAATGCGACTTCCAGGCATAAAGTGTCCCATGACAGTCATGCGCATTTTTTCATAATAGGTCGGATACCGAGAGGCATTCTCTTTCGCTGGAAGAGAAACCTCCATGGAATTGTACAACAGATCGCCGCAATATGGAAGAGGATTTGAAATCGAGCGCGTGTGTGTTGATGGTGAGGGCCAAAATGTCGTAAATATTCGAAGTAAGTTGTGATATAAGATTGCCAGAGCACCGCATTCATTGTCAAGATGATTCGAGAAAAGACAAGATCGCCGGCCGATGCCAAGACAATGGAGTCCATGCAGCAGTAACGGATTCCTCACTTCCGGCTTTATCCAACTCATTGAAATGATGTTGAATAAGTTGCAATGAGCATCGTTATCGGTGTAGAGTCCAAACATTGCTTGCGCACGGCGGCCGTAACCCGTTCAGAAAAGCAGAGGAGACCCCAACCATGAAAGACATCCAACCCTTCGAACTCGATGACGGAACCCTGATCTACGTGGAAGTCCCGGATGCCGGCAGGGGCGGCATGCAGCGTGTCGGCCGGTCGTCCGAAGAAGACAAAAAGGCGGCCAAACGCTTCACCGAAGCCCTGGCCCACGTCAAACCCGCCGCCGAAACCGTGCTCAACGCCTTCAAGGAGATGAACACGCCCAACGAAATCGCCCTTGAATTTGGCGTCAAGTTTTCCGGGAAGGTGGGGGTGATGCTGGCGTCCGTGGACAGCGAAGCGACGTTCAAGGTGTCGTTGAAGTGGACGAATCCGCAGAAATCCGCCATCGAGCCGACCCAAAAGGAAACCAAAGGCCCGCTGCTGGCCGGTCAAGCGGCGACCGGGGCGTAGACCATCGCGGGGTCCGGTTCTTGGCCCGGGTGTGGGCGGTCAGACCTGCGAGGTTTTGGAAACCTCGTAGGTCTTTAGGGTTCCGTTGCACCTTTACTTTGCGCCCGAAAGCTGGTAATCTTCATCCATTGATAAGGCTGCAAATCAGCGCATTCAGACGTATCGACCCAACGAATTGGACGCCACAGGAACCGCCCCCCAAATGACAAATGCCCCGACCGACATCCACGACGCCCTGCTGACCGCCCTCCAGCGGGCCGGAAAAGATTTCCTGAGCCTGTCGGAGGCGCGATCCCGTCTTTCAATTGACGTCCTGTCGGCTCTGAATCTTTCCCGCAGTTCTTCCACAGGCGAGGTCGCCGACGCGCTGTCTCCCCACCTCGGTCCGGACCTGATCCTCCACCGCAAAGGCCGGGCTGGCTATATCGGCCGATCCCTGGACGTCATCCTGACGAACATCCTCGAAAAGAAACCGGGTAAATCCATCAAAGCGCTCGTCGCCATGAAGCTGCCGGCGGACAAGGCGGCGGTGGTGGCGGCCGTCAATGAGGGATTGCAGTCCGGTCGGTTCCGTTGCGCATTCAACGTCCATTACACCCCGTCGCTTTTCCCGGCAGACGTACCGCCGTCAGCCATGACCGACGCGCCCCAACCCTCCCCGGAGGTCCCTGCCGAGCCCCTGGACGAAGCCGCCGATCGGCAAGCGTTCAGGGCCGCTTACGAAACCGTCGGCCGGGGACGCTCCTTTGTCTCCATCTGCCGCCTCCGCCGCCATCTGGGCTGGCCCCGGGACCGGTTCGACGCGCTTCTCTCCCGGCTGAGCCGGGACCTGGTCATCCAACTCCAGGGGGGCGACCCGTCCGCCATGGACGAGGCGGACATCCGGGATTCCTTCATCGACGACCGGGGGCGGCTCCGGATCGCCGTCACCTGGCGGAAATCCTCATGACGGACCGGTCCGAACGGGCGGAACGGCGCCGGATCCTCCGGCGGCGCAACCCGTTTGCCTCGGTCAGCGTCGGCGACCCCCTGGACGCCGCGTCCGACGACCGGTTCCCCGACGTGCCGTCCATCAACGAGGCGGCCTTCGCGGCCATCCGGGACCTCATCGCCCAGAAGGCGGACCGGCCGTGGGAACGGTTCGCCGTCATGGTGCTGGGGGAGGTGGGGGAGGGGAAGACCCATCTCATGGCCCGGCTCCGGCGGCACAGCCGGGAGGCCGACCCGCCTTTTTCCTTCGCCTACATCCAGCCCATCGAGGACCCGGAGCGGCCCTTCGGCTACCTGCTCCGGGAATGGGTCGCCAACCTCTGCATTCCGGATGCGCCAGGACGCGACGACGCCCCCGTCGACGCCCTGCTGGGCGCCGTCTTCCGGGAGGTGATCGAAGCCGAGGTCCGGGACCGGCCGCCCCGGCGGGTGGAGGCCCTGATCCGGGAGATGCGCGCCGATCCGGCCGCCATCTTCCGCCATCCGGTGGGGGAGGGCGCCTACCTTGAGATGGAAAAGCGGGTCCGCCGCCGGATCCGGCCCCAACTGCCCCGCATTCCCGAAGCGTTCTGGACCGCCCTGACGGGGCTGCGCCATCCCCACAAGCGGTATGCGGCGTCGGCGTGGCTCCAGGGGGCGTTGCTCCGACCGGCCGACGCCCGACGGCTGGGCCTGTCTATGGAGACCGCGACCGAAACCGCCCAACGGGAGGACGCGGCCCGGCGCCGGTTGACGGCCCTGTCCGATCTCATGACCCGGTACCGGCGGATCTCCGTCCTCTGTTTCGACCGGCTGGAGAACCTGGAGACGCCGGAACAGGTCCGGGCCTTCGGCCGGATGATGGAATTCATGGTGGACGCCCTGCCGGCGGCCCTTCCCGTGGTCTGCTTCCGGGGATTCCAGTGGGAGGAGACCCTCCGCCACAAGCTGAACCAGCACGTGGTCACCCGGCTGGAGGCCAACCGGTTTCAACTCGAGGGCTGCACCCCCGAGCAGGCCATGGCCGTCATCCGGTCGCGGCTGGCGGCGGTCCTGGATCTGCCGGACGACGCCGATCTCTATCCCTTCTACGAAGACGAACTGCGGGCCGTCTTTTCCGGCGGCATGGAAAGCCCCCGGGAGGTGGTGATCCAGGCCAACCGGATGCTGCAAGAAAAACTGGGGGAGGCGGCCGAGGCCCGGCCGGTGACGCCGGAAGAGGCCCTCATGGCGGCCTTCGAAGCGGAACGGCGGGCCGTGGCCGCGGATTTCGACCGCCATCCGCCCGACCGGGGCCGGCTCCGGCGGGCCCTGCGGCTCTACCTGACCCTCCATCCCGCCGCCGATATCTCGGTCCGGGCCGGTGACCGGCAGGTCGATTTTTTCTGCGATGCGACCCTGGATGGCCGGACGGTCCCCATGGCCTTCATCATCGATACCGAGGCCCACCATCTGTCCGTCGGGGCCGCCTTCGACCGGGGCATCGCCCACCTGGAGGGGCATGACGCGGCGGGCGCGGTCTACATCCGGGATGACCGGCGGCCCATTCCCGAGACGTGGCGGGCCACCCGCCAGCGCCAGCGGTGCTTTCAGCGGCTGGGCGGCCGGGCCGTG
This sequence comes from uncultured Desulfobacteraceae bacterium, assembly GCA_964409085.1. Taxonomy (GTDB): domain Bacteria; phylum Desulfobacterota; class Desulfobacteria; order Desulfobacterales; family JAABSP01; genus JAABTD01. Next base: position 4,102 of record CAYPCE010000164.1, on the reverse strand, counting down.
GATCTGGACCGGGAGAGCGCCGTCGACTGGTACGCCCTGACCCGGCTCCATTACCGGGTCGCCGCCGGAGAGATCGACTGGGTGGACGCCGACGGCGAACCCGCGCCAGTGCCGCCCGACCGATGGCGAGCCTTTGTCCGGTCCGCCATCGAAGACGGAAAGATCGCCGGTTTCGCGGACCTGGACCGGGCCGTCATGACTGTGCTTGCCGGCAGCACGGAACCCGATGACGGCGCGCCGCCGGACGGGGAGGAGGACGACCCGTGCAGCGGGACGCCGCCGCCGCCGGAGGACGCCGACGCAACTGTTTCGGTCACAACAAAATGATCAGACGCCGCCGGGAACGGGGTTCCCGACGCGAACCTTAACCGCCGCGAAAAAGGAGGTGGCGCTATGCCAAGACGCGCGCTGTTGGTGGGCATCAACGATTATCAGGGCATTTCCGACCTGCGCGGATGCCGGAACGACATCCGGAACATGTGGGACATGCTCCGTAACATCATGGGATTCCGGAACGAAGACATCCGCGTGGTGCTGGACAACCGGGCCACCAAGCGGGGCATCCTCGACCGGCTCAACTGGATGGTCGATCTGGCCAGCGCAGGGGATATCCTTCTGTTCCATTTTTCGGGCCACGGCTCCCGGATCCGGGACCGGGACGGGGACGAACTGCGGGACCGGCTCGATGAACTGATCTGCCCCTGGGACATGAACTGGGACGGCGTCTACATCCTGGACGACGATCTCGAGGAGATCTTCAAGCGGTTGCCCGACGGCGCCGCCCTGGAGGTCTTCATGGACTGCTGCCATTCCGGATGGGACACCGGCCCCATCGGAACCACCTCACCCTATTCGGCGCCCTACACCGCCCATTTTGGACGCGGGCCGGCCGCCGCGCCCGAGGGGGCCGAACCCGTCACGGTTCCCCGGTACGTGGAGCCGCCCGAAGACATCCAGTTCCGGTGGCTCGGCGAAGAGGACCGCCTCGGCGACACCCGAGGGTTTACGGGCGAAGCCCGTTCCACGGCCAAACACATCATCTGGGCCGGATCCCAGCCGGATCAGACCTCGGCCGACGCCTACATCAACGGCGACTACCACGGGGCCTTTACCTACTACTACTGCCAGCACATGCGGGAGACCAAGGGCCACGTCAGCCGGCGGGAGCTGCTGGAGCGGGTCCGGTCGTCGCTGCGCTACAACAACTACCGGCAGATTCCCCAACTGGAATGCGGCGACCCCGACGCCCTGATCAAGCGCCCCCTCCAGTTTCCGGCCATGGCCGAGAGCGAACGGCTCCTGTTCCTGACCACCCCCAACATGCGGGGCCGGGACGTGGCCGAAGTGCAGAGGGCCCTGAAGGACCAGGGATACGACATCGAAGCCGACGGCGTCTTCGGCCCCTACACCCGGGTGGTGGTGATGAAGTTCCAGGAACGGAACAACATGCTGGTGGACGGCGTGGTGGGTCCGGCGGTTCGCGGCGTTTTGTTCCGATAATGCGGCCGTGTTCCGAAGCCCTTTAGGCTGCCGGAACTTCCACCGACGGGAACCTCAATCCTGTAAACGACATGAAAGATACAACATGACCCCGAATCCCTTTCTGATGATCGCCCTGGGGGTGGGCGTCGGCATCGGCGCGGCATTTACCGGACTGGGGGGTGGCTTTCTGATGGTCCCCCTCCTGCTGTACATCGGGTATTCGGCCCAGAAGGCCGTCGGCACGTCCTTCATGGCCATCCTCGTCATCTCTTTATCGGCGTTGATCGCCCATAACAAATTCGCCAATGTCGATTACCGGGCCGGCATCCTTTTGGGGCTGGGCGGCATCGTGGGAGCCCAGGTCGGAGCCCGGCTGGTGGAGAATGTGTCCACCGCCAATTTCAAAAAAATTTTCGCGGTCATCCTGCTGGGCCTGGCTGGATACTTGTTTTTCAAGCGATAATCCATGGCATCGCCATGCGCCGGCCGGCGGTTTTCCTGAAAAACTTCGGGGTTGATCGCGAGTATCGGCCGCCTTTTTTGGAACACCGGGCAGGGTCTGGATGATCTTCCTTTTCCGGGGCGACCGATCCATCGGGGCCGAAGTCACCGCATACAGCGTCAATGCCAATCCGGCACCGTCACAGCAGAATAACAGGAGGAAGTCCAATGACCGGTCGTTGTGAAATGAAAGATGGGTTCGGGACTCATGAGAAAATCCTCATGAGAGGCGGGTTTGTCGCCATGATACTGATCGCGTTTATCGCGATCCTGATGCACAGTGTCTCCGCAGCAGTCGTCTATCTTGTCTGTGGGATGATCGGCGGCATGCTGGTGATATATCGCTTTCTGTGCGTTTTTTGCCCGTATCCGTATCACTTTTCGGATTGTCTGTTCATGCCCTACTGGATGATCTCGGCGGTTGCAAAGGAACGGGAAGGAGAACCCGGCGCGGCAGACATGGCCGGCTTTACCATCGTCGCGATGATTCTCATCGTGTTTCCTCAATACTGGCTGTTGCAGCATGTGGGGTTGGCCGTCGCCTTCTGGGTGATCACCATCTTTTTTGCCGTGGCGTTTCCGATGATCTACTGCAACCGATGCCGTCATCAACGATGCATGTTCAACCGAGCGAGGGGATAGGAACGCGACGAAAAAGCAACAACCCTCCTGTTTCTATGCTTTGCAACGAATGCCATTGGTGCTAGGTCCGTAAATGCCGTGTTCTCCGAAGGGGGATTGGCCATGGGCAATGAGGGTAAGCCACCATTTCCCGCCTCAAGGTTCTTCTTATGGCGTGATCAAACAGGTTGTCATCGCTATGCCGAATGCCTATTTCGATTCGCTCAGTCTTCCTGCCCGGACCTCGCTCTGCAAGGATCAACCGATCCATTGAATATGTAAAATCAAATAGTTCAGGTTTTCGAACAGTCTCTATGGCCGCTCGAATGGGGGCGCCGGTTCGGGTTGGAGGTGTCGCCCCAGAAGAAAGCGGGCCATTTTTTCCGTGCCCGGGGGAATGTCGGACAGGAGGACCCGGAGGTTGCCCTTTTTGGGCAGGCGGGCGTCGATTTCGGGGGCTTCGTGCAGAAAGCGGCGGACTGTACGGGCCATGGCGTCAAAGGGATCGATCAGGGCGACCCGTTTGCCGGCTTTTCGGCCGATGGTGGCGGCGAGGGGGAGATAATGCCCGCTGGCCAGGATCAGGGTATCGATCTGCCGGGTTTTCAGGGGCAGGAGATATTTCCGGACGATCATGATGGTCTCGGGCTTTTTGAGCCGCCCTTCCGTGACCAGAAGCGGCAGAAGCGGGCAGGCGGACTGGTGGACCCGGACGCGGCCGTCGATGGAACGGAGGGCGTCGGGGTAGGCCCCGGTTCCGATCGTCAGGGCCGAGCCGATCACCCCGATGGCGCCTTTTCGGGAACGGGCGATGGCCCGGGCGGCGCCGGGCGGTACGGGATCGAAAACCGGAATGCCGAGGGCCGTCCCCAGCTGTTTGCCGGCTGCGGCGGCCATGCTGTGGGAGGTCACGAGGATCAACCGGGCGCCATGGGTCGCCAAGCGGTGCGCGCCGTCCAGGGCGAATCGGGCCGCGGTTTGGTCGCTTTTGCCGCCAAAGGGGCCGTGGGCCGTGTCGCCGAAATAGAGGAGGTCGTCATCGGGCAGGTGGCGTCGAATCGATGGGACGGCCGCCAGGCCGCCCAGTCCGCCGTCCAGGATGCCGATCATTCGGGATTTCCGGGTTCGGCCAGTTTCTGTCGGACGGCCCGCCGGATATCGTCATCCGGGGCATCCGCCCGCATACCCGGACAGGAATCGGCCATGGACCGCCAGTTCTGGACATCCGTCAGGATCGCCCGGATGAACGGCCACTGGCGGCACATCCGCGGCTTCACCGGATGGATGGTGCAGAGTCGGTCCCAGAAGACGCACCGCCCGTCCGGTCCTTCGGCCAGCACCGGACGGCTGCCGGACATCTGGCAGTACCGGTCCACGAAGGTACCGGGATCGGCGCCGATATAGTCGGCGATGGCCCGGATATCCGCAGGGGTCACAAAGACCCCCCCGTACCCCCGGCAGCAGTCCCCGCACATCTGGCAGTCGAAGAGATCGTCCG
>CAYPCE010000163.1:0-8377 GCA_964409085.1 uncultured Desulfobacteraceae bacterium | reverse complement strand
GGAAAGGGATCTTCGGGATCCATGATAAACGTGTGAACGCCGGTGATGTGGGCGCTGCCCCGGATCTCCACGACCGCGCCCGGCAAGTCGCCGATGGGGGTCTCTTCGACGATGCGGGCCTGAAAGACGGTGTCCAGGGAGCTTCGGTTTTCGTATATCTCGCCGGGTTTCAGTTTGCCCTGGCTGTGCAGGAGGGTCAGCTTGGCGGCGGTGCCGGTGCCGCAGGGGGACCGGTCGATGTGGGACTCGCCGTAGATCACGGCGCCGCGGCCTTTTAGACGGTCGTCGCCGTCCTGCGCGTAAAACTCGGTCACGTCGACGGTGGTCACCTCCGGCCGCTCCGGATGGCGCACCGTCAACTGGTCGTTGGCCGCGTCGATGATGGTCATGCCCAGGTCGATGAGCCGGGGGGCGTTGTCCGGGGTCAGGGTCAGGCCGATGGCGTCCGCCGGGACCATGGCGAAAAAGCCGCCCACGCAGACGAGGTGGACGGGAATTTGGCCCAGTCCGGGGACATCCAGAGATTGCGCGTCGCCGTAGACGAAAGACGGGGCCATCTTTATGGCCACCGACGCCACCCGGCCGTCCTGGACGGCCGCACTGGCCGTCATGGGGCCGGAAGGGGTGTCGATGACGACCACCGTTTCGGGTTCCTCGGCTTTGACCGCACCCGTTTCGATGAGGGTGGTCACCGCCCCGATGGTGGCGTGGCCGCAGAGGTAGGGGTAGCGGCGGCCGTCCATGTAGATGAGGCCGAAACTGGCCCCTTCGGTGACCGGCTCCGTCACCAGGGCCGCCAGGACGCCCTGATGGCCCCGGGGCTCCCGGGTCAGTTGCAGACGGACGTCGTCCTGATGGGTTTTAAGATACGCCAGCTTGTCGGCCATGGTCTCGCCGGGCACGGGATCGACCCCGCCCACAATGAGCCGGGTCATTTCGCCGGCGGTGTGGGAGTCGATGGTGATAAGCTGGGATTCGAATCGTTCGCTTAAAGCGGCGTGGGTGAGGGGGAGGGTGATCAATGGGTTTCCAATCTGTTTAATCTAATTTCTTTTTGAAAATAGCGGTTTAGGGAATTGTGGTCCGATCCCGTTCAGATTCTTCCAGTTTCTCGGTCAGCCACAAATTAATCAATGTTTCCGGCTGGACGCCTCTTATCCGTGAAGAGCTTGAAATTTTATCATATAGCTCCGGCTCAATCGTTATTCTATGCCTTCTGACCGCGCAAATTTTGAATTCGACTTTTTCAGTTTGGTCCCAATAATCCGCCAAGCTGTGTTTGTCCCAGAATTCACCGATTTCTTCAAAGGTATCCGCTTTGGATATGCTGGTTTTATTATCTTGATTTTTCATATCGTTTTCTCTCTTTTTTATCCATATCCCTTGCACTCAATATCAGGGCTAAGTTGCTCTCCTTATGGATGAAGATGACGATAAGATACCTGCCGGCATCGCTTTGTCCGAGAGCCGCATACACATTATCGCCTTTTCTATGTCCCTTTTCAACAAATCGAAATATGGGTCTGTTGAAAAATACGTCTTCGACCTCTTCCTGAAAAACATTGTGTTTGACAATGAGCTTGTCAATAATATCTGGCAACCAAATAAAGTCTTCGATTTTCATACAAATATCTTCATTATCTTGGCGGTGCGGACGTTCCCGGAACGGCGTAAATTCGATACGCGCTTATTTCCAAAAATTCGGGTTCAATCCGGCGAAGTCAGCCTGCCTGGCAATCTGCTCTTCTATTTTGACGGGAACATATCCAGGCAATTCGGATCGGATGATATGCAGCCCCACCAGTCCGGCCTGGAGGGGGCCGGAGTTCCCTCCGGCAATCAGCAGACGATGTCCCGGTGCGGCATTCTGTTGGGCTTTTATCGTTATCATTCCGGAATTCGAGTCGAAAGCGATTACCTTATAATCCGGTTTCTGTCCGTAAGGTTCAATCCGTTGGATGGTTCCGCCGTTATAAACCAGTTTAAAACGCACCGCGTGCCCCGGTCGCAGGAAACTCGGAACAAACGCGCCGACCGGCTCAGATGATGATGTCGGAATGGTCAGCGACCAGAAGAAGTTAAAGGGAACCGGCTGTTGGAGCATGGCAAGCTGCAATCCTTCCACGCGGGAGGCAGGGCCGGCGATGGAAAACACTTTTCCTGCGGCGGGGTCATTTGTGCTTTTTTGCGGGGCTACATACCAGCTCGGGGATCGCGCGACGGGCTTATCGAAGGCGGAAGACTCAAAGTCCTTGGCGAATATCCGATAGTTTCCCGGCGACGGGATCGGTATGGTAAATTCCCCCTTGTTATTTGTCATGCTCGAAAAGGTGCGCCCATTGAGGATATCGACCGCATGGACAAAGACAAATTTCCGGCCGGTGGTCAGAACCTCCCCGGATACCGTGGATATGTTCGACGGGTTCCAGGCATACGCCAGATTCGCCCGATCCTGTTCCGCGAAGGTCAGGAATTCATGCCCGCCCCAGGACGGCGTGCCGCAACTCATGATCGACGCGATATTCACGGAATGTCCGGAAATCCCCAAAGCATGGCCGGTTTCATGAATCAGCGTTTTCAACTTCATCGTGTACAAACCGGCCCTGGTATTCAGAAACACATATCCTTTCCGATAACCGGTCGGAATGGTTCCGGAATATCCTCCTGCGCCCGCCACCATATTCCCGAATGGGTGGTTTCCGTTTAAAATGTAATACAGGGTTCCATCATTCGGCAATTCATCGCGCGAAGAATAGGATTTTCCAGCCAGACCGGCATAGCGAAATTGCAGATTGGCTTCCGGAACGGATTGCCAGAGTTGCAGGACAGCATGAATTTTGTCGATGACGGCTTGAGGCGTGGGGACGCTCTTTCGGGCGTCCGCATGCCACATCCGCGAGGTAATTTTGTAGGGAATTATCCTGGCATCGGTGCGGGTCGATGTGACGCCGGACGGCTTTGACGGAAATGACCGCGAAGGCTTGCTTCCCGTTGCCTTTTTAGGGCAGGACGTAAATTGGTCCTGGTAATGGGGCGGGATCTTCTCAAAAGAATCCACAAAATGCATCTGCCCCTGATCATCGACATATTTAAATATTTCACTTCGCACACTCAAGGTGGGGATGCACACAAGTACCAAAAATACGGACAAAATTCCGATAATACGAGGTATATTACCGGTAGATAGTTTTCTCATTTTTCGTCGTTTATGTCGCATTTTCTACCAATGCTTTAGCTCGGCAGGCCCAAAAACCCGATGCGGTTTTCGCGTCGGTTGGCGTGATGTGGCGTCAACAGCCAATCAAGGGTCGGCACGTCATGTGACGGCGGGAAGGATCCGTCATCGCTGGCATTCGGGGCAGTAATCGGCCGACCGGTCCGATATTTTGATCCGTTTGATGCCGGCCCCGCATTTGGGGCAGAGGCCGTCCGTTTCTCGGTGGGACAGCAGAAAGTTGTCTGGAAATTGTTCCACATCGGCCCGGCAGTCGATGGCGGTCTGGAGAACCGCTTTCATTTGGGTGAACAACCGGGCCAAATGCTCCTCGCCCAGTTCCGCCATATGCCGCTTGGGCCGGATGCCGGCCTGGAAGAGGATTTCATCGGCGTACACATTGCCGATCCCCGCGATCTTCTCCTGGTCCATGAGGGCGGCCTTGGCCATGGCCGGGCTCTCCGCGAAGATCGTCTTGAAGGCGCTCAGGTCCAGTGCGTCGTCCAGGGCATCGGGGCCCAACCCTTTTTTCCGGATGAATCGGTCGATGTTCCGGGCCGGTTCGATCCGCCCCAGCATCCGCTTGGAAACGTAGACGAGGTGGTACCCGTTGGTGAAGGAAAACTGGGCCCGGTCGAAATGGGGCTGTTTATTGCATTTTTTGAAGTATTTCAGGTACCCGGTCATACCGAAGTGAAACGCCAGGCAGGCATCGTCATCCATGGAAACGAACAGGTATTTGCCATATCGCCGGGTTCGTGTGAATTTCCGCCCCTGGTGGTTGAACTTCATCTCCTTTTCGGTGATGCCCTTGAGCACCTGCGCCGGATAGACCTCCACCTTCCGGATCTCCTGATGGAGGGCGGTGGCGTCGAAATATCGTTTAAAAACCTCTACATCGGGAAGTTCCGGCATGGCGGCCCCCTTTTCCCATTTCATTGGCGCATCGCGCTTTGGCCGGGCGGGTAAGGGTACGGGGGTCGTTGGCAACATCCCAAACCAGGGTCTCAACCTCCAGTATTCCTTCAGCCTACCCGCTGCTGATGCCAGCGTATTACACTTGAAAAAGGGAGTCAATCCGGAAAATCGGGCCTTCGGGTCGGGGCGGTATCGCCGGCAAGAGGCAGGGAAAGCCCATTCCGGCATGGGCGGGAAAGGTCGCGTCAGGGAAGGAGAGGTGTGCGGAGGAAAAAGGACCCGGCGTCCTCATGGCGCACCAGCACCACCGACACGTTGTCGATGCCGCCATTTTCCAGCGCCGCCGCCACCAGCCGGTCCACCACCGCCTCAAGCATGTCCTCGCGCTGCGGCACTACGATGGCCGCGATATCGGCATCCGATACCATATCGGTCAGCCCGTCGCTGCACAACAGGAGAATATCCATCGGCTTGAGATTCACCCGATGGATCTCCGGGCGAATCGTCTCGGATTTCCCTATGGCCTGAATCAGTGCATGCCATGCCTTTTTGGGGACCGCCTCCGGGGCGACCCCCTCTTCTGCGACCATCTGGGCGCCCCGGGAGTGGTCCCGGGTCAATTGGCGGATGTCCTTTCGGACCAGGTAGGCCCGGCTGTCGCCCGCATGGCAGATGAGGGCGAGATTGTCCCGAACCAGGGCCAAAACGAGGGTGGTTCCCATGCCCGCCAGCGCCGGATTGTTCTGGGTGCTGAACAGGATGGTCTCGTGGACCCGCAGGACCGCCGCTTTCATCTCCGTCTCCACCTCGGCCAGCGGGGTTTCCGGCGTAACGGCGCTGATGAGGTGGTCGTAGGTGATCTCCACGGCCATCCGGCTGGCCATCTCACCGGCCCGGGCGCCGCCCATGCCGTCGGCCACGATGAAAATGGCCCGTTTGGCGTCCACCAGGACGGCGTCCTCGTTGTTTTTCCGCCGTTTGCCGGCATCGGTTTTAAAGGCAACCTGCATCGTCAGAGATCCGACAACCGGAGATAAAAAAAGCCCCCACAGCGCGCATGAGGGCGGTTGGCGTGCAAGGGAACCGGTTCGTCCCCTCCCCTTTCCAGGGCGGATCGGGGAGGGGGAATCCTGTTCATCCACGTCAAAGGGCGTCTACCCTTTGAGGGAATACTTGTCCGCGATCACGTTGTAGTAGGCGTTTTCCGAGACCGATCCCCAGACGCCCACCTGCTCCTTGAACTTCTTGAAGGCCTCATGCACCTTGCGGGATTCCGCGTCCTTATCCGCTTCTTCCTCCAGGGTCTCCATGGACAACTTGCGAAGCTCGTCCATCATCGGCTCCGGAAAGCGGATCAGCTTCACCTTGTGCTTGGAGATCAGTTCCTGGAGGGCCGCGCCGTTTCCGGCCTCGAACTGGGAAAGGCTCCACAGGTTGGTCTCCATGGCCACGGCGTCGATGATCAACTGAAGGTCTTTGGGGAGGGACTCGTAGGCCTTCTTGTTGAAAATGACCTCCAGGCAGGTGCCCGGTTCGTGCCAGCCCGGATAGTAGTAGTAGGGGGCGGCCTTGTAAAAGCCCATCCGCAGGTCGTGCAAAGGTCCTACCCACTCGGTGGCGTCGAGCACGCCGCGCTCCAGGGAGGTGAAGATCTCGCCGCCGGCCAACAGCACCACGGTGCCGCCGGCTTTGGCGATGACCTTGCCGCCCAGGCCCGGAATGCGCATTTTCAGGCCCTTGAAATCCTCGATGGTGTTCATCTTTTTGCGGAACCAGCCGCCCATCTGCACGCCGGTGTTGCCCTGGGGCCGGGGAACCACGTTGAAGGGGGCGTAGACCTCCTCCCAGAGTTCCAGGCCGCCGCCGCCGTAAAACCAGGCGTTGATGCCCTGGGCGTTCAACCCGAAGGGAACGGAGGAAAACCACTGGGCCGCCGGCGTCTTGCCCGCCCAGTAATACGCGGCGCCGCTGCCCGCCTCCACGGTGCCCTGGGACACCGCGTCGAAGACGCCCAGGCCGGGCACCAACTCGCCCGCGGCGAAGACCTGGATGGTCAGCCGTCCCTCGCTCACCTCGCTCACCCGTTTGGCGAATCGTTCCGCCCCGGTCTGAAGCACGGGGAGATTGGGCGGCCAGGTCGTCACCATCTTCCAACGGTATTTCTTCTGCGCCAGCACGGCCGGCGCGGCGATGGCGCCGCTGGCCGCGAGCGCGGCGGTCGCCGTCCCTGTTTTCTTCAAAAACTCACGTCGTTGCATACTTGCCGTCTCCTTTCCTGTTAAGGTTGAGGATCTCTTAACCAAGCGCCCATTAATTAATAAACATTATTCAGTTTGTCAAATGAATTCCAGCGCGCCGGATGCGCGGACCTATCCCCAGCCAATGGCGGCCGTCGTCACCCAGACGCCTTCGATCTCGATTTGTCCGGAGAGTTTGGCCAGCACCGCTTCGTCCGACACCGGCGCGAACAACACCAGGGTCACCCGGTCCAGGCCCATTTGTTGGGCGTATCGGGCGGCCTGGCCCCGGGCCCGCTTGGTTTCCAGGGCGTCGATAAAGCTTTTGACCTCGATGATTCCCCGCCGGTCGCCGCAGCGCAGATGAAGATCCACCTTTCCGTTGCCCGTCGGGAATTCCGGGCTGACGGCGCAGATCCGGCCCACGGCGTTCTGGAGCCAGGCGTAGAGATGGAAATGCCCCACGGCTTCGGTCAGGTGCAGGTCGGCCCGCCGGGGCTGATCCTTCCAGGGGTCCAGGCCCTTGTCTTTCAATCGCTTGAGATAGGACGTATACCGCTGGATAAGAGCAGGAAGATCCAGGTGCGGGGTTTCGAATACATCCGCGAGTTCGTCCAGCGGGTCGAGGGCCAGTATGGGAAGACGGTCGCCCACAAGGTCATGGGTCAGGGCGTCGTAGAGATTGTGTTGAATGAAAGGAGATGAGAACCGGCAGACCTGGGTGATGCCGCCGGTTTCATCGGAGACGTCCTTGGCGTCGATGACGCCGTTCAAGTAGAGATAACGACACCATTCGTTTCTGAGGCTGAAAGGAATGTCCGATTTTGAAAAGAGGGCGATCACATACTCCGTATGGCGATGGCGCGCTTTTGCGATCAGATTGAGCAGCGTGTTGTTCCATTCCGTCCTTCTGGCACGCCCGTAAACATAATGCCATTTGTCGATGGTGATGGATTGATCTTTCCCGGGATTGTATGTCTCGGTCAGGAGTTCCCCGAACCAGCAGACCAGGCCTGGCTGGCCCCGGGTGGCCTCGTAGAGCGCGTCCACCACCCCGGCATCCAGTTTCTGTCCGCTTTCCGTTCTGTATTGTTCAAACAGATCCATCACTTCCGCCCGGTCGAGATTGGGGATCTGAAGGGAACGCTGAACATTGAACGGCGAGCCTCTCAGGCTCTCCACCCCCAGCACGGCCCGGACGCCGATAAGCGCCAGTCCGTGCAGATGATAGTTCTCGCTTTCGAGGTACATGTCCCGAAAAAGCGTCACGAGACGATCGACCATCCCCGGCGGCAGGCTGTCGAATTCATCGATGAAAAGGATCGCCGGTTTCTCGAATACGCCGGACTCCTTGTCGAACAGCCTTATCCAGTCATCCCATCTTCCGGGCGCCTCGATCGAAACGCCGAAGGCGTGTCTGAACAATCTCGGAACGTGTCTGAAAAACACATCGTCGGGATCATCTTCCTCAAGGATCACCCCCTGCATCGACATGTCGCCGACAATAAACGCGCCTTCTTCAGTCCCTTCGATTTCTTCCTTGACCCGTCGCATCAACCACGTCTTTCCGGTCTGGCGCGGGGCCCAAATGGTGAAGTAATGGCCGCCTTTTTCCGGCTTTCCGACGAGTTGTTCCTTACATTTACGGATCAGGCCTTCCCGCGGGGCGCAGAAATGGTCTTCGCAATCCACCGGACCGTATGAGTGAAAGCGTCTCATGGTCGCCTCAATTCCCGAACACCACCTTGGGCAACCACGTCACCAGGGTGGGGAAAAAGACCACGATCAGCAGGCCGATGAGTTGGAACAGAACGAACGGAATAATGCCCCGGTAGATTTCGCCGGTGGTGATCTCCGGCGGGGTGACCGCCTTGAGATAGAAGAGCGAAAACCCGAAGGGCGGCGTCATAAAGGACGTCTGAAGGTTGACCGCGATGAGGATGCAGAACCAGGCCGGGTCGAAGCCGAACTCGATCATGATGGGCGCCAGCACCGGCACATGGATGAA
>CAYPCE010000162.1:6119-8518 GCA_964409085.1 uncultured Desulfobacteraceae bacterium | reverse complement strand
TGATCGTCGACTGGGACATCCACCACGGCAACGGTCTCCAGACCATTTTCTATGGGGAAAAGGAGATTCTCTATTTCTCCACCCACGATCCGTTGCTCTACCCCCACACTGGAAAATGGGAGGAGACCGGGTCCGGGGCCGGAGAGGGATATACCGTGAACATCCCCATCGGCCGGGACGTCATGGATGCGCAAATACTCGCGCTCTACCGGGGGGTTCTCGACCCGATGGCGCGCCGGTTCCGGCCCGACCTGATTCTGGTGGGGGCCGGATTCGACGCCCATCATGAGGACCCCGTGGGCCGGTCCGGACTCACCGAAAGGGCGTATGCCGGCCTGACCCGAATCCTTCTCCACTGCCGGGAGGCCGCGGGCGCCCCCCCGATTCTGCTGGCCCTGGAGGGGGGGTACAACGCCGCAAGTCTGGCCCGGTCGATCCGGGCGGTGCTGAGGGTTTTGACCGGCGGCGTAGGGGAGGCCCGGCCCCAGACCGGCGAATCCGTCCAGGCGGATCGGCTTCTCCACAAGGCCCGCTCGATCCACGGCCGATACGGCGTCTGGTGCGGCGAAGAGCCGGAGGCGAAGAGGGAGGCGATATGATCAAAGCGACGATTCCGCCCCATCATCCCAACGCGAATATGGGGGATTACGATGCGGCCCGGAAGGCTTTCTCCTGGGACGCGATCCGGACCCGCTTCACGCACCGTCCGGACGGCCGGATCAACATCGTCCACGACGCCGTCGACCGCTGGGCCGACGATCCTTCGGCGGCAGATCGCCCCGCCCTGATCTTCGAGCGGGCCGGCGGGATATCCCGTTACACCTACAGGGATATGAAGCGGATTTCCTGCCAGTGGGCCCACCTGCTGACGGATCAGGGCTTCGGGGTCGGAGACCGGCTCTTTTTCCTGCTGCCCCCCTGCCCTGAAATCTATTTCGCCATGCTCGCCTGCGCCCGGGCCGGCGTCGTCTTCTGCCCGCTCTTCTCAAGCCTGAATTATGACGAGCTGGAGGAGCGAATCGTCAACGCCCGGCCGCGCGGCGTGTTGACTCATCCGGATCTGGCCGAGGGACTGCCCGCCGAAGCCATGGAAATGGTGGCGCGCGTCTTCTACATCCGAGGGCCCCTGCCCGGATTTTTCTCCGGCGAGGTGGACCTGAAAACATTGCCAAATACAGGGGACCGGACGTTCGAGACCCGGTGGCTTCCCCCCGACGCCCCCCTCTACCTGCTCTACACATCGGGGTCCACCGGCCCGCCAAAGGGGGTGGTTCACGCCCACCGGGATATGGCCGGTCAATGGATCACCGCCCGGTACGCCCTGGATCTGTCCGAGGAGACCGTCCTTTGGACCGACTGCGACCCGGCCTGGGTCACCGGCGCCGTTTACGGCGCCTTTGCACCGTGGCTTTGCGGGGCCGCCTCGGTCGTCCAGGGCGATCCCTTTTCCGCCTCCACCTGGTATCGGACTTTGGAACGCCATCGGGTCGAGGTCTGGTATAAAACGCCTGGGACCATGCGGCGGCTCATGGCGGCCGGGGACGACCTGACGGGCCGGTACGACCTCTCGGCCCTGCGCCACATCCCCGTGGTGGGCGAGGCACTGGCGCCGGAGATCCTCTACTGGTTCAAACAGCACTTCGGCATCACGCCCCACGACACCTGGTGGATGACCGAAACCGGCATGATCTGCATCGCCAATTTTCCTTCAATGGCCGTCAAACCCGGTTCCATGGGGCGGCCCGTCCCGGGCGTCGAGGCCGCGGTTATCGACGAGAGCGGCGCGCCGTTGCCGCCCATGAGTTTGGGGGAACTGGCGCTCCGGCCCGGATGGCCGGCCATGATGACGGAGATCTGGCGGGATCCGGAACGCTACGCCGCCTATTTCCGGCTGCCGGGATGGTTCCGCACCGGGGATATGGTCCTAATGGATCATGAGGGGTATTATTATCACCAGGGACGGATGGACGACCTGTTTAAAGTCGGCGTGAAACTCATCGGGCCATATGAAATCGAACGGGCCCTCTGCCGCCACCCGGCCGTCGGGGAGGCCGCGGTGATTTCCCGGTCCGGCCGGCCGGGGGAACCCGTGCTCAAAGCCTTTATCACCGTCAACGAAGGCGTCGCCCCGTCAACCCGCCTCAACGCCGAAATACGGGCCTTTGTCCAGGCCAGCCTTTCCCCGGAGATCCGTCTCCGGGAGATCGACATCATCGACCAGATCCCCAGGACCCGCTCCGGCAAACTGTTGCGGCGGGCCCTCCGGATGCAGGAACGCGGGCTCCCCGTGGGGGACCCCGCCAATATCAACGATTGATCAGAGACGGTGAAAGGAGGAGACGCCATGATTATCGATCAAGGAGAACTCCTGACCGGTTTGACCATGCGGTTTGTCCAGC
>CAYPCE010000162.1:1768-6019 GCA_964409085.1 uncultured Desulfobacteraceae bacterium | reverse complement strand
TACAGCGGCATGATCTTTTTCCGGAACCTGTCGCGAATCCTGGGCAACCGGCTGCTCAAAAGCTACCAGATCATCACCGACGCGGTAGTCGAACAACCGGCGTGATCCATTCCGGAAAACGCCCACATGAAACAGCCCCGCTCATTGCAGCCGGCCGTCATCCAAAAAGCGCAGCCACACGCGCCGCATGGTCTCGGGATCATGACCCCCGTCCGCCGTGTAAACCCGTTCCGGCGGTAGAATCGCCGCAAGAAGCCGGTGGGCTTTCACGAACCGGTCCTCTTTTCCGTATCCCAGGTAGAGGGGGATGGGTGCATCCGGGTTCCCGGCATCGGTCTTGAGCCAGTCCCAGAGCAGGCGTTGCCAGTCCTCCGACGGGTCATAGGTCCCCGGCGACCAGTTTCGGACGCCGCCCGCTTCGGCGATTTCGTCGATGATTTCCGGATCACCCAGAAATGGCGAGATGGCATAGACCCCGTCGACATCACCGGGATGCAGCCGCATGTACCACAACGCGCCCATCCCGCCCATGGAGGCGCCCACGAGCCAGATGCGGCGGTATCCCTCGGCTTTGGCCGGATCGATGACATCGGCTTTCAACCGGACGACAAAGCTTCTGGCGACATAATACCCGACATGGGCGTTGGGCGCGACCATGTCGAAGGGCAGGCCCCGCTGCCGCACGGCGGAAACAAACCCCTCCTTTTCAAAGCTCCGGTGGCTGCCGCCCCGGCCCCGCAGGAACACGATCAGATTGTCATGGCGCTTGCCGTCGGCCGGCGTGTACCGCAGCACATCCAGGGGCGCGTCGGTGCCCAGGAAGTATGCGCACCCTGTCATCCAAAACATCAGCAGAGACGCGGTCAATACAATGGAGATTCGGTTCCCGGTTTGCCGCTTCATGAAAAAATCCTTCCTGCCATAGCCCATTTCCGCCTATTTGGTGCAGTCCCCGATCCGCTTGCCGGTCATTGTGTTGGTCATGGTCATCTGTCCCTGGCCGGGCACATCCACCGTGGTTTTGGCCGAGCCCTTGAAGGTGTTGCCGTGGTAGGTGATCTCTCCCCGGCTGTCCGTCTTGCCCTCGGCCCCGTCGCAGACGATGCGCCAGGTGACCTTGTTGCCGGACACGTTGTAATCGACCGTTTTACAGTCCTGCCCCGGTTCCTCGTTCTGGGGGACCATGTCCTCTTCCGTCAGGCAGTAGGTGTTGGTGACGTCCGGAATGGCCATGGGCATGCCCGGCATTTCGGTCTTGGTGACCACCTGCCACTGGCCGGGGTTCATGGGGGATCCGGCCAGGGCCGGGCCGGCCGTCAACATCAGGGCAAAAAGGGCTGTCCACGCCATTAAAGACATTTTCCGCATTTGCAATTCCTTTCGGTTGAAGGTTTCGGTTTTCGTCCAGATCGCAATGCGCCAAAGCGCCGGCGAAATGGGTCTTATTCCTCCCACTCTGTGGCTGTTGAAGAATCAAAGTCAAGGGAAAAATCACAAAAAAACGACATGCGACGCCCAGATCTAATCGGCGCGATGCGTTGCGAAAAAAGTCCCTCGACAGCCCAACCTCCGCTGACTATTATTTGGAAAAATTAATTGTCCCTAACCTGAAAAGAAAGGAGAACGCCGATGTTAAGCCACAAAATGACCGACGCCCTCAACGACCAGATCAACAAAGAGATGTATTCCGCCTATCTCTACATGTCCATGTCGAACAAATCCAATGAATTGGGGCTGAAAGGGTTCGCCAACTGGTTCATGGTCCAGTACCACGAAGAGATGTTCCACGCCATGAAGATCTACGAATACGTCGCCCGCCAGGGCGGAACCATCCAGCTCAAGGCCATCGCCGAACCGCCGGCGGATTTCGCCTCGCCCCTCGACATGTTCACCAAAACCCTGGAACATGAACAGTACGTCACCAAATGCATCAACGATCTGATGGAACTGGCCATCGAGGAAAAGGACCACGCCAGCCGGATCTTCCTCCAGTGGTACGTCACCGAGCAGGTGGAGGAGGAGGAAAACGACAACGACATGATCGCCCAGTTGAAGCTCATCGGCGACAACCCCCACGCATTATTGATGCTCGACCGCGAACTCACCGGAAGAGCCGCCAACATGCCCACCGATTTCAGCAAGGGGGTGGAAGGGGCCGGCGAAGAAGGCTGATCTCCGCATCCTGGACGGTTTCATTCCGGTCCAATGATTTTTGTTGCTATTAAGGCCCGGCGTCAAGTAACGTCCGGGCCTTTTCATTATTTACCGGTCTGAGCCAACCCCGTACGTATTGACACATCCCCCAAACTCTGCCATATTTTTTCCCACATAGCCCGAAACGCTTCCCGAGTCTCTGACGATCCCCACCCTTTCCCAGGAGCGTCGCAAATGAAATCCCACATGAGCCCCCTCTTTCCTCTCGCATTCTGCGTCCTTTTTTTGCTGCCATTAACAGCGACGCATGCCGCCCCCTCCGACCACCTCTCAAACGCCGTCGAATGCCTGAAAATCGCCGCCGGTATGGCATCCACCTATTCACAGGACGTAAACGGCGACGACCGTACAGGCCTGGCGGAAGCGATTTACGAATTGAAGTCGGCCGCCGCGCCCGAAAGCGAACCGGTCGCCGAGCCGGTGCTGCGGACCACCCTTCCCGCGAGTTGGGATGAAAACTGGTTCGCCTCGCCCGCAGTTTACGATCTGGACGGCGACGACCGGCAGGAGATCATCGCCGGCCGGCACAGCGTTCTCTATGTCTGGGACAACGCCGGCGCCTTGCTGTGGCGGGCGCCCGTGGGCGAAAACGCCACATCGCCGAACGATCACGGCAGCAGCCGACAGTATGCATCGCCGGTCGTCGGCGACATGGACAACGACGGCAAAGGGGAAATCGCCATCGTTTTTTCCAACAAGGCGGCGGTTTACGACCACAATGGCCTGATTCAGAACGGCTGGCCCCAGTCCTTTCCCGGCTCCACCAGCGAAATCCGGTCCATTGCGGCGGCAGATCTCACAGGGGACGAAAAAATGGAAATTCTGGCGGTCAAAACGTCCAGCGGCCCGGTAACCGTGGTTTGGCGCATCGACGGCAGCGTTTTGGACGGATGGCCCCAGGTCGTCGATTGCGACGAATGCGTCGATTACGGTGGATACAACCAGAATATCGGGGCGGCCGACATCGACGGCGACGGCACCCTGGAGGTGATCAGCACCTATGATTCGGCCTATATCGGTTTCATGGAAGCCGACGGTCGCCCCATGCCGGCCCATTCGGCGTTTTCTAAACCCTATGTGAGCACCACTCCCATGTTCCACGACATCGAACTCGCCCAACAGGGATGGGGACCCGATGGCAACGACCGGGATGAATTCACCGACTCGCCGCCGGTTTTCGGGGACCTGGACGGGGACGGCATCGCCGAGGCGATCCTCTACTCGGATCATGAACGGGCCGGTGAATACATCAATCGCGGCAACTGCCTCTGGGCATTGAATGCGGACATGACCCGGATCTCTGGTTTCGAAACGCCCATCTGCTCGGACGAACCGCTCTTCACCGGCTATCAGGACAATATCGTCCAGGTATGCCCGGCCCCGGCCCTGGCGAACCTGGCCGGCGACGGCCGGCCTGAGATCATCGTCCCCTCTTATGACGGCCTGATGCGGTGCTACTCCCCGGAGGGCGACCTGTTGTGGGACTATCAGTTCGATGCGGCCGGCGGCGACTTTGTGGGCGCATCCGGTCCGGCCGCCGGCGATTTGAATAAAGACGGCGTACCGGAAATCGTCTTTTCGACCTACGCCATCGTTGACGACATCTCCCATCTGATCATCCTGGACGCGGACGGAAACCCGCTGCATAAAACGTCACTGGCCAAACGGGGCAGCATGAGCGTCTCGACCCTGGCGGACACCGACGGCGACGGGTCCGTCGAAATCCTGATCTCCCTGAAAGACACACTGGGCGGCGGGCTGGGCGGCGTCCAGATATACGATGTCGCTTCCGCCGGGACCGAAAATCTACCCTGGCCCACCGGCCGGGGAAACCGGCTGCGCGACGGCCGGCCCAACCTTTAGGCTCCATTTTATGGCAGAGACACATCAACTCCAATCCAAAAGGTGGTAAACCATGGCTGTTTTCGGATTTCTCATCGGCATCGGGGCGTACTTCGTTTACCGGAGCATCGTCACGGGCTTTTACACCGTCTCCCCCAACGAGCGGGCGGTCATCACCGTCTTCGGCAAGGCCCG
>CAYPCE010000162.1:0-1668 GCA_964409085.1 uncultured Desulfobacteraceae bacterium | reverse complement strand
GGCATCGAGCTGGATGCGGCCCTGATCACGGAAATCGATCCCCCCAGCGAGGTGGACTCGGCCCTGTCGTCCATCAACTCCACCCGGAACCAGGTGGCCGCCGACATTTCCACGGCCCGGGCCGATGCGGAGCAGCAAATCACCATGAGCAACCGGGCCGTGGAGATCGCCTCCAACAACGCCCAGGCCGAAGTGGCGCCCCTCAATGAACTGGCCCGAACCCTGATGGAGGTCAAACAGGAAGGCGGATCGGCCGCCCTCAAAGCCTACGTCCGGAACATGCAGGTGCCGCTGCTGGGCCGGGCGGGTCGGATCGTAAAGACATCCAAGGCATAAGAAACCGACAACAACCTCAAAAGGGGAAACCATAATGGGATCTAACTTGACTGCGTTTATCACCCTGACCGTGATCGGATTCGCGACCATCCCGATCTGCCTCTTCTTCGCCCGCCGGCTGGGATTGTACATCACGGTGGCGGAAGCCGAGGCGAGCGTCTACACCCTGTTCGGCAAAGTGCTGGGGACCATCTCCACGCCGGGGCTCCACTTCCCGATCCTCCGGTTCGGCCCGCGGGCCCTGATGCTGCCGTTTTTCGGCAAGCGGTACACCGTCAGCACCGCCTTGCGGCAAAACTATCTGAGAAGCCAGATGGTCAATTCCGAAGAGGGCACGCCCATGGGCGTGGGCATCTGGTACGAGATGCAGGTGACCGATCCGGTCTCCTATCTTTTTAAAAACGCCAACCCCGAAGGGTCGCTGGAGGCCAATGTGGCCAGCTCGACCATTTCCGTGCTGTCCAACCTGGAGATGGAGAAGATGCTGGAAAACCGCCACGGCCTGAGCCGCACCGTCCGCAGCACGGTCTCGCCCCTTTCGGAAAAGTGGGGATACCGCCTCGGTTCGGTCTATATCCGGAAGGTGGCCTTTACGGATGTCTCCATGGTGGAAAACATCACCGAAAAGGTCGTCAAGCGCCTCATCCAGGTCACCTCCGCCATGAAGCAGGACGGCGAAAACCGCGTCGGCCTCATCAAAAGCCAGACCGCCAACAAAGTCTCCCAAAAAATGGCCGAAGCCGCCTCCGTCCGCCCCGAAGTGGTGGGCTCGACCCTGAACAGCATCGCCAAAAAGGACGCGGAAGTCTTGGAAGCCGTTCAGACGGTCATGGAGACGGAAAAGCTGCTGGAGTCGGGAGCCCCGGTGGAGGTGATTCCGGAGGGGACGTCGGTGTTGGTGCAGTTGGAAAGTGAGTGGGCGGGAGACAGGAAACGGATCGATGGTGGGGAATGATTTTCAACTCAGGACAGATCAGAACCAGCGCTCGCTAAAACCTTCTTCAGTTTCTCTATAATTTCAGGTGATTCTTTTAGATCGCACAAGGGCGACAACCGTTCTATGATATAGTCGCTGTTGAGTTTATGCGCGTGCCTCATGACGATGCTCTCTATATCGTTCCAATCTTTCGGCCGATCGGCAAACGCCTTGAGAACGATGAGATCCTCGGCAGAACATGTTATCAGTGGGCAGTCTGAAGAAAAAAGGAAAGGCGTGGCGTTTCGGATCATCTCTTCCTCGAAGGGCAAACCGGAGAGAGAAATATCGATCGCAACGCCGTTTGAAGAGAAAAGCAGCAACACTCTGTTGTCGAGGGCAAATGTGAGCGGGTC
>CAYPCE010000161.1:0-8537 GCA_964409085.1 uncultured Desulfobacteraceae bacterium | reverse complement strand
CGCTACTGGATGGCCTGGCCCATGATGCCCATGTACCTGGGGGCCGCGGCCCTGCCCCTCTGCCTGGGCCTCCTGGCGCTCCTCCACGGCCGGGACGGCGACGGCCGGATGGCGCGCCGCCTGATCCTGGGGATGGCCGCGGTGCTGGCCCTGGCGGCCGTCCTGTTTCCCAAGGATTTCTATCTGCCCTTCGTCAAATCGAACACCCTTCTGGCCCACCTGTTTCTCCTGTTCGGCGTGGCCGGCAAAGGGTGTTTTCTGGCCGGGGCGGCCCGGGCCCTGGCGCGCCCCTCCATGGCCGCCATGACCTACCCGATCTGGGGGTTCGCCTTCTGGACCCTCTCCATGTTCTTCGGCGAACTGTGGTCCTACCGGGGATGGGGAACGCCGGTGGTCTGGGACGACGCGGTGATCGCGACCACCATGGCCACCTGGTTTTTCTACGTGGGGGCGCTTCATCTCCACCTGACGGGAACCTGGACGGTCCGGGGCCGCAACGGGGTGATCGCGTCGGGCGCGGCGGTGGTCTTCCTGTTTAACTGCCTGCCGGACCTGGGGCCGTTCCGGTGGCCGCTGTGAGCGCGATGAAACGGGTTTTGCCGGTATGGAACGCCCTGGGGTCCATTCGCCTGACGGTGGCGCTCTGCATCCTGCTCGTCGCGGACCTGGGCTGGGGCTACCTGTGCCTGCACGGCAACGCCGCCGTATTCGCGCCCCTCAACGACGTGGGGCTGGCGTCCTGGGCCGCCACCTACGGACGGCACAACTGGATCCACACGGCCTGGTTTTTCCTGCTGCTGGGGCTGCTGGCGCTGTTTTGCGTCAACACCTTCGTCTGCACCACGGACCGGGTGTGGGGCCTGATCCGGGCAAGGCGACGGCTGACGGCCGGACGGTTTTTTTTCAAGCTGGCGCCCCACCTCATGCACTACGGCGTCATCCTGCTGCTGGCCGGCTACCTGGTCAGCTATGCCTTCGCCCACGTCGTCGCCGGCCGCACCCTGATTCCCGGCGCCGCCATGACCCTGCCGGGGACGGACGCCGCCGTCGCGTTCTCGTCGATTTCGCCGGTCTACTACGAAGGCGGTCGCCTCGATGCGTTCAGGGACCGGGCCATCGCCGTCCGGGCCGAACTCTCTTTATCCGACGGGAACCGGACGGAGACCGCGACCCTGGGCCTCAACCGGCCGGTCTATTTCAAAGGATACGGCATCTTTCTGAAATACTTTACGCCGTCCCGGAAAGGGAGCGTTCTGCTGGGCCGTCCCCGCATCGATATCACGGTCCGCCGCGACCCGGGGGTCCGGGTCTACCTGGCGGGCATGGCGCTGTTCACGGCGGGACTGTTGATCTACCTGGCGGAACAGGTGTTTCCAAAACGAAAAAAGGAGCCCTATGAATCGACATGACCGGATGGCCGTCCGCCCCCTGGCCGCGGCCGTCATGATGATCGCCGCAATAACCGCCGCCTGCGGCAACAGCGACAGCGGCGGCGGCAGCGACCGGAACCCATCCTTTGTCCAGATCGGGGAGTTCGCGATCCACCGGGTCTCGCCGGACCGCACCGAGGTGCGCGACGGGGCCGGGCGGACCCTGGTGCTGATTCCGCGGGAGGCCCCCGCGCCCGAAGACGTCGATGCCAACCGGGTGGTCCGGGTTCCGGTGCGGCGGGTGGCGGCCTACGGGTTCTTCGACGTGGCGACCCTCCGTGCCCTGGGCGTGCTGGAAGAGACGCTGGTGGGCGTCACCACCCCGGCGGAGCGATGGTACATCCCGGAGGTCCGCGAAGGGATGGAAACGGGGCGGATCGCTTTCCTGGGAGACGCCAGCAGCATCGATTTTGAGCGGCTGAAACAGCAGGCGCCGGAGCTGGTGCTCACCTGGGACCCGTCCATCATCCCCATGCTCGATGAACTGGGGATCGCCTGTGCGGTCACCTCCACGCCGACGGCCATGTGCCTCAACGCCCGGATGCGTTTCGTCCTCTTTCTGGCCCCGTTTTTCGAGCGGGAAGCGGCGGCCCGGGCCTTTTTCGACCGGGTGAACGAGGCCCTCGTCGCCATCCGGGAACGGACCGCCGACGCCGGCCCGGCCCCCAAGGTGATGTGGGGGGACATCTATGAAAAACGGGTGCTGGTGGAGCCGGGAAACGCCTGGGTGGGCGAGCTGGTCGGGCTGGCCCAGAGCGACTACCTCTTCGACGACGTCTACGGGACTTCCTGCATCGAGATCGCGGTGGAGCGGTTTCTCTACAGCGGGGAAGAGGCCGACATCCTGTTCACCTACCGGACGGAGGACAGCGGCGCCACCTCCAAGGCGGCCCTGGCCCGCCTGAACCCGCTGCTCAAGGACATCCGGCCGTTCAAGGACGGCAAGGTCTATGCGCCCCTGCCCCACTATATCCAGTCCGGGGACCGGCTGGACGACATCCTCACCGAGATCGCCGCCATCCTCCATCCGGACGCCTATCCCGATTACGAGCGCCGGTTCTTCGTGGAGCTGCCGGATCGAGACGGCGCGGCCCATGAGGAAGGCGGTGCGTCATGACCGCGGCGGAATACGCCCCGGAAGGCATCCGTCCGGCGGCCCTCGGACGGCCCGCGGCGGCCTTCGCCGTGTTGGGGGGCCTGACGGCGATGATGGTGGTGCTCAACGTCGGCATCGGCTCGGTCCCCTTCTCCCCGTCCGACGTCATGGCGGCCCTTTTCCGGACCGGCGAGCCGTCGGCCGCAAACGCCATCATCTGGAAGATCCGCATCCCCCGGGCCATCGCCGCGGTCCTGGGGGGCGCGTTCCTGGCGGCCTCCGGCCTGCTGCTCCAGGTCTATTTCCGCAACCCCATCGTGGGGCCCTTCATCCTGGGGATCTCTTCGGGGGCCACGGTGATGGTCTCCGTCGTGATGCTCACCACCCTCACCGTGGGCATGACCGTGCTCTCCCCCTTCATGACCACCCTGGCGGCCTTTATCGGCGCCTACGGCGTCGTGATGATCGTGGCGGCGGTGGCGACCCGGGTCAAAAGCGGCATCACGCTGCTGATCGTGGGGCTGATGATGGGGTATCTGTGCCACGCCGTCACCGCCATCCTCACGGCCCTGGCGGAAAAGGAGAAGATCAAGGGGTTCGTCCTCTGGCAACTGGGCTCCTTTTCCGGATTCAAATGGTCGGAAATCCTGGTGCTCCTGGTGGTCGGCGGCCTGATCCTGGCGGCGATTTACCTGTTGAGCAAACCCCTGAACGCCTTTCTTTTGGGCGAGGAATACGCCGCGTCCATGGGGGTGAACATCCGGCGGTTCCGGGTGCTGATCCTCCTGTGCGCCTGCGCCCTGGCCGGCCTGATCACGGCATCGGCCGGGCCGGTGGCCTTCATCGGTCTGGCCGTCCCCCACATGGCGCGGCTGGTGTTCCAGACCTCGGACAACCGCATCCTGATTCCGGGGGCCTGCCTGGTGGGGGCCCTGGTGACCAGCCTCTGCGACCTCATCGCCCGCATGCTGATGTCGCCGGTGGAGCTGCCGCTGTCGGCGATTACGGCCTTTTTCGGCGCCCCCATCGTGATCGGGCTGCTGGTGAAACGGCAGGTGAAGATGTGAAAGGAGAAAAGATGACCGAGAAATCCGCCCAACCGGTGATGGACTGCCGGGATCTGGCCGTCGGCTACGGGACCCGGGCGGTCCTGTCCGGCATCGATCTGGCCTTCCAGCGGGGCCAATTCGTATCCCTGCTGGGGCCCAACGGCGCGGGAAAGACGACCCTGCTGCGGACCCTGTCGCGCCATCTGCCGCCCGTCCGGGGCCGGGTCGACCTGAAGGGACGGCCCCTGGCCGGCCTCTCCGCCCTGGAGCTGGCCCG
Source organism: uncultured Desulfobacteraceae bacterium (assembly GCA_964409085.1). GTDB lineage: Bacteria > Desulfobacterota > Desulfobacteria > Desulfobacterales > JAABSP01 > JAABTD01. The sequence continues at coordinate 4,685 of CAYPCE010000161.1, read as the reverse complement.
GACCATGGCCGTGGTCCTGACGGACAAGGTGTCGCCGCCGCTTTTTACGGTCTTTGAATTCGTGGCCCTGGGCCGCTATCCCCATACCGATTTTCTGGGCCGGCTCCGGCCCGAAGACCACCGGGCCGTGGACGAGGCCCTTGCCGCCGTCCACGCCGGGGACCTGGCCCACCGGACCTTCTCGGACCTGAGCGACGGCGAGCGGCAGAAGATCCTGATGGCCCGGGCCCTGGCCCAGCGGCCCGACATCCTGCTGCTGGACGAACCGACCCTTCATCTCGATCTGAAACACCGGGTGGAGGTGATGGCGATCCTGCGGGAACTGTGCCGGACCCAAGGGATCACGGTGGCGGCTTCGCTCCACGACGTGGACGTGGCGGCCAAGGTCTCCGACCGGGTGGCCCTGATCAAAAACGGCGGGGTCTCGGCGTATGGACCGCCGGAAGCGGTGCTGACCGGCGGCGCGGTGGCCGATCTTTACGACTTCCGGGGCGCGACGTTCGACCGCAGCCTGGGGGGCATCGAGCTTCGCGGCAACGGCCGGCGGGGCCGGGCCTTCGTGGCGGCCGGCATGGGGTCCGGGGCCATGATCTACCGGCTCCTGGCCAAACGGGGGTTCAGCCTCGTCACCGGCGTGATCCACACCAACGATCTCGATTACTACGTGGCCCGGTCCCTGGGCGCAGAGTGCGCGGCCCGGTCACCCATGGCGGTCATCGACGAAGCCGCCGCGGCCGAGGCGGCGACGCGGCTGGCGGACTGCGACGTGGTCATCGACTGCGGATTCGAGGTGGGGGCCGTCAACGGGGGCAACGCGGCCCTGCTGCGGGCGGCCCTGGGCAGTGGAAAGCCGGTCTTCAGCCTGCGGCCGGACGACAACGGAGTCTTTGACGGCGCGCCGGCGGATTCCCTGGTCCGGTGCGCGGATGTGGCCGGGCTCCTGGACGCCCTGGACCGGGCGTTCCCCATGGGCGGCGTTCCGGAGATCCGGACCGGCCGCCTGAAGGAGGCGTCATGACGGCCTACACCCTCTGCTACTATTCGGCCACCGCCATGGAGCTGCCCTCCCTGAGCGAAGGGGTGCGGCTGTTTCGGGACGGCGGCGGGGCCGTGGAGATTCACGCCCGGGCCCAGACCCAGCTCTTCGACGAGGCCCGGCGGCGGGCTTTTGTCCGCCAGGCCATGGCATCCGACGTGGTGATCGTCTCGCTGCACGGGGGAAGGGCCTCGTTTCCGGCCTTCGACGAGCTGATCGAAGCCATGGCGGCGGCTCCGGAGGCGGATCGCCCCTGGCTCCACGTCCAGCCCACCGGCGGGGACGAGGATTCCATCGAGGCGGCCCGGGAGCATTCCCGGGATTTCGGCACGCCGGTCTGGGACGCGATCCACCGCTACCTGAACTTCGGCGGCCCCCTCAATTTTCACCAGCTGCTCATCTACCTGGGCGGACGGCTGTCCGGGGAGGCGGTGGATCCGCGCCCGCCGGCGGAGCTGCCCAACGAGGGGATCTACCATCCGGACCTCCCCGGCATTCCGACGCTGGAGGAATACCTCGCCGCCAGGGTCGATCCGGACCGGCCCACGGTGGGGCTCTGGTTCTACCAGACCTTTTGGATCAACAACAACCTGGCCTTCATCGACGCCGTGATCCGCGCCGTGGAGGCCCTGGGGGCCAACGTGATCCCGGTCTTCCACATCCGGTACAAGGACGCGGACCGGGGCAACCATGGCGCGGACTACGTGGTCGACCACTTCTTCATGGACGGCGATACGCCGCGAATCCAGGCGCTGATCAACCCCCAGATGTTTTCCATGACCCTGGTCGCGCCGGAATACGAACCCCTGTACCCCCGCCTGGACGTGCCGGTGATCCAGGCCATGACCTCCATGGCCCCCTTCGCCCAGTGGCGGGACAGCCTTCAGGGGATGGGCAGCATGGAGGTCTCCTATGCCGCGGCCCAGCCGGAATTCGACGGGGTGCTCGTCACGGTGCCGGTGGCCTCCCGGGAGGAGGAAACCGTCGATCCCGTGACCGGGGCGCTGCTGGCCAAATACATGCCGATCCCGGACCGGGTGGAAAAGATGGCCCGCCTGACCGTCAACTGGGCCCGACTCCGGCGGACGCCCCCGTCCGAGCGGCGGGTGGCGGTGGTCTTCCACCACTACCCGCCCCGCAACGACCGGATCGGCTGCGCCGCCGGGCTGGACAGCTTCGCCAGCGTCAACCGGCTCCTGGAGCGGATGCAGGCGGCGGGCTACGCCGTGGAGCGGACCTGGACCGACGGCGACGCCCTGGCCCACGACATGCTGAACCGGATGACCTGCGACCAGCGCTGGCTGCCCCCCGACGAAATGGCGGCCCGGGCCGAAGCCTTCGCCGGCCCGGAGGATTTCAAGCCCTGGCACGACGCCCTGCCGGAATCCATCCGGGAAAAAATGACCGCCGACTGGGGCGAGATCCCCGGCGATCTTTTCGTCCACGACGGCCGCATGCACTTCGCCGGTCTGCGAAACGGCAACGTCTTTCTCACCATCCAGCCGCCCCGGGGCTACCTGGAAAACGCGGAGCAGATCTATCACGACATGTATCTGTCGCCGCCCCACCACTACCTGGCCCAATACCGCTGGATTCGGGACGTGTTCCGCGCCCACGCCGTCATGCACGTGGGCAAGCACGGCTCCCTGGAATGGCTGCCGGGCAAGGCCCTGGGGCTCTCGGAGACCTGCTATCCCGATCTGGCCATCCAGGACCTGCCCAACCTCTATCCCTACATCATCAACGACCCCGGCGAAGGGACCCAGGCCAAGCGGCGCAGCTACGCCTGTATCGTGGACCACCTGACCCCGGCCTTCACCAACGCCGATCTCTACGACGACCTGGCCAAGGTGGAAGGGCTGGTCAACGACTACAAGGCGGCCGAAGCCGAGGACCCGGCCAAGGTGGACATCCTGCGGAACATGGTCTGGGAGGCCGCGGCCGCCGCCAATCTGGACCGGGATCTGGAGATCGGCCGGGACGCGGCCATGGCCGATTTCGACGGCTTCCTGGAGCGGCTCCACGGCTACATCCAGGAGATCGCGGACACGATGATCAACGACGGGCTCCACGTCCTGGGCGCCCCGCCCGAGGGCGACCGGCTCACCGAGTTTCTGGTGCAGCTCACCCGGCTGGCCAACGGCGACGTGCCCAGCCTGCGGGAATCCCTGGTGGCCGCCGAGGGGCTGGACTACGACGACGTGCTGGAAAACCGGGGGAACCGGCTGGCCCGGTTCGGGGACCGGACCGGCGGCGACGTGATCCGCCACGTCCACGACCGGGCGTTGCAACTGGTGGGGGAATTGGCCGCCGCCGATTTCCGGACCGAAGCCGTGCCGGAAATCGTCCGGCGGGTGACGGGCGGCCCCTCGCCCCAGGCCGAATCGGCCCTGGCCTACATCGCCGAAACCCTGACCCCCAACATCCGCCGCTCCACCGAGGAGATCGACGCGAGTCTCGGCGGGTTCGCGGGCGGCTTCGTGAAGCCCGGCCCCTCGGGCGCGCCCAGCCGGGGCCAGGCCGACATCCTGCCCACGGGCCGGAATTTCTACTCCGTGGACCCCAACAAAATCCCCACCCCGGCGGCCTGGGAGGTGGGCGTCCGGCTCGGCGACGCCCTCATCGAGCGGTACCTGGCCGAGACCGGCAATTATCCCGACGGGATCGGCATTCTGCTCTACGGCACCGTGACCATGCGGACCCGGGGCGACGACATCGCGGAAATCTTCTACCTCATGGGCCTCAAGCCGGTCTGGCGGAAGGGCAGCGGCAACGTCTGCGGGCTGGAGGTGATTCCGCTGGAAGAGCTGAAGCGGCCCCGGCTGGACGTGGTGCCCCGGGTCTCCGGCTTTTTCCGGGATTCCTTTCCCAATTTGATGGAACGAATCGACGAGGCGGTGCAAATCGTCGCCGCCCTCAAGGAACCGCCGGAATCCAACTTCCTCCGCCGGAACGTGTACAAGGATTTGGAAGCATACCGAAAAGAGGGCCTGGACGAGGAGGAGGCCTGGCGCGAGGCCACCTTCCGCGTCTTCGGCTGCCCGCCGGGGACCTACGGCGCGGGGGTCGCGGAGCTGGTGGAATCCAAGAACTGGGAGACCCAGGAGGACCTGGGCAACAACTACATCCGCTACTCCTCCCACGCCTACGGCCGGGGCAGCTACGGGACGCAGAAGCCCCAAGCGTTCCGGCGGGTCCTGTCCCGGATGGACGCCACCGTGAAAAACGAGGACTCCCGGGAATACGACATGATGTCCTGCACCGATTACTACAACTACTACGGCGGCCTGATCGTGGCGGCCAAGACCGTGCGAGGCAGCCTGCCCCTGGCCATCATGGGCGACAGCTCCGATCCCAAGCGGGTCAAGCTGCGCACCACCTTCGAGGAGGCCAAGCACGTCCTGCGGGCCCGGCTGGTCAATCCCAAGTGGCTGGAGGGGATGAAGCGCCACGGCTACAAGGGCGCGGGCGACATCTCCCACATGATGGACGTGGTCCTGGGCTGGGACGCCACCGCCGAGGTGATCGAGGACTGGATGTACGAAAAGATCGCCCACGCCCACGCCCTGGACCCCGACATGCGGGACTGGATGAAATCGGTCAATCCCTACGCCCTCCAGAACATCCTGGACAAGCTGCTGGAGGCGGT
>CAYPCE010000160.1:0-8569 GCA_964409085.1 uncultured Desulfobacteraceae bacterium | reverse complement strand
CTGACCCACGACGACGGCCGCAACCACCTCATCGCCGCCGACGTGGCCAAAGAGGCGGCCGAAACCGACGGGGCCATCCTGGTACTGTCGGACCGGAAGCACCATTGCGAGACCCTCCAGGCCATCCTCAAATTCCGCCACCGGATCGACGCCGGCCTCCTCACCGGCGATCTGAGCATGGCCAAACGCCGCGAGGTCCTGGACCGGCTCAACGCCGGGGAGATCCGGGTTCTGGTGGCCACCGGCCAGCTCGTGGGGGAAGGGTTCGACTGCCCCGATCTCTCCACCCTCTTCATCGCCACCCCCATCCGGTTCAGCGGCCGGGTGATCCAGTACCTGGGGCGGGTGCTGCGGCCCGCGCCGGGCAAAAAGACGGCGCGGGTTTACGATTACGTGGACGTGCATGTGGGGCCGCTGGCGGCGGCGGCCCAGGCCCGGCAGCGGGCCTACAGCGGCATCCGGCCGGACGACGCCGGGGCCGAATCCTGACCTTGCCAGGGTCGTCCTTCTAAACTTTCGGCAGCATCAGCTCGAAGCGGGTCTGCCCGCCCTTCAGCACCACCCACAGCTCCGGAGTTTCACCGGAACAGGCCCCCGGAACGCCGCCCCCGGCTGCGCACGCTTGCACCCGGCATACATTTTCCAGCATGACTTTGAGAAATGGGATCGGGTCCATGCCCACGGCGTCGCAGAATCCGGCCCAGATTTCCGCTTCCTTCCATCCGAATCCGCCGATCTCGCGAAATATGGATGAAATCCGTTCCTGGCAGGGGTTGGTGGTCGTCTTTTCCATGATGTCCTCCTGTGGCGCCTGTTGAATGTCGGCATGGCAATGGCCGGGGTGAAAAAGGTTGCAACCGTCTCTCCACCCCTATATATTTAAAGAGAGTCCGCGTCAATGGACCGCCCGTCTTTGTCAACCTGCCGCCGCACCGACAAGGAGCCCGCCATGAAACCGACGAAGCCGCTTTCCCTGGAGACCGAAATCGTCCACGGCACGCACACCGTCCACACGACCTCCCTGGACCTGGTGGCACCCATCCACATGACCTCGACCTTCAAATTCAGATCCGCCGGCCACGGGGCCGGCGTTTTCGACGGATCGGAGGAGGGGTTCGTCTATACCCGGATCGGCAACCCCACCGCGGTCCTTCTCCAGGAAAAGATCGCCGTCCTGGAGGGGGGCGAGGCGGCCATCGCCACGGCCTCGGGCATGTCGGCCATTGCGGCGGTGGGCCTCTCTCTTGCCAAGCCGGGGGACAATTTCGTCTCCTGCACCACCGTCTACGGCGGGACGTTCTCCCTGTTCAACGCCCATTTCCGGGACCTGTCCATCGGATCCCGGTTCATCGCCCCGTCGGATTGCTGCACGGAACAGCAGGTCGACGCCATGGTGGACGACCGGACCCGCTTTCTCTACATGGAGACCCCCGCCAACCCCACCCTGGACATCCTGGACATCCGCATGTGGGGATCGGTTGCCCGGAAACGGGGCATTCCGCTGGTGGTGGACAACACCTTCGCCTCCCCCTACCTCCAGCGGCCCCTGGAAATCGGGGCCGACATCGTGGTCCACTCCGCCACCAAATACCTCGGCGGTCACGGCGACATCATCGGCGGCCTCATCGTGGGGAGCGCCGGCATGATCGACCGCATCCGGCGGGAATACGCCCACCATTACGGCCCGGCCATGAGCCCTTTCAACGCATGGCTCTTTCTGCGGGGGATCAAGACCCTGGCCCTGCGCATGGAGCGCCACAGCGCCAGCGGCCTCAAGATCGCCCAGTGGCTGGAGGCCCACCCCAAGGTGGACCGGGTCTACTATCCGGGACTCCCCGCCCACCACGGCCACGCCGTGGCCAAAAGCCAGATGCGCCGGTTCGGCGGGATGCTCGCCTTCGAGGTCAAGGGGGGACTGGCCGCCGGCAAGGTCATCATGGACGCCGTGTCGCTCTGCACCCTGGCCGTCAGCCTGGGGGACTGCGAGACCCTGATCCAGCACCCGGCCTCCATGACCCACGCCACCTATACGGCGGAAGAACGCAGGGAAGCGGGCATCGGCGAGGGGTTGATCCGGCTGTCGGTGGGGCTGGAGGACCCCGACGACATTATCGCGGATCTGGAGGGGGCGCTGGGTCTTGTGTGATGAGGTCGTCACGCTTCTGGCCCGGCGGCATCCCGCCCTGGCTGTTTCTCGGCGCCATCGCCATCCTCCTGCCCATTTTCACCCTCATGACCCTTCAGAACATCAACCGGCAGAAGGGAAACAGCATCCGGCTGCTGACCGAAAAGGGGGCGGCCCTGATCCGCTCCTTCGAGGCCGGAACCCGCACCGGCATGGGGATGATGGGAATGGGGATGGGCAGGGGCATGGGACGGATGCACGGCGGCGGACCCGACTTCAAGCTCCAGCGGCTCCTGACGGAGACGGCCCGACAGCCCGACATCGCCTACCTGATGGTCACCGACGCCGGGGGCCGGGTCCTGGCCCACAGCGATTCGGACCGCATCGGCCAACGGTATGGGTCGGATTTGGACATGGCCGGGGCGGTCCGGTCCGAGACGCTGCAATGGCGGACTGTCCGGGGGCCCGACGGGGGTCGGATCTTCGAGGTTTACCGGCGGTTTCTGCCCACCGCCCCCCATGGCCATATGGGCATGGGCCATCACATGTGGCCGGGGCGGGCGCCCGATCCGGAAGGCCCCAAAGCCATTTTCGTGGGCCTCGACATGGGCGCCGTGGAGGCGGCCCGACGCACGGATCAGCGCCACACCGTGATCATGGGGGTCATTTTCCTGTTTCTATGCTTCGCCGGCATTTTCCTTTTGTTCCTGGCCCACCACTACCGGTCGGCCCGCCGGTCCCTTTCGCGCGTTCAAGCCTTTTCCGACACGCTGGTGGAGCACATCCCGGTCGGACTGCTGGCCACCGACGGGGCGGGCCGCATCGCCTCCTTCAACCAGACCGCCGCCGCCATCCTCGGCCGCCGGCCCGCCGAGGTCGTGGGAAAGCCGGTCGGGGACGAGATGCCGGCGGCCTTGTGGGAACCGGTCCGGGCGCTGGAAACCGGCGACGATCCACCCGAATGGGAGATCGACTGTCCCCTCGGCCCGGATCGGACCGTCCCTCTGTCGGTAACCGCCTCCCGCCTCCGGGACGAAAGGGACGGATTTCTCGGGTACGTGGTCCTGTTCAAGGACCTCAGCGAGATCCGGGCGCTCCGGAAACGGATCGAGAAGAACGAGCGGTTGGCGGCGGTCGGGCGGCTGGCGGCCGGGGTGGCCCACGAAATCCGGAACCCGCTGAGTTCGGTCAAGGGGTTCGCCACCTATTTCCGGGAGCGGTACAAGGACGTGCCCGAAGACCGGGAGACCGCCGACATCCTCATCGGCGAGGTGGACCGCCTCAACCGGGCCGTCACCGGCCTGCTGGAATTCGCCCGGCCGGTTGTCCTTTCGCCGTCCCCCGTGGATTTGAAGCGATTCGTCGAGACCTCCCTGCGGCTGGTGGAAAAGCGCGCCAGGGACGGCGGCATCGCCGTGGAAACCCGGATCCCCGACGACATCGGCCAAGCGGTGATCGACGCCGACCGGGTCAACCAGGTGCTGCTCAACCTCTACATCAACGCGGTGGAGGCCATGGGCGACGGCGGGGTTCTGACCGTGACCGCCGAACGGGACGAAGACGGACGGCCGATCCTCCATATCGCAGACACAGGGGCCGGCATCGATCCCGCGGACCTGTCCCGAGTCTTCGATCCCTATTTCACCACCAAACCCTCGGGCACCGGCCTGGGATTGGCCATTGCCGACAACATCATGAAGGCCCACGGCGGATGCCTGGACATCGTCAGCCAAAAGGGCCGGGGAACCACCGTGTCCCTCGTCTTCGACGCGGACGCAGAATCGGAGAAAACACAACGATCATGACCGATAAAGACACCGTGCTGGTGGTGGACGACGACGCGGCCCACCGGACCATGCTCCGGACCCTCCTGGGCGGCTGGGGCTACGCCGTGACCGAGGCCGACGACGGCGAAACCGCCGTGGCGGCGGTGGAAGCGGGCCCCTTCGATCTGGCGCTCATGGACATCCGGATGCTCAAGGTATCGGGCATCGAGGCCCTGGAGCGGATCAAGGCCCTCAACCCGGCCATCCCGGTGATCATCATGACCGCCTATTCCTCGGTGGAAACCGCCGTGGACGCCCTGAAAAAAGGCGCCTACGACTACCTGACCAAGCCGCTGGATTTCGAAAAACTCCGGGTCACCATGGAACGGGCCATGGAGCACACCCGGTTGAAGGACGAAAACCGGCGGCTCCGGGCCGAACTGGGGGACCGGTTCGACCGGCGGCGGATCATCGGGCAGAGCCCGGCCATGGTGGACCTGCTGGAGACCGTGGCCCAGGCGGCGCCCTCCGAGGCCACGGTGATGATCACCGGCGAATCGGGCACGGGCAAGGAGCTGATCGCCGGGGCCGTCCACTACAACAGCCCGCGTAAAGAGGGCCCCTTCGTCAAGATCAACTGTGCCGCCATCACCGAAACCCTGCTGGAGTCGGAACTCTTCGGCCACGAAAAGGGCGCTTTCACCGGCGCCGACCGGCGCAAGGAGGGGCGGTTCGTCCAGGCCTCCGGCGGCAGCCTCTTCCTGGACGAAGTGAGCGAGATGGCCCTGACCATGCAGGCCAAGCTCCTCCGGGTCCTCCAGGAACGGGAGCTGACCCGGGTGGGGGGCGAAACGGTCATCCCCGTGGACGTCCGGGTTATCGCCGCTACCAACCGGGACCTGCCGGAACGGATCGCCGACGGGACCTTCCGGGAAGACCTCTACTACCGCCTCGACGTGGTGAGCCTCCACGTCCCGCCCCTGCGGGAGCGGCGGGAGGACATCCCGCTCCTGGCGGATCATTTTCTCCGTCAGTTCGCCGAAAAAAACCGGAAAACCGTCAAAGGGTTCACCCCCGAGGCCATGGACCGGCTGGTCCGGAGCGACTGGCCGGGGAACGTCCGGGAGCTGATGAACGCCGTGGAACGGGCCGTGGTGCTGGCCCGGGCCGACTACCTGGACGTGGGGGATTTCCCCAATCTCCAGTCGGCCCGGACCGGAGAAGACCAGGCCGCGGCCGTGGACCAAACGGAGGCGCCGCCCCTTGCCGGCGGCGACGTTTCCCTTGAAGAAGTGGAAAAAGCGACTATCTTACAGACCATGACGGCCACGGGCGGCAACAAGAGCGAGGCCGCCCGCCGTCTGGGCATCACCCGGAAAACGCTCCACAACAAGCTGAAAAACTACGGGTTGATGTAACACAAGCTGAAAGGAGACGCGATGGCGCAAGCCGATGCCTATCTCATACGATGCCCCTCCTGCGGGACCAAGAACCGGATCCCGGCAGACCGGGCGGGGCAGACCGCCAAATGCGGCAAGTGCAAATCCGCCGTGCCCACCGACAGCCTTCTGGCCGCCGCGCCGGTCATGGTGACGGACCGGGATTTCGAGAACAAGATTCTCAAATCCCCGCTTCCGGTGCTGCTGGACTGCTGGGCGCCCTGGTGCGGCCCCTGCCAGACCACCGCGCCCATCATGACCGAACTGGCCAAGGAGTGGAAGGGCAGGGCCCGGGTGGGAAAGCTCAACATCGACCAGAACCCCATGACCGCCACGCGGTTCCAGGTCATGAGCGTCCCCACCTTTCTGATCTTCGACAAAGGACAGCTCCGGGAGACCATCCCCGGCGCCGTCAACAAGGGGATGCTCCAGGCCAAAATGCGCCCCTACCTCTACGCGGCTTAAGGACAAAACATGGATTATTCAGACCGATACGCCGTGATCGCCGCGCGACTGCGGGAACTCCTGGCCGGGGGAATGGAACTGGACCGGAATGCGGTGGGGACCATCGATTCCCTCATCGCCCCCGGCTCCGGCGCCGAACTGGCGGAGGCCGTGGGCTACGGGGACGATGCCGAATCCCAGTCGATCCTGGAACTGATCCTCTTTCCCGGCGAAACCCTCCAGGCGGAACTGGAGCCGCTACTGGCGGATGCGGCCATGGGACCGGACGACGAAGAAATGATCCTGGCCCGTTTGACCGATCCGCCGCCCATTGCCCGGTTCACTTTTCCCGACGGCCGGGGAACGGCGGAATTCCCGCTGCCCGAAGGGACGGCGGCGGCCTTTTTGTCCCGGCTCCACATCGACCGGAATCCGGACCCGCGCTTGGTGGAGGCCGTCGCGGCCGGCGCGCCGCCGGATCTCCAGAAGCGGTTCCGGGCCAAGCTGCGCAACTGCCGGTTTAAGTGGTCCGAGCCCCGGATCGATTTCCTCCGCCTCTTTTTCCAGAACCTCGACTATGTGGCCCGGGACCCGGCGGATCTCCTCGATTTCGCCCTGGGCCTCCTCCATGAGCTGCCGGACACCCAGGACCTCTGGTCCGCGGTGTCGGCCCACAAGCAGCGGTATGTGGAGACCCTGGAGAAGGCGGCCCGGTTCGAGGAGCAGCGGCGGGGCAAGACCATGGAGACCCTTGCCATGCAGGGCGTGCGCATTCCCCACGTGGATGCGGCGGACGTCGCCGAACGGCTGGAAAAGCTGGACGCCCTTTGTCTTGCGGTCTTCGGCATGACGCCGCCGGTGGAGCGGACCGCCGAGGTGGATCTGGGCCCCATCGAGGGAGACGAAGACCTGAAACGGGTGATCCGGATGCTCTCATAAGAGCCGGCAGAGGGAACGGGTTTCCGCAAAAGGGATAGTGCCCCGATCGGTTGACGAAATCCGGGATGGGTGGAATACTTTCGCATCCTTCAGCATCGTCTGAAATGGTGTCTAAAGATGCGAAAACAGCCCCCCGGAGACCGACATATGAGCCCGTTCCAACGCGGCAAGGCGCTCAAAAAAGAGTTCGAGCGCCGACGCGACGCTTCCCCATCCGGCATCGAGAGCAACAGCGCGCCCTTCAGCCGCATCTGGAAACTGCCCCAGCGGGAGACCGAAACCCGCCGACGGGACGACGGCGCAGAACTGACCGGCCGGTTCGTGGACGGCGTGCTGGAAGGCTACGGGGCCATGGTTTTCCCGGACGGCCGCCGGTACGAAGGGGATTTCAGGGGCGGGGCGTTCGAGGGGCACGGGACCTTGTCCTTCCCCAGCGGCGCCGTCTATACGGGACGGTTCCGGAACGGCAAGCGCCACGGTCTCGGGGCCATGACCTTCGCCAACGGCTTCCGGTACGAGGGCCATTTCAAAGAGAACCGGTCCCACGGCTACGGGGCCCTTTTCTTTCCCGACGGAACCGAGTATCATGGGCAGTTCGAAAACGGCCGGTTCAACGGCCGGGGCGTCCTGACGTTTCCGGACGGCAGCCGGTACGATGGCGGCTTCCGGGAGGATCGCCGCCACGGCTTGGGAACCCTGACGTTCCCCAACGGCTTCAAGTATGAAGGCCAGTTCGCCGACAACCGGCCCGACGGCCACGGCGCGCTGACCTATCCCGGCGGGGCTAGGTATGTGGGCCAGTTGAAGGCCGGCAAGTGCCACGGCTACGGCGGGATGGTCTACGCCGACGGCGCCCGGTACGAGGGACAGTTCGAGGGGGGCCGGTACAGCGGCCGGGGGAAGCTGACCTATCCGGACGGCACGGTCTACGAAGGAGAATTCCAAAACGACCGGCGCCACGGCAAAGGGACGGTCACCCGACCCGACGGGCAGTCGGAAACGGGCCATTTTGTTAACGGCGAACGGCTGCCGGACAACCCCATGGGCGGCCGGAAAGGGGCCGGCAAACTGACCGTGGTGGGGAAAAAGCCGGAGGAAAGCGCCCTGCTGCTGGACCTGGATCTTCCCGACTTCAAGCTTCGGGAAGACGAGCCGGAAAAGAAGACCGCCGGCCGAAAGCCCCGGGAGCGGTCAACGCCCCGGCGCCGATCCGGCCACCGGACCTCCGACGGCCACTACGTGACCTCCAAGGAGGAGATCATCGTGGACAACTGGCTCTACATGACCGGCGTCCGCCACGTCCACGGAAAACGGCTCCCCCTGGAAGAAGAGATCTACGCCACCTTCTACCTGCCGGAGGGCCGGGTCTGCCTCGAATACTGGGGGGCGTCGGATCGGTCCGAAGAGAAAGAACGGAAGCGGCGCATCTTTAAAAACAACCATTTCAACCTGATCGAACTCAGGGACGAGGATTTCTACAACCTTGACGACGTCTTATCCCAAAAACTCCTGTCCTGCGGCATCCGCGCGATCTAGCCGGAAAACCTTTCCATCCATTATATTCCTGTTCTTTTTGACCCTGGCGATGCCGGGGCTTTTTTTGCCCCTGTCCACCGCCTGGGGCCAGGAAGGCGCATCCCCGCCGCCGGCTTCCGAAACGAAAACGCCATCGGACCCGACCCTGGAGGACATCCTCGACAAGGTCGAAGAGCGCTACACCGGTCAGGGTTTTTCCGCCGATTTCCATCAGGAATCGACCCTGGCGGCCATGGACATCACCGATACGGCCAGCGGCAACCTCTTTGTCCGGCCCCCGGACCGGATGCGGTGGGAGTACGAGCAGCCGGAACGGCAGG
>CAYPCE010000159.1:0-8577 GCA_964409085.1 uncultured Desulfobacteraceae bacterium | reverse complement strand
CCGGCCGGGTGAAGATGATCCAGATGGTGCCGATGACGTTCCAGGGAATGAGCAGCGGCAGGGCCAGGGTCACCAGGCTGGCGGAGACGCCCCATCCCTTCCGGGGCATGAGCAGCGCGATCCCGATGCCTAAGGGCATCTCGATGAGGAGCACCAGCCCGGAAAAGAGAAACTGGCGCCAGAGGGCCTCGTGGAGCCGGTAATCGGTGAGCACCTCCTTGAACCACTCGGCCCCCACGAAGACGCGCTGACCGGGGCCGAAGATGTCCTGGACCGAGTAGTTGACCACCGTCATCAGGGGGATGATGGCGCTGAAGGCGACGATGACGAACACCGGCAGCACCAGAAACCAGGCCTTGTTGTCTTCCCATTTGTTCATGTCGGCTCCTTTTTATCCCACCAGCCGTTCGTCGGCGTAGAGTTTGGTCCGGTCCGCCGGAAAAGTGACCCAGGCCCTTTCCGAGGGGACCGGCTGCTCTTCGGGCAGCCGGGCCTGGAGCACGTGCTCTTCCATGCCGAGGGTGAGGATCTTGAAGCTCCCCTGGTCCTGGACCAGCTTTACGTTTACCGGCACGCCCCCTTTCACGGGATCGGTGTGGACCTTCAGGTACATGGGTCGGATCCCCAGTTCCAGTTTCCCGCCCTTCTCCCGCCCCGTTGCCGCGGTCTCCCCCGCCAGGGGGATGGCGTGGCCGTTGACCCGGGCCGTATCGCCCTCCAGGGCGCAGGGGAGGAAGTTCATGCCGGGGCTGCCGATGAAGTAGCCGACGAACTTGTGTTTCGGCGTCTCGAACAGCTCCTGGGGCGTGCCCACCTGGACGATCTCCCCTTCATACATGACGATCACCTGATCGGCGAAGGTGAGGGCCTCGATCTGGTCGTGGGTGACATAGATGAGCGTCAGCCCGAGCTGTTCGTGGACCTGCTTGAGCTGGCGCCGGAGGTGCCATTTCAGGTGGGGATCGATGACGGTGAGGGGCTCGTCGAAGAGGATGGCGGCCACGTCGCTCCGGACCAGGCCCCGGCCCAGGGAAATCTTCTGCTTGGCGTCGGCGGTGAGGCCGGCCGCCTTCTTTTTCAGGAACGGCGTCAGGTCGAGGATGTCGGCCACCTCCTCCACCCGCCGGGAGACCTCCTTTTCGTCCACCCCCCGGTTCCGGAGGGGAAAGGCGAGGTTGTTAAAGACCGACATGGTGTCGTAGAGGACCGGGAACTGGAAGACCTGGGCGATGTTCCGCTTCTCCGGCGGCAGGTCGGTCACATCCTGCCCGTCGTAGAGGACCCGCCCTTCGCTCGGTTTGAGCAGGCCGGAGATGATGTTGAGCATGGTGGTTTTGCCGCACCCCGACGGCCCCAGCAGGGCATAGGCCCCTCCATCATCCCAGGTGTGGTGGATCCGCTTCAGGGCGTAATTGTCCGGCTCCTGGGGATTGGCCATATAGCTGTGGGCGATCTCGTTCATTTCAATGCGCGCCATTGTGTCTCCTTACAGTTCAAGACCGTTCCGGCGATGCGACCAGCGATCCCGCCGGATCGTAGACGTAAAGCCGTTCCGGGTGGACGAAGAGGGAGATCTCCGCCCCGATTTTGTGGCTCTTGATCCCGGTATCCTGGATCACCAGGGGCGTGTCGTGGTGGCGGACATGGATATAGGTCTCCGATCCGCTGATCTCCGACAGCTCGACCGTTGCGTCGATCTCGGTATCCTCCGGCCCCTGCCGTTCCAGAAAAAGGTGGTTGGACCGGACGGCGAACCGGTACGATCCCGGCGTCACCCCTTTCAGGTGGCCGATGAGGGGGATGGGGATATCGCGTCCGATGGTCCCGCCGTTTTCGCCCACGGTGCCGTCGATGGTGTTGATGGGCGGATCGCTGAAGACCTCCGCCACCTTGAGGTTGGCCGGGCTGTGGTAGACCTCGGGGGTGCGCCCGGTCTGGAGGATCTTCCCCTCGTCGATGACCACGATATCGCCCCCCAGCATCAGGGCCTCGGTGGGCTCCGTGGTGGTGTAGACCACCACGGCCTCCCGGCGCTGGAAGATCTCCTGGAGTTCGATGCGGAGTTCCTCCCGGAGCTTGTAGTCGAGGTTGACCAGGGGCTCGTCCAGGAGCAGGAGTTGGGCATCCTTGACCAGGGCCCGGGCGATGGCGGTCCGCTGCTGCTGACCGCCGGAGAGTTCCGCCGGCAGCCGGTCGAGGAGCGGTTCCAGATGGAGGATCTCAGCGGTTTCGTGGACCCGCTTCCGGATGGTCGCCCTGTCCATGCCGCTCAGCTTCAGGGGGGAGGCGATGTTGTCGAAGACGGTCATGGAGGGATAGTTGATGAACTGCTGGTAGACCATGGCGACTTTTCGTTTCCGCACCGACATGCCGGTGACATCCTCGCCGTCCACCAGGATGCGCCCTTGGGTGGGGCGGTCCAGACCCGCCATGAGCCGCAGCAGGGTGGTTTTCCCGGCCAGGGTCCGGCCCAGGATCACGTTCCGGGAACCGGTTTCGAACGTCAGATTCGCCTCGTGGATGTGGACCTCCCGGCCGACCGTTTTGCTGACGGATTCCAGGCTCAGGGTCATTTTCCGGGTTCTCCTATTCTTTGCAGTGTATTGGCTTCCTTTACCATAGTGTTGGCACCTCTTCAGTCAGCCGCAGATTTTTGTCCGGAGTCGCGACGCGCCAGCCATTCACGATTGATCGCCTCGAAGTCATCAATGACCGGATTGATCACATCGCCGATTTTTGCTTTGGCGGCCACCTCCTGCAATCGCGCCATCGCCCGTTTGCGATGATCCGTCGGCTGCTTCAATTCCGCCACCGGTTGGCCATCCGATGTCAAGACAATCATCTGCCCTTTCATGACGTGCGCCAGATATTGGTCCATATGCGCTCGAAACTCCGCAACAGCAACCTTTACCATGATATATCCTCCTTTGACGCTTTCGCGCCCGCGCCAACTATTCGATCCATCAATGAAAATCGGCGCCCGATCACTGTGAGCGCAGCGAGATTTATATTATCCGCCATGAATCCTATCGCTTATCGGCAGTGATAAGCCTTGACGGCGGCGTAGGCGGTGGCGACGGAAAGGCCGACGCCGCATTTGGAGCGGATCCAGTTCTGGTGGGCCAGCACCGAGCCCGCGGCGAACAGGCGTTCATGGGCCGGTTCGCCGCCGCGGCCGAGGGGCCGGAACCGGTCGTCCACCTCCAGCCCGGC
This sequence comes from uncultured Desulfobacteraceae bacterium, assembly GCA_964409085.1. Taxonomy (GTDB): domain Bacteria; phylum Desulfobacterota; class Desulfobacteria; order Desulfobacterales; family JAABSP01; genus JAABTD01. The sequence goes on along the minus strand of CAYPCE010000159.1, from coordinate 5,364 downwards.
CGCGTTGACCGGGTGCCCCCTCGGGTCCAGAAAATCCTGCCGGTGCCAGTCGGCCCGCTCCCGGGGCTGATGGACCGGCAGGTCCAAGAGCGTTTCCCGGATCCCGCTCCTGTCGCCTCTGAGGCCGCCGCCCAGGAACCGGCCGCTGGCCAGCATCAGCGCGCTTGCGTGCAATCTATGTTCCCCGTCCGGCGCGGTGATGTCAAGGATAAAATCGGCGTTCTGCTCATAACGGACCGATCGGACCCGGTGATGGGGAAACAGTCGGACGGCCTTTTCTACCAAGCCCCGGTGGAAGGCGTCGCGCAGCCGGATGCCGGCCACCGACGGGGGCAGGGTGGGGATCTCGAAAAGGGGGACGCCGATCTGTTGCCGGAGGTCTTCGAAAATCCGTCGGGTCCGGTAGAGGCCCAGGACAGCGGGCAATCCGACGCTGCGGGCGGTGCCCAAACAGGCCCGGACATCACCGGCCAGGGCCTCCCGGTTTTGGGGCGCTTCCAGGGCCAGGGCCAGTTGTTCGGCGTACTGGCTGAACGTTTTTCCGGGAAAAGGGAGCCGGGCCGTGCGGAGGCCCGGCCACCGGGATTCCAGGGCCGAGGCGATCTGCCGGGCGCTGAACCCCCGCAGTTGATCAAAGTCGACCAGCAGGCAGGCCGCCTTTTCTTCCATGGCCCGAACCCCGGCCCAGGTGGTTTCGGGAACGCAGTACGTCCGTTTGACCGCGCCCATGGTGGTCGGGACCTCGACGTTTCGAGAGACCCGGCGACGATACGGCAAGTCCTGTGCCGCCAGAAAACCGAGCAGCGCATCGAACGCCGCTGCAATGTCCGGAGACGGGACCCGGGCATAGGGGTGGTCCGGACGGTCCCGGCGCAGGGCCGTAAGGGCGGCCCAGGGATCGTCCCAGCTCCGACCGTCCGCCAGGGGATGGATGGCCAGCAGGTCCATGAGCCCGCTGGCGAACAGGATCTCCCCGGTTTCGCCCACCAGCGTGGTGTCGATGCCCCGGTTCGCGGCGAAAAGAGCGGCGGACAGTCCGGCGATGCCGGCGCCGACGATGACCAGGTCGGACTTGATCCGTTTGGGGTCGGCCGGCATGATCCGTCAGGTCTCCAGTCCCAGAAGGCCGCAGTAAATGGCCTCCTTGAGTTCCGATTGGATCAGTTGCCCCCCCCAGAGGATCGGCCGTTCGCCCTTCCACCGTTCCTGGAGAAACCGCTTCAGTTCGGTCTGGGCCTCCCGGCTCGTCAGCTCCCCCCGGTCGCAGAGGTGGCCCGTGACCCGGACCCCGCAAAAAGACCCCTGACAGGCCCCTTTACCCATGCGGGTCCGGAGGCCCACGGCTTTCAGATTCGGGGTCCCGCCCTGGGCCCGGATGGACCCGATCACCGAATCGATGACACTGGCCGGGATCATTTCGCATTCGCAAAGCAACGGGTCCTGGTGGTCGGGGTGCTTGATCCATTCCCGGGGCGCCAGACCGGGCTCGGTCCATTCCCAGGCCGGGTCCGTGGGCAGGGGTTCCTCCCGTGTCCGGCAGGGCCCGCAGACCCCCAGCCGTTCGCAGACCCGGTCGGCGGTCCGTTCCGCCATGAGCCGGTAGGTGGTGAGCTTGCCGCCGGAGATGGTAAGGAAATTGTCCAGGCCGTCGGCGGTGTGATCCACCAGGATGAACCCGCGGCTGACCGACCGGTCTTCTCCGTCGCCCCCCGATTGGATCAGTGGACGGATCCCCGCATAAGCCCGGATATACCGGACCCGATCCATTTCCGGGATCATGGCCGCCCCTTCGCTCACTAGGTGATCCACCTCCCGGACCGTGGGACGGACATCCGAAGGGACATCCATCCGGAGAGAGGTGGTGCCGAAGATGGAGACCGTGCCGCCCGGCACCAGGATATCGCCGTCCGCCGGCTTCCGGAGCCGGTTGATCACCCGTTCGCTCAGGCGGCTGTGGGTGACGGCCAGACTCCCTTTGGAATAGACCATGTCCATTTCCGCGCCGGCCATGCGGGCGATTTCGCCGCACCAGGCCCCGGCGGCGCTCACGAACTGGTCGGCCTCCACGAACAGGGAGCCGCCGGTTTCGGTGTTGACCAGATGGACGGATGTCAGGCGATCGCCGTTTCGTTTAAAGCCGACGACCTTATGGTAGCGGAGCAGTTTCGTTCCGTTCTGATGGGCCTGGTGAAAGTTCTGAAGGGCGAGCTTGAAGGGATCGACGGTGGCGTCGGGCACTGCGTAGGCGGCGATGACGCGGTCCGAGAGGCAGGGTTCCATTTCCCTCGCCTCCCGGATGTCCAGGGGCCGGGCCGGGATGCGGGCTTTTTCGCACAACAACGGAAAATCCGCGATGTACGTCTCGTCGTCGCCTTCCACCGCCACAAACAGGCCACCGGTCTCTTCGACGCACTGGGGCGCAAGTGTTTTCAGGGAGTTCGCTTCTTCCAGGCATTCGGCCGCCACCTCGGTATCCGAAGACACGTACCGCGACCCGCTGTGGAGCAGGCCGTGATTTCGGCCCGATGCCCCGGAGTTGACATCCCCCTGCTCGACGATGATGCAGGAGATGCCCCGGAGTGCTAGATCTCTGGCGACCCCTATTCCGGTCACGCCGGCGCCGATGATCAGTACCTGGGTGTGCAACATGCCTCCTTGAATCGCCGTCAGTAAATGAAAACGTGTTTCTGATCATTCTAATGCCATACGAAAATAGAGATTGCAAGAAGAATTTTCGTAAATTGACATTTTGCATGGCTAACGATTTCGGAAAAGAAAATATGAGCAGCGAATTACCAGAATTAAAAGAATATATAATACTGATAAAATAGGAAAATAATGTCAATTTTCATTGTATATTGGATTTATCGCTTATTTTTCGCTTGTGAACCGGGAGTTGGGTTGCTATGGTGGAAGACGATACAAGCCGGAAAGGAATCCCTTATGCCGAATGCCAAATCCCAGGCCCCGTCTTCCGCAACGATCTGCCAACCCGATGATTTCCTCTCGGGAAACGAACCCGAGCAACACCATACCCTTGGGCAGCGCCAGCAGGAGATCCTGGACATTGTTCGGGGCAAAGGGTTCGAGTCCATCGAGAACCTTTCCCGCCACTTCGACGTCACCCCCCAGACCATCCGCCGGGACATCAACAGCCTGTCGGCCATCGGATTGCTCCGCCGCCATCACGGCGGGGCGGGGCTGCCTTCCAGTGTCGAGAATTACGCCTACACGGCCCGGAAGGTCCTCTGTCTTCAGGAGAAAAAACGCATCGCCTGTGCGTTGGCCCGACAAATTCCCAACAAGTCGTCCCTTTTTATTAATATCGGCACGACCACCGAAGAGGTGGCCCGGGAACTGATGGAAAAGGAACGCCTCCGGGTGATCACCAACAACCTGAACGTGGCGGCCATGATGAGCGGAAACGAAAATTTCGAGGTGATCGTGGCCTCCGGCGTCGTCCGCGGCAAAGACCGCGGCGTCACCGGCCATGCCACCATCGATTTCATCCGCCAGTTCAAGGTCGATTTCGGCATCATCGGCATCAGCGGCATCGATTTGGACGGCACCCTGCTGGATTTCGACTACCGGGAAGTGGGCGCGGCCCAGGCCATCATCGCCAACTCCCGCCAAGTCTTCCTCGCCGCCGACCACACCAAATTCGGCCGCAACGCCATGGTCCGCATGGCCCATATCCGCGAAATCGACGCGCTGTTTACGGACCGGCAGCCCCCCCGGAAGATCGCCGACGTGCTGACGGCGTCGGATGTGACGCTGCATGTGGCGGATGGAAATTTAATAGATAGATAAATCGTACCTATTTTATCCCGCAAGGATAGAGAAGGGGGCAAGGGGGGAATCCTCCGGGGAAAAGGATTGGCCGTCGGTTATGGCTTGCCGGCCGCTGCCGGCATTTCGATAATCCGCAACCGCCGCCACGCTCCTTGCCGGTACCGCCACAGGGACACCCCGAACAGGGATGCCACGAAGACCGTCAGACACCCCCACGAAAAATAGAGTCCGGCCCCGAAAATCCCGACGCCGACGGCGATGGGCAGGACCAGGAACAAGAGGGAGACCACCGCCACGCTGACCATGATGAAGCGGGTGTCGCCGGCGCCCTTGAGCGCGCCGATGAGGACCATGTACTGGGCGTCGAAAAAGATATAGACCGCCACGAACCGGAGCAGGACCGTCCCGGTGCGGACGATCTCCGCGAACGGGTCCGGCGAGGTGTTCCCGGGGCGGAAGAGGCTGAGCACCGGACCGGGGAACCCCACGAACACCACTGCCATCAGGGCGGTGTAGAGCAGGGAGATGTGGATGGAGCGCACCGCCGCGCTGGCCGCTTCGTCGGGCCGGTTCCGGCCCAGGGACTGGCCCACCAGGGTGGCGGCGCCCAGGGAAAAGCCGGCCGTCGGCATGAAGGAGAGGGAATTGATGGAGATGACGATGTTGGTGGCGGCCATGGCCTCTTTTCCGATCCGGCCCACCATGAAGATGAAAAAGCTGAAGGCGAAGATGTCGAGGCAGAACTGGAGGGCGCTGGGCACGCCGAACCGGAGCAGCCGCAGAAAGAGGACCGGTTCGAAACGGTGTTGGCGGATGACGCCGTACCGGCGGTCGTTTTTCCGGGTGAAGATGAGGACCCCGAAAAGGACCGCGATGACCGTCCAGGCGGTTACCGTGGCGATGCCCGCGCCGGCGATGCCCAGTTCCGGAAAGATCCAGACGCCGTTGATGAGGGCGTAGTCCAGGGGGATGTTGACCAGGGTCCCGGCCAGATGGACGATCATGACCGTCCGGGTGAAGCCCCGGCCGGAATAGAAGCAGGAAAGGCCCACCGCCAGCACGTCGATGCCGGCGCCCAGGCAGAGGATTTTGAAATAGACCGTCTCCAGCCGCTGCACCTCGGGGGGATGGCCGCTCAACCGGAAAAGGGGTTCGGCCAGGAGGGAACAGGCCGCCAACACCACCCCGGCCATGAGGGAAAACCAGATCCCCTGCCAGAGGGCGGCCCCCACCCGGTCGTGGGCCTCCGCCCCGGTGTACTGGGCGATAAAGACGTTGAGGTAGCCGGAGACGCCCATGAAAAAGGCGATGAGCAGAAAGGCGGCGATGCCGGCGGGCAGGGCCGCGGCAATGGCGTCCAGGGAATACCGGGCCAGGAAGATCCGGTCGGTGAATTCCATGGCCATGGTGGCGCCCATGGTGACCACCAGGGGGAGGCTGATCCGGAGGATCCCGCCGTATGTGTAGCCGGTCCCTTTCATCCGGGGCACTCTATGCCCGTCCGCCGTTTCTGTAAACCAGAAAAGCGCACATTCCCGAAAAATCCCTTTTCAAATGGATCTAAACATAATA
>CAYPCE010000158.1:0-8586 GCA_964409085.1 uncultured Desulfobacteraceae bacterium | reverse complement strand
GCGTGGAGAACGAGGCGATCAGCGGGACGACGGTGGAGGCGGCGGGGGGATTGTGTTATAACAAGAGCCGGGCCAAATAGCGTGGTTTCGATACCCATTCATCAACCCCAAAAAATGCAACACAGAAAGGAGGCGGAAAATGGAAAATTGGAGAGGTGGACGCCGACGGCAACGGCAACTTCGACTTCAACGGCGTGCCGGGGGACGAGGGCATGGCCGACCGGTTGACGCCCATGCAGGCCTACGTGGAGAAAGCCTTTGCGTACCTGGTGGACTGGTCTGAAAACGACAATGCGCCGCCCGACAGCCATCCCCACCGACCCGGCCGACGATGCGGTCGATCCGGCGGCAATTCCTGATTTCGGAACCCTGCCAGCCGAATTATAATTAAAACTTCAGTAATCCAATCCCGGAACGCAAGGATCTCAGGAAGTTTTGGGGTGAATGTAATTTAAAGGCAAAAGGGCCGTCCGATTTGATGGAAGGCCCTTTTTGCGCATCGTCTCTCCCCGTTTTCCTTCCCGCTGTGCAATGGCCAGCGCCAGCGGGATTTCATTCGCGGCCACAGATCCGTGATCGCCGGAAAAACTGCCAGGGATACTCTTTATTAGGGTTCTCGAAAAAGCTCCAAGCGGCGTTCTTCTCAAGGAGCGGGACGCAGATGCGCCGGCGGGTGCGAGGGAAAAAGCTGCAAGGACGCGCAGTCGGTGGGCCTCCACAAAATCCCACGGAACCCCGATTCGGCCATCCGCCGTTTTTTCGATCAACCCCACATGGAGCTGCCGCGTCACGTCTTCATGGACGTTTTTATAATTCCTGCCCAATGTGTTCGCCAAAGAACGTCAACGTCTATTTGCAGTGTTTTTGTCATGGTGTCGCCTCTTTTCAATTTTTCCATAACGGTAATCGCATAGCATTTTGATGAAATCAAACTGGCATTCCGAATTCCAACAGCCCAATATGCTTGACGTATTCTTTTTTCCTATCTATGCTGTGCGCAGTTCCATAAACCGACAAAAGTCCATCAGGAGAAATGAGAAATGCCAACCGAAACCCAATTATGGAAAATCCAAGACGGAATGCCCACTTCGCTACCCAGGCAAAAACTGAATTTTGAATCGAAATTAGAAAGTTGGATTGTCGGCGATATCGGTTTGGTGAACGAAGGTCTTCTCGTTATCGGACAACAAATCTCTACTGATTATGGCGGAATCATCGACGTTTTGTCCATGGATTCCGAAGGCAATTTGGTCATCCTGGAGTTGAAAAGAGACAGAACGCCCAGAGACATCGTTGCCCAAACATTGGATTACGCTTCTTGCATTCAAAATTGGGGAGTGGAAAAGATCACGGAAATTGCTGAATCCTTTTGGAAAGAAAAAACACTGGCCGTTGCCTTTAAAGAGAAATTTCAAATCGAGCCCCCGGAAGTTTTAAACGAGCGGCACCGCATCTACATTGTGGCTTCCCAGCTCGATTCAGCTTCAGAACGAATTGTTCAGTATCTGTCTGAAACCCACCACGTTGATATCAATGTTGTGACGTTCTCCTTTTTCAAAACTGAAGATGTTGAATTTATAGCCAGATCATTCCTCTTGGATGAAACGCAAGTCGAAACCCGCTCAAAAAGCCAGTCAAAAAGGAAAAGCGCTCTTTCATGGGAAGAATTGGAGGGGTTGGCAAAAAACAGCAATGTCTTAGACCTATACAGGAAAGCGGTTAAAAACTTCAGTGAACTGTTTGACAGCACCACTCGCACCTTATCCAATGTTTCGTTTATTGGCCGCATGGGAGACAATAAATCCAGGAACAGTATCATCAGCATCTTTCCAGTCGCCAGTTCGCCGGAAGTGGGATTGGCCGCAGGCGTCTACATTGAACGCTTAAGCGACTACACCTCAATTCGTCAAGATCACTGGCGTTCGATCCTGGGAGAAGAAAATTCGAAAGTCAAAGACGCGGTCAATAATTTGGTCGTTTCAGGAAGGTATTGGGTTCCTTGCTACGGCCTTGACGAATCCAAGATCAACGCTCTCATTGATGGGCTCGAAGAGGCAAAAAATAATGCTGGAAAAAATCTGCAACAAAGCAGCTTATGAAGATTTGAAATCCCTGCCGGAGACAATGATCGGCCAGATCATAGATGGTGAACTGGTGGCCGTGCCGAGGCCGTCCTTCCGGCACAGCAATGTCGCGTCGGGGATCACGGGCGAAATCAGGGGGCCGTTTCAAAGCGGAAGCGGCGGTCCGGGGGGTTGGATCATCCTGTACGAACCGGAGATCTGCCTTGGCGACAGCATTCTGGTCCCTGATCTGGCCGCCTGGCGGAGAGAACGGCTCCCGAGCCCGCCTGAAACCAATTATACCACCATCCCGCCGGACTGGATTTGCGAAGTGCTGTCCCAAAGCACGGTCCGCGTCGACCGAATCCGCAAGATGCCGCTGTATGCCCAGTTTTCAGTTCAATATTGCTGGCTCATCGATCCTATCGCCAGAACTCTGGAAGTGTTTCGCCTGGAATCCGGGAAATGGCTGCTGGTCTCGGCTCATGGCGAGAATGACAGGGTCCGGGCCGAACCATTCCAAGAAATCGAAATTCCGCTTCAACATTTGTGGTGGGAGTGAGCTGGCCGGCGTCCCCGTCTTCATCTTCGCCAACAATGGCTTCGGCGATTACCTCTTTCTGAAAGCCATCCGATTCGCAAACGGCAACATCGCCCCTCTGGTGGACCCCCAAACCGGCGTGCTGAAAAAGATCAGATTCGTCAAAAGGGGTGCCCCCATGAGCGTCCCCCAAAGATCCCCAAATCAGCCGGAAGGCGAAGTCGCCGTCTGAAATCCATCTTCCGCCTGGGCCTGATGCACCGTAACCTGCGTAAACGGAATCCCCCACCCGCTGGCGTTGCAGGCGTCCACGGCGATGCGCTGGAGGACGCGGCCGATGGCGTAGTAATAGGGCGCGGCGTTGCCGGCAAACGACGCCCATACCAGCAGATCCAAGGAAGACGCCGCCGCTTCCTTGAACTGAACCAGCACGTCGATGAGATCGGCACCGAACTCTTCTTTGGCCAAGTCTTCCATCATCACCGCCCGCAGCCGTTCGGGAATGTCCCGGGTCACGTCGGCCTGGTGGGCGTAATCGACGCCGAAGGTCATGCCGACACCGAAATTGTTTTTGGACAGGTTCACCGGGTTCTGCCCGATAAACGACGCCGCCGGATAGGTCTTCCGGCAGCCCCCCAGCACGTCCATGGTGACCGTCTCCGGCGTCTGGAGGATCACCTTCCCGAACGTGCCGTCGGCGAGGGTGACATAGTCGCCTGTCCGGGTGGGAAACCAGGGTTCTTCCCCGTCGTAAGGCCTCGACTGGCGGCCGATGAGTGAGGCCAGGGGCAGCCGGAGGACTCCGCCGCTCAACTCGCTGTTGGTCAGCGTGGTCTGAAGGTTCAAAGGTCCCACCTGCCAGGGGATGCCGTCGTAGATCAACCGCTCTCCTTCCCGGACCGTGCCGATGTTGAGGAGAAGCTTGGACTGCTCCCAGAATTTGGACAACCCGGTCCGCGCCGTCCACGCGACCCCCACCAGCACGATCAGCGCGATGCTCAGGATCATCCAGTCGCCGAAATTGTAGAGCAGCAACAGGGCGGCCGCCAAAGCCGCCAGAATGGTAAATCCCTGATAGACCACCTGGAAAATGCGGCTGTAAAAGGAGCGCGTCTCCGGCGCTCTGGCGGCCCTGGCCCTGAACAGCCGCCAGCTGATAAACCGGAGGCCGAAAAAGATCGCGGCAAAGGCCAGAAAAGCCAGCAGCAGATGGAGCCCCCGGGTTTTGAAGAAGTGACCCGCCGATTCCTGGAGGGTTTTGACCACGGACTGTTTGGATGCGGTTTTCTGATCCAGCTGGTACTGGAGGGACTTGATCTCCCGTTCGATCTCCTTTTCCTTCTCCTGCCACCTTCCGTGGGCGTCCTCCAATTGTCCTTTGAGCTTCGGGTCTTCCGTGGACGCCATCAAGCCCTCGACGCTCGCAACGGCGTCCCGGACCTTCTGGAGGGTTTTCTCCAAATTATCGATCCGTCGCCGAAGGCTTTCGATTTCCCGGGGGCGTTTGGTGACGTTTTTCAGCTCTTCGATCAGGGGGCGGACGATCTCCTGGATCTCTTCCCTGAGATCGAAGGGACGATCCGATGTCGGGACGGCGATCTCCAGTTCGCCCCCCGAAGCGATGGTTTCGAATTCCTCCCGCCGTTTCTCCAGCGAGGCTTTGATTTGGGCGATTTCAGCCCGGATGGCCGCCTTTTCCTCCTCCGTGTCTGCTGCTTTGAGGGCCGCGTCCTTCCCGTTCAATGCCGTCAGGAGCCGGTCCATCGTTTCCAGGGTATCCGTAAGGGCCGACAGCCGCTGAACGCCCCTTGCTGTCTCCTGCGTCGCCGCCGGCGATTCAGCATTTTCTGCGGCTGGCCCCGGCTGAACCATGATCAGGATGCAAGCCAAACCCGTACAAGCCCACAGAAACGTCCGCTTTTTCCATCTCATCCAGCGCCTCCCCTTGAATCCTTTATCTTCTCTGTTTTTGCGCACTTGTTGCCAACATTTATATTTTGGACAAGCTCAAGGGCAGCTCAATATTGCTCAAATCCATCTTCCGCCTCATCCTCCCCCAAGGTCAATCGGGTCTCGTTCCGCTTTTCCTTTTTGAAAGGTACTCCCGCGTTTTCATCGGCTTGGCGCCTGTCGCGATCCGCCTGCCATTTTGTTAACGGTTGAGAACTCGGGTGCCGGCCCGCCACCGCACCCGCGTCCACCTTGAAAAACTCCATGGTCTCCTGGAGCTGCTGGGCCTGGGCCGACAGCTCTTCGGCCGTCGACGACACCTCTTCGGCGGCGGAGGCGTTCTGCTGCACCACATCGTCGAGCTGCTGGAGGGCCTTGTTGATCTGATCGGAGCCGGCGGTCTGTTCCTTGGAAGCCGCGCTGATCTCCTGGACCAGCTCGGCGGTCTTCCGGATGTCCGGGACGATTTTTTCCAGCATCTGCCCGGCGGTCTCCGCCACATCGACGCTGCTGCCGGACAGGGCGTTGATCTCCTTGGCCGCCTCGCCGCTCCGTTCGGCCAGCTTGCGCACCTCCGACGCCACCACCGCGAATCCCTTGCCGGCATCCCCGGCCCGGGCCGCCTCGATGGCCGCATTGAGGGCCAGGAGATCGGTCTGCCGGGCGATCTCCTGGATGATGTCGATCTTTTCGGCGATGTTCCGCATGGCATCCACCGTCTCCTTGACCTGACGGCCGCCGTCCTCGGCGTCCTGGGCCGTCTGGAGGGCGATCTTTTCGGTCTGGGCCGCGTTGTCCGCATTCAACTGGATGTTGGCGCTCATCTGCTCCATGCTGGAGGAGACCTCCTCCAGGCTGGCGGCCTGTTCCGACGCGCCCTGGGACATTTCCTCCGCCGAGCTGCTCATCTCCTCGCTGCCGGATGCCGCATTGTCGGCGGCGGTCTGCACCTCGGAGACCACCCCCTTCAGCCGGTAGACCATGTTCCGGAGGGCGTCGCTCAACAACCCGATTTCGTCTTTCTGTTGAATGTCCAGGTCGGCGGTCAGGTCTCCGCCGGCCACGGTTTCGGCAAACCGGACCCCCTCCACCAGCGGCCGGCTCAGCATATTCCCCACCAGGAGTGCCGCCACCACCACGAGGACGATCAGCCCCACGGCGATGGCGATGATGGAAACAATCAACGACCGCACCGGCCGCGCCACTTCGGCTTCATCGATTTCCGCCAGGAGGGCCCATTTCAGGTCGTCGCTCACCGTCACCGGGGTGTAGGCGGAGAGGACCGGATTGCCGTTATAGTCGAGAACGATCTCGGCCCCGGTCTGCCCGTCCAGGGCCGCGTTGGCCGATTCGGTGTCCACACCGTTGTTCCGGATCGTGCCGGCAAAGGAGGCTTCGACGGAATGGCCTTCCGGGTCCAGGTAGGAGTCGGACCGCATCCGGTTGTCCGGCCCCACCAGGTAGGTCTCGCCGGTTTCGCCCATGCCGGTCCGTTCCTGCATCACCCCGTTGATGGCCTCCAGCGACAGTTGGAGGGCGATGACCGTTTCGCATTCGTCGCCGTCCATGACCGGCTGGGCCATGAAGGCGGCCGGCTTGTTGCCGCTGGGCTCGTAGGGCCTGAAATCGGCGACCCCGAACCGTTTCGTCGACAGGACATTGCGGACGAGTTCCCCCAGTCCGGAATCGGCGTATTTGCCGTCCACGAGATTGGTATGGTAGTCGTTTTCCCGGAAAACCGTGTAATAGACATACCCCTTTTCGTTGATGAGAAACAGATCGTAGTACCCATAGGCATCGACATAGGACGTGAAGTAGTCGGCCCCGCGGCCGGAACGACGGTCCGCCGCCGCCCCGCTCCGCCCCGTCAGGGCCTCTTCCAGGTTCTGCTTGGTCACCATGGCCCACGTAATCCCCTGGTCGATGGGCACCGGGCTCCCGGCGACCATGACCGGGTTCCCGGCCGTATCCACGAACACATCCCGGACATTGCCCCCCGACAGAACGACATTGGTGTATTCGGGAACGATCTCCGTGATGTCATACCCGATCACGTATGCGCCGTCCCCCATGGTCTGGAGCGCACTCCGAAATTCTATCCGCCCGCCGCTCTCCCCGGCCAGATAGGTCTCCCCGGTCTCGCCCAGCCCCTGTCGCTGCTGAACGATTTCGTTGATCCGGGACGTGGGAATCTGAAGGGCGACCATGGCGGTCATATTCCCCCCGGTGCCGCGAACAGGGGCGCCGATGAACATGGCCTCTTTTCCGGCGCTGGGCGTGTAGGCGGAAAAATCCTCCAGGGATACGCGTTCCGTTTCGACCACCTCTTTCCAGAGTCGGGCCAGCCCCTCCTCCTGGTAAGGGCCATTGGCGAGGTTGGTCCCCAGATCGCTTTCTTCGGCATAGGTGAACATCACATGGCCATGGGCCTTGCAGATGATGAAAATATCGTAATACCCGAAATCCTCGACATATTCTCCCAGGGCGTCCCGGTATCGGCGCCAGATCCGCCGGTACCGCTCCGTCTCCACATCGAAGGGGTCCACCGGGCCGAACATCATCTCGTCGTGGTATTGTTCCAGGTCCGTGAAGGCCGATTTCACATCTTCGCTCTTGGAAAGGACGATGATGTCGTTGCGCACCTTTTCCATAAAGGTTTCCAATTGCCGTTTCTTGAGTTCCTGGACGCTGTCGAGTTTGTGGAAGGCTTCGTCCCGGAGTTTGCCCACGGTTTCGACCATCACGGCCATGTCGCCCCGACGCTCGTCGAAAAACCGCTCGATCTGGTTTTTCTTGACGTCCCGCATGGATCGGAGCTGCCCATAGGCGCCCTGCATCATCGCATTTGACGCGATTCGGGCCGACCACCATCCCACGATCACCAGCGGGATCAGGCCGATGATCAGAAACAGGCCGATGAGTTTCGGTTTCATCTTGATGTCGCGGATTTGTAGCATGCGCCTTTCCTTTCGTCGTCTGGGATGAACGGCAAATCGGATACCGGACCTTGTCAAAGCCGCCTACAGCCTACAGCAGGAGATGCGTAAGTGCAACTAATTCCGTATGGAACCGGTAAGTAAGGGGCGCCTCAACTCCGAAACCCGAAAAACTTCTGAATTTTGCCCAGAATCTGGGCCGACAGGGTTTTTTCGGCCTCTCGGTCCGCGCCGGTTTCCGCCGTGGCGGTCGCCGTGGCCTGTTTCCGCTTGACCAAGACATCGGTAAGGGACCAGGAGATCTCCGGCTGCCGCTCCAGGAGAGGGGAAATGTCTTCCTTGGTGATCTCATACAGGAGGGTATCGGTAACCGCGACGATGGTCGCGGTGCGGGGCTCGCCGGTGAGCAGGGCCATTTCGCCGAAGAAATCACCGGCTCCCAGGCGGGCCAACTCCAGGGTCTCCCGGTCGCCGGACCGGGCCCGGACGCTCAGGACCCCCTCGCCGATGACGAAGAGCGAATCGCCGGCGTCGCCCTGCCGGACCACCTCCTGGCCGGAATCGTACAAGCGCCGCTTCATCCGCTTGCTCAGGTAGACCTTGGCTTCGTTGGAGAAGGGGTCGAAGATGTCCATCTCCTGGAGGAGGGACAGGGGCCGTGCCACCGTCTCCTTTTTCCCCTTGAGGGCCATCTGGATCTCGCGGCGTTCCGTGATGAGCCGGATGCCGGCGTGATGGAGGTGGGTCCAGACGTTGAGCCAGATCATCTCGTTGTGGGCGAATTTCATGCCGTAATCCCGGACCACCACGGAGATGAGGTAGTTGGCGGCCCATGTCCGGCTGGGACCGGTCATCTCATCGGTGAGTCCCAGAAACCGGGTGGCGGGGGGCGGATCATAGACCACGCCATCCGTAGCCAGGGCGGCGTTGAGCAGGACTTGTTTCACCCGTTCGGGTTCATGGTGGGGCTCTACATGGACGGTGAAATACTTGAAATAGGTGTCGTTGGGATAGCTGAAGTTCTCGATGGAGGACTCCGATGCCTGGCTGTTGGGAATGGAGAGGATCGTCCGGTCCCGGGTCAGGAGCCGGGTGG
>CAYPCE010000157.1:0-8600 GCA_964409085.1 uncultured Desulfobacteraceae bacterium | reverse complement strand
AAAGAGGGAAATTGTTGTAGTTTTAGGTCGTCGTAAAAGAGCTGCACCCAAATAACTTAGCGCTTATGGGGCGAACCCCCCGGTCACCCCGGCCACCGGGTGGATCGCCTTGCCCGCAAACGATTCCAGGATCATCTTGGCCATCTGGCGCATCTTCACCACCTTGCCGGCCAGTTCCGGGTTGGCCTTGGCGATGCCGATGACGTTCCGGGCCGCGTAGTCGGCGTCCGGGCCGATGACGAAGTCCGCCGCCGCCAGGAAGAAGAAGTGGAGCAGCTTGTCCTCGGCGTGGCTGATGGTCTGCATCAGCTCCCGCAGCTTCCGGCCGGCCGGGGGCGGTGTGACGCCGAAGCAGCCGTCCACCGCCTTGTTGGAGGCCAGGTGGTGCTGCCAGGGGCAGATGCCGCAGATGCGGTTGACGATCCGGGGCAGCTCCTCGGCCGGCTTGCCCTCCACGAATTTCTCGAACCCCCGGAGCGACTGGAAGTTGACCGTGCTGTCGGCCACATTGCCGTCGTCGTCGAGCTGGATGTTGATGGCCGCATGCCCCTCGATCCGGGTGATGTGGGCGATGTGGATGGTTTGCGCCATTATGGGGCCTCCTTTGTCTGGGCGGGACGGAGTCGTCCGTGCGCCCCTGAAAATCTCAACAGGGACGGGATCTCCGGCAGGCTCTTGACGTCTATAGCCCCACCGAGGCCAGCTCCGGCCCCAGGTATTCCCGCTCGTTTTCGCCCAGAACGCCCATGGAGAGGCAGATGAGGGTCCACAGGTGGACCGTGTGGTAGCCCCCCTCGTAGTGCTCGTTCAGATCGTGGATGCGGATCCGGTTGACCATGTAATCGGTGATCAGCACCGCCGCCACCACGATGCCGATCCCGCCCATGAGGGTAATCAGGATGATCCGGTAGACGGCTGCGCTCAGATCGGCAAAGGCGTCGGCCTTTTCCCGCCGCACCACCAGCCGCCACCCGCCCTCCTTCAGCCAGGTGGTGGCATAGAGAAACGGCTCGCCGCGCCCGTCCCTTTGAAGAAAGGTGCGGATTCCCTCGTGATAGCCGGGATACAGAGCGTGGTCGGGATCGGGCTTCATGAGCCCGCCGTCGGACCGCCGGACCGTCTGGAACACCCCCCCCCGGCATTGACGATGTAGGCTTCGCCGGTTTTGCCGAACCGGACCTTTTCCATCACCTCCCGGAACCACGCCTCTTCCCCATAGACTTTGCCGGTCAGGGGATAGGGACCCTGATAGGCCACATGGAGCCCCCCGGCATCGAAGACCCCGATGTCCACAAAGGCGTTGGCCGATGTCTGGAGATGGCGGAAAACCGCCCCGATCCGGTCCGGCCGGCTCAGGTCCTCAAAAGAATAAGCGTGGAGGATGAACCGGAGATCGGCCTCCCGTTCCGGCAGAAAGGCGGCGATCATCAGCCGGTGATCGTCGATGATCCGGCAGTACGCGAAGGAGGAGGCGATGGCCGTGGACATGGCCATGAAGGGTAGACACGACGTACCCGGATGGACCAGTCCCGCCATGTTGAGGGTGATGGGGCCTACCGCCGCCGCTTCTCGAAGGACCCCTCGGCCTTGGCCACCAAGTCGTCGATGTCCGTCGGCTTCATGAGATAGTCGGTGGCGCCGGCCTTGAGGTCATCGATGGCCGATTCCACCGGTGCAGGCGTTGTGGATTGTGCGCATCCGAGTTGACCTTGGGGATAAATTTAGGATAAAGTCTCAGAATTCAACTGATGTATAGGGTTGTGAGGGGGTATGCACATCCAATGAAATCAGGCAAAGGAGATGGCGGTGATCCCAAGGGATAGCTTGTGCGGGCGGCGCATCGGAAAACCCCCATCTATATCTCTACCAATCGGGAGAGGAGAGGTGTGATGAAGATGTCTCTATTGACGACGACCACTGTCTTGATCCTGGTCCTTGCGGCAGGCCTTGCATGGGCTGACAGTTATTCCTGGGATACTCAGAAAGGCCCGGACGGTTCCTGGTCCGACCCGGATCACTGGGTCCCTGCGGGATCCTACCCGACGGGGCAGGACGACGGCGCCTCGATCGATAACGACCCCAGCGTCCTCTCCACTGTCACGCATTCCCTTAACAGCGGCACTAACGTCAACTGGGTCCGGGTCAGCGCCAACACGGTCACCCTCGCCAACCCGGACGGTGATCCCGACAGGCTCAATATTTACGGCCACCTGGGCCTGGTTGCCTCCACCACGGATGACCCGCCGTTGCTGGAAAACGACGGCAGGATCTTCCTCGATGGGTCTCTCTCCTTCCAGGGGGCGAGCGAGGAGGCCGACTACGGCATGATTCAAGGATCCGGGGTGCTGCAACTCGGGCCGGACGGCCACCTCAGCGGCGCCTTCTCCAACGGTCCCGGTCACGTGATCGAAGGCAGGGGGCGTATCGGGTTCATTGGGGCTCATCCGGTGGTCCTCAACCGGGGGGTGATCCGCCCCAAGCTGGGCATGTTGAGAATCGGGAGCACGGTGAAGAATACGCCGGGGTACGGCGGGCCGGCGGTGCTTCGCGGCGATGCGGAAATGGACAGCCGGTTGCACTTCGATGGCGCAACGGTCGCCGGGGGCCGCATCGATGCAACGGACGGACCGGTGACCATGGAAGGCGCCGCCATCTCGAATCTCACCATCAGCGGCGGCACGTTGCGCGTGATGGGCACCACATTTCAGTCGCGGATGGGACGGGGCGTTACCATTGCGACGGGCGCTGAATTGCGCCTGCAAGGGGACGCGGACACATGGTCCACCCCGAAGCTCTGGGTGTATGACCGGCAGTATGCGGATCCCATCACCATCCAGAACGAGGGCGTCATCGCGCTCGACGGCTTCTATACCGATGGATCTGCTGAAATGAAAGTCTATGTGCCGGATGACCGGTCGCCGGGCTATGTGACCTTTGCCGGCTCGGGCGCCTTGCTGCTCGGTTTGACCGAGTATTCGGGCAACGGTCATGATTACAACGTTCTCTCCGCTGATCCGGGGGCGGGCTACATCCAGTTGGAGACCCACTCGATTTCGGGGTACGGGTCCATTACCGCACCGCTGATCAACCTGGGCCGGGTCACTGCCGATAAAAAGGGGACCCTCAAGCTCCAGGGAGATGTGACCAACGCAAACCTGACCGATCCGGAGTGGGAAAACGGCCCATTCGGCACCCTCGCGGCAACGTCGGGCGCCCGGTTGCTGATCCTCGGCGGCGCCATCGTCCTTCTCGGGGATCTGCAACCGGGCGAAGGCACCATCGCTTTCAGCAACGGACGGCTTCAGAAGACGACGTGGGGGCCCGGGGCCTATGAAGTCATCGCCAGCGGCGTACTCCAGCTGAGTGGCGGCGCCACGCTGGATGCCGCCGCCGAGTTGGCGGTGGTGGAAGGGAATAACAGCGCCTCGAAGCTGGAGATTTACGGTGGCAGCGGCTCGGAATTGGTCAACAACGGCGAGGTCCGCATGGACAATTCCACCGAGTTGCGCCAACGGGGCAGCGAGCCGGCCCTGTTGTCGGGCAGCGGCACGATCCGGTTGGGGGTTGCCGGGTTCGGCCGCACGACAATAGGGGGCGATGCCCCGGTCAACGGGGGGCTCAACGAGGGATTTATCAACGGCCCCGATCACACCCTCCGGGGCGCGGCGACGTTTACCACGAACCTGGTCAACAAGGGGGAGATCATCGTGGAAAACGGCTACTTGAAATTTTTTGAACCATTTGAATTGTCGGGGTCCGGCAACGTGCGGGTGATGAACGATGGTTGCCTCACCTGGTCGGCGAACCTCGGCGCCCACAATCTCACCCTGGATGAGACCGCCCGCCTCTGGCCGGACAGCTTTTCCCCCACCCTCGTGCTCTCCGGAAATTTCAGTTTTTCCCAGACGGATGAGTACAAGTGGGTGGCCGACGGCAAGACCGGCAATCCCTCCCTCACCCTGACGACAGAGGGCGAACCCCTCCAGACCGTTGAAGTCGGGGGCGCCGATTTCGGCGAGGTGAAAACCGGGTTCAACGGCTACGGTTCGCCGAACTTCGATCTGGACAGTTTCACGGTATCGGGCGATTCGACGCGCGTCAAGCTGGTCGATGCGATCGACAACGGAAACCGCACCACAGGGGGAGAAGCCCTTTATGCGCGGACGGTCAGCGTGTTGCCCGGGGCAACCCTCGACCTCAACGGTCTGGCGCTTTACACCCTGCGTGACGGCGCCGTGCATAAGGTGCTGCCCGGCGACGGCTCCTTGTTCGGCGGCGGAACCATCACCGACGCCTGCGGCAGTGTGGATTTAGAGGATATCATTGGATTTTTACAGGCACTGACGGGGCACGACATGGCAGGGTTGAACATAGCATGTGACGTAAACGGTGATGCCCGGATTGGTTTTGAAGAGGTGCTGTATTATATCAGAAAAATGGGTGATGGGTAGAGGGGGCCGGACAAATTGCTTGACGTTCGATGAAAAGGCTTTCATTTTTGGATCAAAATAAACACCCCATAAGGTTTCAACCCAGGGCGCGGGGCCGCTTCGGCGGCCCCTTTCTTGACACTGAACACTTTCGAAATTTAGGTCTGGAAGCTATTATACATTGTAATACTCCCGATACCACGCCACAAACCGCTCCACCCCTTTCTCAATCGGCGTATCCGGCGAAAATCCCGCATCCCTCGCCAAATCGTCGATGTTTGCATATGTCGCCGGAACGTCCCCCGGCTGCATGTCCATCATCTCCTTCTTGGCCTTTTTCCCCACCGCTTCTTCGATCACCTCGATGAACCGGGTCAGTTCCACCGGCTGGTTGTTGCCGATGTTATAGATCCGGTACTTTGCGTAAGAAGTTCCCGGATCGGGGGCGTCACCGCGCCAATCGGGGTCGGGTTCCGGCAGGCGTCCCAGGACCCGGACCACGCCTTCCACGATATCGTCGATGTAGGTGAAGTCCCGCTGCATTTTTCCGTGGTTGAAAACCTGTATGGGGCGGTCGTTCAGGATGGCGTCCGTAAACAGGAACAGCGCCATGTCGGGCCGGCCCCAGGGGCCGTAGACGGTGAAGAACCGCAGTCCGGTGCAGGCCATGCCGTAGAGATGGCAGTAGGTGTGGGCCATCAGTTCATTGGATTTTTTGGTGGCCGCATAGAGGGAGACCGGATGGTCCACGTTGTGATGGACCGAAAAGGGCATCTCCGTGTTGGCACCGTAGACCGAACTGGAGGAGGCGAAGACGAGATGGCCGGTCTTGTTGTGGCGGCAGCATTCCAGCAGGTTGACGAATCCCACCAGGTTGGCCTCCACGTAGGCGTGGGGGTTTTTCAATGAATACCGGACCCCGGCCTGGGCCGCCAGGTTGACAACGCCGTCGATCCGCTCCGATGTAAAAACTTCCTCCAGCCCCTTCAGGTCGGCCAAATCCAGCTTATGAAAAACGAATTTGTCGTGGTCCGTGAGCTGGTCCAGGCGTGCCCTTTTCAGCCGGACGTCGTAGTAATCGTTCATGTTGTCGATGCCCACCACCCGGCATCCGCCGGCCAGGAGGCGCCGGGAGAGGTGGTAGCCGATAAAGCCGGCGGCGCCGGTCACCAGGACGGTTTTGTAGTCGAAATCCATCATCGGTTCTCCATGTACCAGTTGAAGGTGGTTTCAAGACCCTGTTGAAATGTATGAGCCGGTTGGAACCCCAGCGTCTCTTTTGCTTTGCGGATGTCGGCATGGGAGGCGAAAAGGTCGCCGATCCTCGATGGGCCGTATTCCGGCGCCAGGTCGCAGCCGGCCATTTGGCGGACCGTCTCCCACAGCCGGTTGATGGTGACGGTCTCGCCGACGCCGATGTTGAGGGTCGATCCGGCGGCCCCGTCGACCGTTGCGGCCAGGAGGTTGGCCCTGGCCACGTCGGCCACGTAGACGAAATCCCGGTATTGTTCGCCGTCACCGTGGATCGCCGGCGCCCGGTTTTCGGCGGCCCGGGTCATGAAGATGGAGATGACCCCGGAATAGGGCGACGACGGGTCCTGCCGGGGCCCGAAGACGTTGAAGTACCGGAGGCATACCGTCTCCAGGCCGTAGAGGTCGGTGTAGAGGCGAGCGTTGAGTTCGCCCGTCAGCTTGTGGACGGCGTAGGGGCTCAGGGGGCGCAAGTCCATTTCTTCCGTTTTGGGGAAGCCGGGCAGGTCGCCGTAAAGCGCGGACGAACTGGCCAGCACCACCCGCCGGACCCCGCCGTTTCGGGCCGCTTCCAGCACGTTGAGGGTCCCCAAGTCGTTGATGGCGGCGGACTCCAGGGGCACTTCGACTGACCGGGGCACCGACACCAGGGCCGCCTCGTGGAAGACCGCGTCGCATCCCGCCATGGCTGTTTCCACCGCTTCGGGGTCGCGGATGTCTCCCGGGTAAAACCGGATGCGGTCCGCCACATGGGCCATATTTTCCCGTTTGCCCGTGGACAGGTTGTCCAGCACCGCCACATCGCATCCCTCGGCCAGGAGGGCGTCCACGATGTGGGAGCCGATGAACCCGGCCCCGCCGGTCACCAGCGCTTTGGATATCGTTTTTGTCATGGTCTATCCCCAAAATTCCTTTCTGTAGCAACGATGTGATTTCGATCTTCTGGCGAGACAAAGGTTTTGACCTTAATGCCGTACTTTTTCATCCGGTACTGGAGCGTTGAACGGGCCACGCCCAACAAGCGGGCGGCGCCTTTCTTGCCGCCTACGATTCCTCTGCATTGGAGCAGGGCCTGTTCAATGGAGCGACGCTCGGATTCCGCCAAGGTGGGTAAGCATTTGTTGCCCGGTATGCCGGCGTGGTTTTTCAATTCGATCATCTTTTCGATATCATCCCTTTGAATTTTTTGGTTGGATTTCAAAATTGCCATTCTTTTAACGATATTTTTCAATTCACGGACATTTCCAGGCCAGTGGTATGCTGTTAACAAGTCGATCGCATCGTGACTATAGACCGGCGGAGGTTGATGCAGGTGGGCCGATTCATTGCGATTGATCTGTTCAATCAGCAAAGGAATGTCCTCCTTTCTGTCGCGCAGGGCGGGCATGTGAATATTGATGATATTCAGCCGGTAGTAAAGGTCTTTTCTGAGTTTCCCCTGGCGTATGCTTTCCTCGGGATCCCGATTCGTGGCGGTGATCAGCCGGAAATCAACATTGATCGGGCGGGTTTCGCCCAGACGTTCGAACCGCCGTTCCTGAAGGACCTGGAGCAGTTTCGCCTGAAGGCTGTCGGGCAACTCCCCGATCTCGTCGAGAAAAACCGTGCCCCTGTCGCCCATTTCGAACCGTCCGATTCTTTGGCCGCCGGCGCCGGTGAACGCGCCCTTGGCATGGCCGAACAACTCGCTCTCGAAGAGTGTCGAGGGAATGGCCGGGCAGTTTATTTTAATGAACATATGGTTATTACGGGGGCTGATGTGGTGGATGAATCTCGCCAGGTAATCCTTTCCGGTTCCGGTTTCACCTGTAATCAGAACCGGCGCGTCGATCGGCGCCACCCTTTCGACCAGGTCCATGATTTCCGTCATTTTAGGAGAAGAGAAATAGAAGTTTTCCGGCTTGTATTCTTCCTGAGAGTACATCAGATATTCTTTTTCTCTCTCGACCTGCTTTTTTTCATCCTTCAATCGTTTGTAGGCCACCAGGTTGTCCACCGCGATGGCGACCTGCCTGGATACCTCGGCCAGGAGATTGGACAATTTCGATATGTGGTCCGGCCGTTTTTTGAATGAAAAGTGAAGCGTCCCCAGAACTTTTTTGCGGACGATCAGCGGGAAGGCCATGGTCGAGGTCAACCCGGCGTTCACCAACTGTTTTATGATCGACAAATCGGTATATTGCCTCAGATCGTCAATAATGACGGGGGACATGGATTCAATGGCCATTTTGGCGATGGACCCCTTGAGGGGACGTTGTTCCCGGTTTTCAATATGCTTCGGTCCGATGCCATCGGCCTTGGTGAAATACTGCAATGTTTGTGTTTTTTCATCATACAGGTTGATGCTCACCCGATCAAAAGGGAAGTGCTTGCTCAATTCATCGGTCAGCGCATCGAAAAAGCCCTGATTGGTCTTGTTCGAAATGACGGCATTGGTGATTTCAAGCAATATCTGGTGCCGCGCGGCAAGATTCCATTCCATGAGTGCGACCTTGAAGTAAAATATCCGTCCAAAAGAAGATCGGGATCCAGAGCTTCCATCCTTGGGAGCAACAGGTAGATATCTTAGTATTGGAATCGATGATTGTAAAGAGGTTATTGGGCCTAATATTGGGCAAAGCGCCCAATATTGGGCGCCAAGGCTTTCCCGCCTTTGGCCGTTCAATTTTTAAATCTAAAAATATCAAGGTGATAAAAGCCCCACCCATCTGGCACGCCTGATGCATCGAAGAGTGAGAGATTGGACAATAAGAGCCTGTTCGAAAACCGTAGCTTGTGGGTCCAGGAAAGGCCGCGGTGCTTTTTCAACCGCTTGAGAGCCGCCATTTCCATTCACCAAGGAGGAACATCAATGATTCAGTTTCTGGTTCACGAAAAGGCCGACAGCGTCGGCGTCGCCACCGTCGAGATCAAAGCCGG
>CAYPCE010000156.1:0-8632 GCA_964409085.1 uncultured Desulfobacteraceae bacterium | reverse complement strand
GGGACACTCCCCCGGCGAGCCGGAGGTTCTTGCGGGGAATGCCTTTGGACCCGCCGCGTGCGGGGATGACCGCCAGTATATTCAGACCGCTGAGGCTCATGTTTTAATCCAGTTGGACCGCCTGTTGTTCCTTGTGGCTCTTTCTGATCTTCTCGATAAGCTCCATGACGGCGACCCCATCCGTCAATCGGCATGTTTTGACATCGCCGCCGTTGCAGACATTTATGAACTCCCTGGCCACTTCCACAAACATGTCGTTCCTGTCGCAGGTAAAGTCTTCCTGAACCCATTCCTGCTCGGGCTTCAGGCCGATGCGGATCTGGTTTGGCTCGGCCGACCAGAAGATAGTCCCCCCTTCGCCGATGAACCGGATGAATTTCTCATGGGGTCTGCCGTACAGGTCCAGGTGGAGGGTGATGCGCAGTCCGTCCGGGTACGTGACGACGACGTCGACATTGTCGTCCGTTTCGATCTGAAGATCGGAGTTCTTCTCAACCTGGCCGAAAAGGGAAAGGGGTTTTCCAAAAAACCAGAGCATGAGATCGATCCAGTGGCTTTCGTCCAGGAGCGCCCCCCCTCCCAGGTCCAGGCTGGACATGAAAAAATCCTGGTAGGATTCCCAGGGGTGCCAGTCCGCCAGATGGGCGGACATGTGAAATTGCACATGGCGGATGCGGCCGATTTTGCCGGAATCAAGAAGTTCCCGGACCCTTGACAGCGGCGGCCACCAGCGCCAGGTGTATCCCAGGAGCACCGGGACCCCGGTTTTTTCCATGGCGTCCGCCATGCGCCTGGCGTCCGGGAGGGTTTTGGCCGGCGGTTTTTCCAGAAGGACGGGCAGGCCGTGGTCCAGGGCGCTGATGGTCTGATCGGCGTGGAAGGCGGTGGGCGACCCCACCACGACGCCGTCGATGCCGTCCACCGACAGGGCCTCTTTCAGATCGGCGCAGGCGGCCGCTACCGGCGTTTCCGCCGCCAGTTCGGTGCGACGGTCCTCGCGGGGGTCGAAGCAGGATATCCGGCACCCAAGGGCCGCCAGGTTTCGGGCATGGCGTTTTCCCACGCTGCCGCAGCCGAGAATGAGCATGTGGTGTTGTTTCATAGCGAATCCTTAAGCTCTTGGTTTATCGGATGCCCCTGACCATGGCTTCATAGGCATCCGGGTCAAAAGGGATTTCAAGGAAGGCCGGCCCGTTGAGCGGGTTCCATTGGACCAGGGCTGATGTCACCGCCCCCAAGTTTTCCGCCCGCTCGCCCGGAATGCCCATGGCGTTGAAGACCCCGACCCATGACGCCCCGTCCATGAGCAGGGGCGACTGGGTCAGCCCTTTTTGAATCGCCGTGGTGCGGATGGAGCCGAAGCCGTTGTCGGTCATGAGAATGATCAGCAACGGAAGGCGGTAACGGGCGGCGATTTTGGCGTCGGCCAGATACATGCCGACGCCCCCGTCCCCCAAAAACGCGACGGTGGGCGCGGACCGGTCGTGCAGCGCCGCACTCAGGGCCATGGGCAGGCCCGTTCCCATGTAGCGGCTCTGACCGGCCAGCAAACAACATTCCGGCTTGCGGGCCGGCCAGACATGCTCGGCGATGGTGCAGAAATAACCGGTGTCCATGACCGCCCGGACGCGCCCATCGAAATGCCGGTCAACGGTTTGAAACACCTGGGCCGGCAGAAAGCCGTTGTCCAGATGGGAATGGAGCCGGGATCTGGCGTCGCTGAGCAGGTCCAGCCCCCACGCCTTCTGATGCAATGCGTCCAGGATCGGGACGGCTCCTTCAATCCCGGCGCTGTGAACAAAAGAGAAGGCGTCGATGCCCGGGGTTTCCACGGCTTCAACCGCGACCGCTTTGCAGGGGAACGGCTTTGCTCCGAGCACCTCCCGCGCCGTCAACCCCAAGGAGACGACCAAATCGGCCTGGGGAATCACCTTCGTTTCAGGGGCCAGTTCACCGCCGACGCCGGTGTAGACGCCCGCGGCTTGGGGCAGGGTCTCATCGGCCACGCCCTTGGCAGCGGCGGTGCAGAAAACGGGAATATTGAGCGAATTCAAGCGGCGGGTCCAGCCCTGCCGAACCGCCAGCGAGCCGGCGATCACCAACGGTCTTTCGGACCTTTCGATCAGGTCCAGGATCCTGTCCGGGTTTCCGGCGGCTTGGCGGGCCGCCGGTATGGGGGCGGGCGATTCCGGGGATGCCGCCAGTTCCAGAACCACCGGTCCGGGTGTTTCGGTTTCGGCCCAGGACGCCATTTCCGGCAGGGAAGCGGCCCTTTCGGACAAATTGCGTACTCCCTTGGCAATGCCGCTGACCAGCGGCGCATGGTCCAATCGCTTGTGGGCCTGGGAAGCGGGCGCTCCGGGCGGCGGCGCCTCGGTCAGGTGGACCACGGGAAACGATTCGAACCAGGCGGCAGTCAGGCCGGGCACGGCATTGGTGAACCCCGGTCCTTTAATGGACAGGGATATGCCTGCCCTGCCCGAGAGGCGGCCCGCCGTGGCCGCCATGAGCGTGCCCGTGCCTTCGAAGCGGGTCAAACAGAAATCGACGCCGCGTTTTTCCAGCGCGTCAATCAGGGAAAGGGTGGCCCCGCTGCCGGGAATGCCGAACACCCTTTCGATGCCGCAGGCTGCGATGTCATTTGCCAGACCGTTGAAATCCATCATCGGCGGTCTCCATCCAGGAGGACCTTCCGGATTTTTTCCGCGGCCCGCTTGCACACCATGCGCACCGCATCCGGGCTGAATCCGCCGCAATGGGGGGTGATGAGCACATTGTCATGGTCACGGGCGTACCGGACCAGGGCATGATGGCGCGTATCCGGCTCCCCCGTCAGCACGTCCAGGCCGACGCCGTAAATGCGGCCCGATTTCAAGCCGTCGAGCAGCGCCGATTCATCCACAATAGCGCCCCGGGACGTGTTGATCAGGACGGCGCCGGGCTTGATCCGCGCCAGCAATTTTCCGGAAACGAGTCCCTCGGTTTCAGGCGTGAGATGGACGTGGACAGAGACAAAATCGCTGGTTTCCATGAGCTGGGTCAGGGGGACCTGCCGGATGGTCTCCGGCCAGTTTTTAAGGTGCGGATCATGGCCGACCACCTCCATGCCGAAAGCCCGGCCGTACCGGGCCATCCACCCGCCGATGCGGCCGCAACCGATCAACCCCAGGCGCCGGCCGTTCAGCATGATGCCCGGAAAGCCTTCCCGGTTCCATCCGCCGCCGGTCACATGCCGGATCGCCGGCGGGAGACGCCGGGCGCAGGCCATGAGCAGTGCCCAGGAAAGCTCTGCGGCGGGGGTGAGATTCTGCAGCAGGTCCGGGTCTTCCTTGAGGGTATGCACAGGAATGCCGCGTTCATCAAGTGCGGCGCGGTCGATATGGTCGGAGCCCGTGGTGGCGCAGGAGATGATTTTCAGACGCGGCGCCGCCTTTACCATATCATCGGTAATTCTGACCTTCATGGACGCATCGAGCAGGGCGTCTGCTTTCGGGAAGGCCATAGTGAACGCGTCCTGATGGGCTTCTGCATGCCGGGTGTGGGCCATGTCGCCCAACACCGCCTCGGCCGCTTCGAATCCTTCGGGGGAACCGCTGTAAACGACAGTTTTCATGGGATATGGGACCTATGGATCTATGGCTGGCCGCCGTGGCGGTAAAACTGTTTTTCGATATCGATGTGGTTGTCGGCCAGGATATGGGCCATTTTGGCGCCGGCGGTTCCATCGCCATAAAGCGTATTGGATTGGTACCGCCCGTGTTCCAGCTGGCTTCGGATCGATTCGTAGATGGCGTCGGCGTCGTGATCCACATCCCTGACGTTTTCACCGCGGTTTCTTTGCCGTTGCCGGGAGCCGATGTTGACGCATGGGGTTCCCAGAAACGCGCCTTCCCGGATGCCGCTGGAGGAGTTGCCGATGATGCAAGCGCAGCGATTGATCAGGCGGACGTAATCTTCCGGGGAAAAATTGCGGTAGAAATGGAATGGCGCGTCGCCGTTGTTGGCGATAAACATCCGCAATACCTTGGCCACGGCATCCGATCCGGCGTCCACATTGGGCCAGAACCAGGCCGTTTGCATGTTGAGGCGCCGGACCGCTTCCAGGGTCTCACGGGTCTGGCGGAAGGCTTCATTGTACTCGGTCGTCACCGGATGCTGCAAAACCACCAGAAACGGCTGGTCCCAGTCCAGTTGTTTGCCGGTGCCGCCGTATTTCTGGAACAGGTTGTCGCAGTCTTCCCGGCAGGCTTCGGCCGCCAGATCCATGGCGGGGCAACCGGTCACGAAAATGCGGGCGGGGTTTTCCCCCATTTGCTCCAGGAGTTTGCCGGCTCCCTCGGTGGCCGGAAAATGGACATGGGCCAGTTTGGTGATGGCGTGCCGTACCGAATCGTCGATGGACCCCGTCAACTCGCCCCCTTGCGTGTGGGCGAGGGGGATGTTCATGTAGCTGGCGGCCACGGCGGTTGCCAATGTTTCGAACCGGTCGGCGACGGTCAGCACCACATCGGGCTTCAGGTTTTCGAACTGGGTGGCCAGTTCCAGGATACCCAGACCCGTAGATTTGGCCATTGTGGAGGGGGTTTCGCCTTCCACAATGGAATAAACCGTGCTGACGGGTTCAAATCCATCCCTTCGGATAATGTCGATAACCGATCCGAAGCGGTAAAGCATGGCAGAGGCGCCCACGATCAGCAGCAGCTCCAGGTCGGAATTCGCCTGGACCGCCGACAGAAAACTTTTGATCCGCCCGTAATTGGCCCGGCTGTTGACCACTACGCAAACTTTCTTCTTACTCATCCAGAACCTTTCAGCCCGCCATCACGATGGGACTCTGCAATCATCATCAGGGAAGACATTAAAAAACGATATTCGGTTTCGAGCTAAACCCCATGGATGCTGTCAATCTGGAAATCGAGACGTCAACGGGGATTCAGCAAAATAAAAAAATAATGGACATTCATAATAATATCAATTATATAAAAGTAGAAATTTTTGGGTTTTTATCTTATTGGAAATATTAAGCAAAAAGCTTGAATCTTGTTTGTGGTGTTTTACGATACAGATCGATCTCTAACAGAGGCGCATTCGTCGCTTTTTAACGCCCCTGAAATGGGATCGTCATATATTTCAGGAAATCTATAGCTTATTTTGCGACAAATGGACAGCTTTTTTCAAAAGCAATCCTGGCGGCATTCAGATCGGACAGCGAAGGACGTTCTCCGGCCGTCGGGTTGAACACGCCGGAAAACAATTATGAAAGGACGGGGATTCCATTGAACCGGGAGAGGAAAACGCTGTTTATCATTGTTGACTCGGGCATTACCATCCGCAACATCCTGAGAACCGACGTGCTGCGCATTTTAAAGGAGCGGGGGGATATTTTCATCGTCATTTTCTCCCCGATTGCCGACGAGCGGTTCCGGTCCGAATTCGAATCCGATGTCGTCAAAGTCGAACCGCTCGATGCGTTGCCGCATTGGAAACCGACATCCCAGTGGAAAATGGTCCGCTCTCTTCGGAAAGAGGTCTGGGCGGAAAGTCAGGCGGGGCTGACGTCGTTTAAAATCAAACGGGGAAAGAAGAAGCGTGGACTTCTCAGATCCGCCATCAGGCGACTTCAAAAGACCGATGTCCCGCAGCGTATATTCGAAACCTTGTCCCGGCTCGAGTGGCGGGTGACGCCGCCGTTGGACCGCACGCTCATCGAGCGATATCATCCCGATCTGATCTTTTTTTCGCACCTGTACACCAAATTCTTCAACATCGGGCTCGCGGCAAAGCAAAACGGGGTAAAGATCGTCAGCCAAATGCAGAGCTGGGACAACCCCACAACCCGGGGGTTTTTCCCGTTCATTCCGGACCGGATCATCGTCTGGAACGAGACCCTGAAGCGGGAACTCCAGCGGTTCCATGGATATCCGGCCGAGCGTATTCTGATTTCCGGCGTCCCCCAGTTCGACCTGTATCGCGACCAGGCGAATTTCCAATCCAGGGAGACGTTTTTCCGGAAATGGGGATTGGATCCCAATAAAAAACTGATCACTTATACCGGCGGCAGCGATGGCTTGATGCCGGATGAACACGAAGTGGTCGACTTGTTCCGATCGGCCATTGCAGAAAATCCTTTTGATGCGCCGGTCCAGTTCCTGGTGCGGCTCCATCCCAAATCCGATCCGACCAAATTCGAACGTTTCAAAAATGATGAGAGGCTGGTGCTGCAACGTCCCGGCCGGGCCGCTGCCACACGGGACAACTGGGACCCCACGCGGGAGGACATGTACGGACTGGCGGAACTGATGCGCTATTCCGATGTCGTGATCAACATCGCGTCCACCATCACCATCGACGCGGCCTGCTTCGACACGCCCGTGGTCAATGTCGCCTTCGATGGATTGCAGCAGAAGCCCTACCTGGATTCCTACCGACGGTATTATGACTACAACCATTATCGCAATATCCTGAAAACGGGCGGCGTTCGGCTTTCCCACAGCCTGGATGAAGCCATCGACAACATTCATTTCTACCTGGAACACCCCGAGGCCGACCGGGAGGGGCGGCGACGAATTGTCGAAGAACAGGCATGGCGTCTTGACGGCAGAGCCGGTGAACGCATCGCGGGCTGCATCATTGATTCTCTCCAGGAGCGACCAACGTCTGTCAATCGCATCTGGTCCAAGGCGGAAATCGGTTCTCCGGACCGGCCATCAATAACGCGCGACGGTGAGCTGTCTTGACGGAGCATCCGCCCTGATTTACAATTAATACAACTTTATGGCATCGGTATCCGTTCCTGTTCGCGCTGGTTCAAAATGGTTTAGGAAGGGGACGATGAGGACTGGATTTTGAAGAGGAGGTAAAAATAACATGCCCATCTACGAATACAAATGCGACAAATGCAACCATTGTTTCGAAAAACTGGTGTTCCGAGGAGATGAGGACGACATCTCCTGCCCTGAATGCGGCGAGGAAAAGGTCAACCGCCTCATGAGCTGCGCCAGCATTTTCGGAACCAAGGGAATCGGAACGTGCGCCGCCCCGGCGCCCGGCGGCTTTTCCTGAGCGACCTGACACTGCCGCGGCGGTCTGCTGCGGAAAACAACACAAAAAAGCGGCGGCTGATTGACGATCCTGCTTTTTTGTGATGATAGCCGCCCGAATTTTAGTCTTCCATTTCGGGGGAAGTATATCGTACATTTAAAATGACTATATCAGAAATAAAGAAATATCTTGAGCAGTTGAATCAAAAACTTGCCGGCATGAACGTAAAAGGCGAAATATGCCTTTATGGCGGCGCCGTTATGTGCGTCGTCTTCAATGCACGCCCTAGCACAAAAGATGTGGATGCTGTTTTCGAGCCTTCACGGAAAATCAGGGAAGCCGCGAGACAGATTGCGGAAGAGAATGATTTGAACAAGGACTGGCTCAATGACGCGGTGAAAGGATTTCTGGAAAAGCACGAGAAAACCATTCTCTTCGCCTGGGATCATTTGACGGTTTACTATGCCGAACCGGATTATCTCTTAGCGATGAAAGCCATGTCGGCAAGAATTGATTCAACGGACAACCAGGATATTCGATTCCTTATAAAGCGACTGAATATTCAGTCACCCGAAGAAATTTTCACAATTATTGAAAAATATTACCGCAAAAATCGAATAAAACCCGCGACTCAATTCTTTATCGAGGAAATCTTTGAAAATGGAAACGCCTTTGAAGGTTAAGCAAAACATGGAAGCCGATGAAAATAATTGGTTGATTCCATTGATGGATTTTGTTGACGATTTTAGGCGGGAAAAAAACGTTTCGTCCATTATGCACCCTCTAGAGCCGACCAATGAGAAAATCGACGCTTTGCTCGCTTCCACCATCGAATATCTCGGATATGAGTTGAACCTGGTAATCCCCGAATGGGTGGAATCGATTCCGCCTTGCAAAGATCCCTGGTTTGTCTCGGGCGTTGAAAACCTGAAAGCCATTGCGCTTGTCGAAAGTCCTGTCTTTTTTAGAAGAAGGAAAATATTCGTTTTACAAAATTTTCTGGAAAGAGCATGATCTTGCAAAGTGCGAACGTTTGAAATTTCCACAAGGAGGTAATATATGCCCATCTACGAATACAAATGCGATAAATGCAACCATTGTTTCGAAAAGCTGATGTTCCGAGGGGACGAAGAGGACATCTCCTGCCCCGAGTGCGGCGAAAAAAAGGTCAACCGCCTCATGAGCTGCGCCAGCGTTTTCGGAACCAAGGGAATCGGAACGTGCGCCGCCCCGGCGCCCGGCGGCTTTTCCTGAGCGACCTGACACTGCCGCGGCGGTCCGCCGCGGAAAAACACCCAAAAGGCGGCGCCGGGAGATGACGGCCCGCCTTTAACGCATAACGCATAACGGACAATAGTCATGCAAACCCAATTGGAAGACCGGGTGGACACCCTGGAAGATTATATGAAGGAGCTGGCCCATCAGCAGTGGCGAACCGACATCGCCGTCCAGTCTCTTGCTGAAGAAATGAAGGGCTTCAAAAACGAAATGAAGGACTTCAAAGATGAGATGAAGGACTTCAAAGACGAGATGAAGGACTTCAAAGACGGGGTGAAGGACTTCAAAGACGGGGTGAAGGACTTCAAAAACG
>CAYPCE010000155.1:0-8657 GCA_964409085.1 uncultured Desulfobacteraceae bacterium | reverse complement strand
CCGAAACGATGATCAAGACCCGCCTGCCAATTCGCGGACGTTTTCGGTAATGCAGGGAAACGAGAAAGCGCCGTCCGGCGCCATTCGGAACTGGAACACCACGGCGGGTGAATTCTCGGAAAGGCGGCGGTACCGCGCCTCGCTGGCGCGAAGCGCCGCCTCCGCTGAGAAAACCGCATGGCGTTTATCAGAATGCCGGGCACGCGGTTCAATATATCGCCCAGTCCCTGGCTTTCCACCAAAAGGTTTGACAACAAATGAAACACCTGGAGTTCCTTGACGCGCTTACTGTCCCGCATTCACTCCTACTGCCGCACCCGCATGGTCCCGCCCGACTGGACCAGCCGGACCCGGTCGCCCACGTTGAACACATCGTCTTTTTCCTGGACAATGACCATGAGCCGGCCGTCGTCCAGCTCGACTTCGATCTCGAGGGCCGGCTTCGTACCCATGGCCTTTTCCGCGGCGGCCCCGGCGGCGGCCCCCGCCAAGGCGCCCGCCGTCGTGGCCAGCACCCGGCCCGACCCCTTGCCGATGGTGGAGCCCACCACGCCGCCGACCACGCCGCCGGTTCCCGCGCCCACGCCCGTGGGTTTGCTCTCAATGGTCACGTCCGATACCCGGAGCACCGTGCCGTAGTAGACCTGCATGGGCGTCTGGGCCTGACCCCGGGTGTAGGTCTTGCTTCCCTGGCTCGTCTGGCAGCCGGCGGTCAGGGTGATGGCGGCGATGGCCAACGTCATTGCGCTTAATCTCGCTAAAAAACCAGCCTTTCTGTAAATCATGGCGCCTCCTTTGCTGTAGACAGCATGCATGTTATTTGGACAGCGGTACAAAAAACCGTCTTGAATCCAGCGGCATTCAAGGGCAGTGTCTTTTATATCACATAATCCGTATCGAATCATGTGATTCTGGCGATCGGCCAGAACGGAAAACACCTGATTTCGGGCGGCGCCGGGAACACGAATAAACCGCCCGACAATTGCGAAGCGCAGTAGCGACAACCGCCTCTGGATGACTCATGAATAATTCAGGGGACAGAAGCGATCCCGGAAATAGCGCACCAGATCACCGGCATCCGCGAAGACCGAGTAGATCAGGATGGCGAACTGCAATCCGAAAATCCCGCTCTCCAGGATGAAAAAATCCCGCGGATCGTGGATAAAGGGCAGGACGGGGACCAGCCCGGCGGAAATCCAGAGCAGCAGATGCTGGATGAACAACCGCTTCCGGCAGCGGTCGCCTTTGGTGAGGGCAATGATCTTCAGGAGGATGAAAATGACGAGAACATCCGAGACACTCCACAGGACCCCCTGGATTCGCGTGGCGGTCATGTAGACGTCCCGCGTAAAATGGGTGCCGATGAAGAGGAACAGATCAGTCAACACGGACAGACCCCTTTCGGGAGCGTTTCAACAGCAGGAACACTTTGATCCCGGTCACCGCCGCATACCACTCGAACAGGATCCAGAAGGCGCCGCACACCTTGATGTAAAAACGGAGGACATTGTAGACGGCAGGCGGCTGGAGAGCGCCGGCCCCCGATAGATGGGCGAGGAAGGCGTGGTAGACGATGAAAACGGTGAGGGCAACCAGTGCCAGGGCCGGCGGTCCCCACCCGCGTGCCGCGGCTTGGCGGTCCGCATTTCCATGGGAACCGGCGGCGCTGATCAGCCGGTAGACTCGGTGAATGTAGATGACGATGGCCCCTTCGATGATCACCCAAAGGGTGCAGTAAAGATTCCACACAAAGCCGTTGTAGTACGGAAACCGGATGACGCCGCCCGGCCCCAGGACCGCATCGATATCCAACACCTTGGCGAGTCTCAGGAACACCAGAAAGACGAAGGAAACCGCGCAAAAGACGAGAAACGGCCGCTGCCGGTGGTCCCGGCCCGACAGCGACAACACCCCTTTCCGGACGGAGACCATGATCAGCCCCTCGGCCAGCAGCCAGAGGATACCCATGGATTTCAGGAGAAGGGACACGCCGCTCCGGCCGTCCGGCGGTTGGGCTTTCCCCCGGTTCCATGACCTTGTCGCAGACCTCCGAAAGGGCGGGCGCACAATCGGAGGGACGGTACGTCAACTGGTTTCCCACCATCGTGCTGTTCAGGCGGCATGGTTTGGCGTTCCCCCGTTTTCCCCTCTTGTTTTCAGCCGGCATTTACCATATCATGGCGGGGTCAAAAGGCAACAAGGCTTTTTCCCACTGGCCGACGAGACCGGCCCCAAGGAGTCTTTATGAACACGTCGCGTCGAATTCACCCGTTTCTGGCCCGTCTGTTTCTGACCCTGGCGGCGATCGCCGCCGGGTTCATCCTTCCCGATGCCCCGTATGCCGTTGAAAAACGGACCGCGCCCCCCCGGCTGCCGGTCAACCGGCCCGAGGGGATTACCTCTGAAACCGATCCGGTCCGCCACATCGCCGTCTCCGCAGACGGGCGATGGCTGGTCTATACCACGGCGGAGGGGTTCGGCGGGGGCGCGAACCTGTGGCTCCGGTCCGCCGATCCCGGCCGGGTCGTGATGCCCCGCCGGCTCACCGACGACCTGTCGGCCAAGGCGGACCCGGCCATCTCCCCCGACGGACGGTGGGTCGCCTATGCCGGGTCCGGCCACGACGTCAAAGGGGACATCTACCTCCTGGACCTCAAGGCGGGGGAGGGAACCGAACCGGTCCGGCTGACCGGCCGGGAGACCGAGGACGGCGGCCCCTGCTTCGACCCGGACGGCCGCACGCTCTATTTTCACCGGGCTGAACCGGGAGAGACCCGGCGCCGGATCGTGGCCATGGATCTGGTGTCACGGGGTCCCGCCCGGCCGGTCCTGGAAGGCGGGGCCTTTCCGGCGGTATCGCCCACAGGAGACCGGATCGCTTTTGTCACCTACCGCCACCATCCCGACGGGGACATCGGGTTGCAAGACCTCGCCTCCGGGGAGATCACTTTCCTCACCCGGGATCCGGAAATGGATTTTGCCCCGGCCTGGTCCCCGGCCGGCGGTGCCCTCTATTTCTCCCGGATCGCCCTGGACACGGATCGGGACGGCCGGGTCACACCCCGGGACAACGCCCAGATTTTCCGGCGGGACCTGACCCCCCCGGCCCTTCCCATCCCGTTGCCGGCCACGCCCGCGTCGGTTTCCGCCTTCTCGCCGCGGCCGGTGGGGGATCGCCTCTTTTACCTGTCCACTCAGGGGGGCACGGTCAACTGCTGGTCCCTGCCGGCGGCGGGCGAAATCCCCCGGCAACCCGACGCGGACGCCCAGCTCTCGCTGGCGGAGGAACTGACCCGCAAGGTCCCGCCGGAGCCCCATCTCGCCATCCTGGCGTTTTCAGCGGTGCTCCAGCACTTTCCCGGACAGGGACAGGGCGCGGCCCGGGCCGCCTACCGCTTGGGTCAGCTCTACGAAGCGGAAGGAATGACGGATCCGGCCCTCGCCGCCTACGGGATCGTTGAAACCCGCTACGGTGCCGTGGCGCCCGCGGCGGACCTGGCCCGCATCGCACGGATCGCCGTCCGGACCCGAACGGCAGTGGACCGGGGCGGCGCATCCGCGTCCCTCAAGGCGGGATTGGCCGATCTGGCCGCCGTTGCCGCCGGGTCGCCCCTGCCCGAGGTGGAGGCCCGGGCCGGGATGGAAGGGGCCCGGCTGCTCATGACAGGGGACGGCGGCGCGCCGGCCATCCGATCCGCCATGGCGCGGCTGGACAGGGTGATCCGGGACCCGGCCCTCGACCGGTCCCTCCGGGCCGAAGCCCTGTTGCTGAAAGCCGACGCCTACGCCCTGACGGGACTGGGCGAGCAGTCCTATCCGCTCTACCTGAAAGTGATGGAGACGGACGTCCCGGACGGCCCCTGGGCCGACAGGGCCGTGACCCGGGCCCTGGACCGGGTGGCGAAAACGGACGCGGACCTGCCGCTGGACGAACAGGTGAGGCGCCTGCGGGGGATCGCGGCCGGGAACAAGGCGGAGCATCCCCTGCTGGCGGCCGGGGCCCTCAACCGGATCGGCGACCTCTACTACGCCGCCGACCAGTGGGCCATGGCCAAAAACGCCTTCCGGGAAGTTCTGACGGCGTTTCCGGACCCCACCCCGCGCACGGCCGCGGCCCGCCTCTCCCTGGCCGAGATCCTGTATCGGGAAGAGCGGTTCAGCCAGGCCCTCTCGCTCTATGAAACCGAAATCGCCTCCCGTCCCTATGCCGACGACATCTACCGGCTGGCCCGGAACGGCTACATCCGGAAGTCGGTGGCGGCCGGCGAATACCTCTTTCGGCTGGGGGAGGTCCCTTCGGCCCGGTCCAAGTTCAAGGAACTCATCGATTACGACCCCGACATCGTCCCGGCCCATCGCGGCTACATCCGGTGCGCGGCGGCCATGGGAGATATCCGGAAGGTGCTGCCCGATTACCGGTCCCGGATGGCCGGAACCCCCAACGACCCGACGGCGGTTTACGCCGTGGCCCTGGCCTTGACCTATCTGGAGGAGAACGCGGCCCTTCTGGAGGCCCGGGAACTCCTGCTGAAGGCCATCGCCCTGGACGGCCGGGTCCCGTATTTCCATCAGACCCTGGGGTATGTCTTCGAGGTGCTGGAGACCGTCCACGGCCAGAAGGGGCAGCTCGAACTGGCCCTGGAATCCTATAAAAAAGCGTTCTTTCTCAACGACTCCCGGACGGATCCGGCCAATTCGGCCCACCTGCTCCTCAACATGGGCAACGCCTCCTTTCTGCTGCAACACTACGAAACGGCGTTTCTCTATTACACCCGACGGCTGGAATCCGGCCAGCCCTTCGATGATCCGGCCACGGAGATCCTGTTCTATCGCCGGCTGGGGGCGGCCGCCTTCCAGGCCCGGGCCCCCGAGGAGACCCTGGCGGCGTTCGAGAAGGCCGTGGCCCTCATCGACGATCGGATGGCCCCCAAAAGCGCCTCGGACGCCTTCGGCCGGATCACCCGCTACGTCCTGGACCGGATCCTCCATCCCCTGCTGACATCCAAAAACCCGCCGCCGGAGGCCGGGGAATTGGCCAGGGCGGTGTCGGAGATCAACCGGGAACTGACCCGGTTGACCACCGACGACGTGACCCCGCCGCCGGGCAACGCCTGGGACCGGTATGAGACGGGCATGACCGCGCTCATGGCCCGCCAGGAGGCGCTCATCCCCCGGGTGATCGCCCTGGTCGAGGGGTCGGACCGCCTGGGCGAAACCGGCCGGAATGTCCGGGAAAACCTGGAGAACCGGATGCTCCGGACCGCCGAGGCCCTCCGGTTCTCCGAGCGGCTGGTGGACCTCAAGGCCGAGATGATGGACCGCCTCGGGCTGGCGTACCAGGAGGCCGGCCAACACGAAAAGGCCATGGGCCTGTTCTTGGAGGTCTACGACCTCAACGAGCGGCTGGGCAACGAACGGAACCTCGCCCGGAACCGGCGGTCCGCCGCCTACAACGCCTATCTCCTGGCCGGCGAGCGCACCGGGAAGGGGCGGGAAGACCTTCTTGAAAAGGCCCTGAAAGACTTCGGTTCGGTCATCCGACATGTCAAGGAACACGGCGTTCCCGAGCCCGCCCAACGGAACGGGGAGGGGCTATTCAACCTCGATCTCCAGGTCTCCCTGGACGATGTCGGGGCCACCGCCGCCGCCAAAGGGTTCACCGCCGATCAGGAGATCCGGCTGGCGGAAACTTTCATTTACCGCATCCAGACCGAACTGGGGCGGCTGGATCCGGCTGAAAAGGCCCTCAACAGGCAGCTTTCCCAGTATCCGCCCGACGGCGAGGTGCCGGACCGGGACCGCTACGGCGTGGCGTTGCTCCACCACCGGGCCGGCCACCTGGCCCAGGCCCGTCAGGAGCACGGGGCGGCCTTCGACCATTTCCGCCGGTCGGCCGACCTCTCCCTGACCATGGCCAACCCGGTCAGTTCCGCCCTCAACGCCGCCAATATGGCCCATGTGCTGGTGGACCTGGGGCCGGCGGCCACGGAGGCCATGCGCAGCGGCCTCGCCGCCACCGACCGCCGCGTGACCGATCTCCTGGTCCGTCATCCGGTGCCCGGCGATCCCACCGTGGCGGCGGCCTACCACAACCGGATGGGGGTCCACCGGCTGCGGATGGCCCCTTCCGGAGCGGACGGGGTCGCCGGAGAAGTGGCGCGGTTCCGCCGCCTGGAAGGCGCGGCCCTCCACTTCCACCAGGGCCTGGCGGTCCTGGAAAAAACGGACCCCGCCGACGATCGAAACCAGTCGTCGCTCCGGGCCGGGCTCCACCTCAACCTGGCCCGGACGGCCCTGGCCATGGGTGAAGGCGGTCCCGCGAAGGCCCATTTCGAATCGGCCCTGGAATTTTCCCGGCAGGGACGGTCGCCCCAACTGGAGTGGCGGGCCCTGGCGGGATTGGGCCGGTTCGAGGAAGCTCTCGATGCCCTCCGGAAGGTCGACGTGCTGTCGGCGGGCTGCAAGCGCATGGAGATCATCCGGGCCTTTGAACCGCTGGTGGCCCGGCGGTTGTCGGAAGCCGGCCCCGAGGCGGCCTTCAACCTGGCCGAGACGATTTCGGAACTGGAGCGGTTCAACCGCATGGCCCTCCTTCTGGGGGAGATCACGCCGGAGGACAAGGCGCGATCCATGAAACTCCGGACCCGTATCGAACGGGTGCAAACGCTGCGTTCGGAGGCCGCCGCGGCCGAAGGGGAAAACCGGCAGTACCTGGAGGACCGCCTTCGGCAGGAAACCGCCCTGCTGACAGAGGCCGTGGGAGCGAAAACGGAACACCTGCCGGAGATCTTCCGGTTTTCGCCGGACGGGACCACGACGGAGACCCTCCTGATCCTCCTGGGACTGGCCGCAGAGGCGGAATCGGCCGCCGAAGCCGCGGCCACAGGGGGCGATGGGGCCGCGGACGCGGCCGCCCGGCACGAGGAACTGGTCACCGCTTATCACAGGAAATTCCGCCGGGCCATGAACCGCCTGGAACCCGGCGCACCGCCGGGGATCCTCGCCCTGTTCGGACCGGCCCCGACAACCGCCGCGACGGTGCAGGCGACGCTACCGCCCGGCGGCCGGTTGATCCGGGTTTTCGGACCGGCCGCCCCGGACACCCCGCCCGTGGTGTTCACCCTGACGCCCGAATCCCTGACCGGCAAAAAAGGCGGGGCCGTGGCCCCCGGTCCCGGGGACTATGTGGCCGCCGATGCCCCGGACGCCCTCGGGAACTTGCCGGGGGTAACGACCGCCCTGAACGGGACCCACCTCGCCCGGTGTCTCGCAAGCCGGAAACCGTTCCGCCGCGCCATCCGGTCCCTTCCTCCGATGGAGCCGGTGCCGGAGGGGTACGAATCCGGGTCCCCCCACCACACCCTGGTGGTCTCCCGTCCCGTCGATCTGTTCGCCACCGCCCCCACCCGGGCCGGCCGGACTCCCCAACGGTTCATCGGGGTGCTGGCCGAAGCCGGCGAACGGCGGCGGCTGGAGACGGTCCTGTCCGATTCCCCCGATGTCTCCCTGGCCTTTCTTTCCGACCTGGCGTCTCCGGCCGAAGATCTGACCGCCCACCTGGTCGCCCTGTTCGGGGTGCCGTCCCTTGTGGTGGCCGCCGATACGGATGCCCGGCGCCCGCTCGTGCGGGAGTTCCTGTCCGCGTATCGGACCGATTCGGCTGCCGGGGCCCTGGAGGCGGTCCTTTCAGCGGAAGAAACCGTTTCCGCCCGGCAGGCGGGGCTTATCGGGTATAAAGGGATGACCCCGGCCGAAGCCGCGGCTTTCGGCAAGCGGCGGTTCGCGGCCTATGTCAAGGAAGGGAAGGCGGCCCTGGGCGCCGGTCATCCGGGCCGGGCCCTGACCCTCCTGGAGCGGGCCGTCCGCATCGCCAAAGAGGTCAAGGCGTTCACCAAGTACCTGCCCGCCCTCTATAAACTGAGCCGGGAGAGCGCCTACCGGGCCGAGAATCTGGAAAAAGCCATCGAGCACGCCCGGGCCCTGACCGACCTGTGGGCCGCGGCCCGGCCCGATTCCAGGGAACACGCCGAAGCCACCCTGCGGCTGGGGATCCTCTACGCCCAGGATGAAAACTACGCCGAGGCGGTCCCGCTTCTGGAAACGGCATCCGGGACCCTGGCGGCCCTGGATCTGGCCCCGGAACGGGCCGCAGCCCTGACCAATCTGGGCATCGCCCTGGAAAACGCCACCGAATACGACCGGGCCCTGGTCCAGTTCCGATCCGCGGCCTCCCTGAGCCGGACCCTGGGCAAAGGGGCCTTCATGGCCCGGCAGCAGACCAACATCGGCCGGATCCAGGACCTCCGGCTGAGCCAGTATGCGGTGGCCCTCCGGCATTACAACAAGGCCCTGGAGATCTATCGGAACCTGGATCAGCCCGACGGCGCGGCCCAGGCCCTGCTGGACGCGGGCCGGTGCTACCGCCTCCTGGGGAATTTTCCGGAAGCCGCGCGCCATTACGCCGGGGCCCTGGAACTGGCGGAAGGCCTGCCGGACGGCGAGCGGCTTCGGGCGAAGATCCTCATTGAACAGGCCAACAACGCCTGGTACCAGGCCCGCTACCAGGAGGCGTTCACGCTTCAGCGGGAGGCATCCGCCATCGCCCGGTCCCGGGACTGGCCCCTGATGCAGGTCATCTGCCGCAACACCGCCGGCCT
>CAYPCE010000154.1:0-8718 GCA_964409085.1 uncultured Desulfobacteraceae bacterium | reverse complement strand
GAACCTTTGGTTTCCGCGGGGACCAGGAAGCCCAGGTGGGTAAACGGGCATTCGATCTCGTCGGCTTTGCCGTCTTTGGGCGGCGCATACATGCGGATAAAGCAGGAGGCATCTTTTTCAAAAGAGGATGACGACAGCCGGCTGAACTCGGGTATGTCGGCCGTGTATTCGCCGAATTTCCGGGCCAGATCCTTCATGGAAAAACCACCGGCGGCGGACTGGTTGACCGCGATGGACCACGCCGGGGCCACCACTGGCGGCACGAACAGGTTCCAGTGGAGCAGCCACAGGCTGGCGGGATCTTCCAGATACGGGTCCCACCCATCATCGGCCAGCAGCGCCTTGCCCAGGGGCGCCGGCTGCATCGGGCCGCTTACTTTGGGGGCATCGGGATGTTTTTCGGAGGCGATGACATTGAAGGCCAGACCCCAAAACCGGATGGACCGGACCATGTTCTTGCCAACGCCCAGGATTTCAATGGCATCGTCCCGGTCGAAGATGCCGGGGTCGCCGTCCCGCATGTCGGACCTGCCGGTATCCGAAAAACCCGCCACCCCGTCATATCCTTTTTTAAGCCACCCATACCGGGGGCAGAAGGTCTCGTGGCGGGCGAAAAAGCCGGTGCGGGTTTTGTGCTGGGGGGCGTTCATCGAAGGTTTGTCCGGCGGCGCCCGATCCACCGTCCGGGAGTGGACATGAACGCCGCTTTGGCTTGTAATATGAATATCATGCAGGTCCTTTCGCGTGCAGCCGTTGAGCGGGCTTTTTCAGAATATCGGGCGATTGCATTGTATACCCCCTTGTAAAAAAGGGCGTCCATTTTGTCAAAACAAATCGACGGACAACGAATGGCGACACTTCCAACGCGGGCTTTGCCCGCAACCCAATGTTCATGGTATTCGAAGGTTGAGCATCCAAAATTTGGTTAACCGGTCCCCGCCGGACCGGACCAGGGACCGGGCCTGTTCTTCCAAATCCGATACAATGGCGATTTCCGCTTTCAGTTACGGCATGGTCCGGGCGGCCGTGGCCTGATCCAATACCTGCTCGGCATACAGCTCTTAGTCCTCGGCGCTGAGTTCTTCCTCGATGTCGTCGAGGTTCTCCGGCAGGTCGATGGTATTTTTGACGGTATATTCAGCCAGGGTTTCGGCGAGTCAGGGACACCGGGCGACGGTCTTCATCGTATTCAGCCGGTCTTCAAGCCGTTTGGGCCGACGCTTCAGGGGTTGATAGATGGCCCCCGGACTGGGCGCCCTTCCGTTTGCCGTCCAGCCGATCCGTCCGGTTCATCTCATTGCGGAAATGATCGGTGACTCATCCATAGATGATCAGCACCCGCCGGCCACCGGCCCGCACCCACAACTCCCGGATCAGCAGTCCGGTCAGGATGGTTTTTCCGGCGGGCGGATCGCCGGCCAGAACAAATCGTAGCGGCTGGCGGGGAAGGCAGGGGTTCATAGACCGCGGACAACATCGCCCGCCATGCCCTGGGGATGAATGTTTGGCAATGGTTTTTGTTCGCTACGCCGGCCGCAAACACGCCGCCTGGCCGTCGTTTTCCGCCAGAATCTCGTCGATCTCCTTGTCCGACAGGGTTTCGTGTTCCAGCAGCGCTTCGGCCAGGACCCTGAGCTGATGCTGGCAGGTGGACAGGTTCTCTTCGGCGGTGGCCCCGCACTCGGCGATGATGCGCTGGACTTCTTCATCGATGATCCGGCCGGTGTGTTCGCTGAAATCTTTGGGTTCGGCGATCTCCCGGCCCAGAAAGGGGTGGGGTTCGCCCTGCCGGAAGGTGGCGGCCCCGAGTTTCTCGCTCATGCCCCACTGGCAGACCATGCGCCGGGCCATCTGGGTGGCCTTTTTCAAATCGTCGGCCGCGCCGGTGCTCACATCGCTGAAGATCAGCCGCTCGGCGGCCCGCCCCCCCAACAGGATGGCGATCCGCTTCAGGAGGTAATCCCGCCGCATGGTATACCGGTTCTCTTCGGGGATCTGCTCGGTGGCGCCCAGGGATTGGCCGCGGGGGATGATGGTCACCTTGCCCAGCGGATCGGCGCCGGGCAGCAACCGGGCCATCATGGCGTGACCCGCCTCGTGATAGGCGATGAGTTCCTTTTCCTCGTCGCTCATCACGTCCTCCCGCTCGATGCCCATGATGATCTTGTCCCGGGCGGCGCTGAAATCGTCCTGTTCCACCCGTTCTTTGCCTTTCCGGGCCGCCAGCAGGGCCGCTTCGTTGACCAGGTTTTCCAGATCCGCGCCGGAAAAGCCCGCCGTCCGGTCGGCGACCACAGAGAGGTCGACGTCCTCGCTCAGGGTCACATCCTTTGCATGAACGTCCAGAATTTCTCTCCGGGCCTTTTTGCGGGGCAAATTGAGGGTGACCCGGCGGTCGAACCGGCCGGGCCGCACCAGGGCCGCGTCCAGGACATCGGGCCGGTTGGTGGCCGCCATGACCACCACCGATTCATGGGGCGCGAACCCGTCCATTTCGTTGAGGATCTGGTTGAGGGTCTGCTCCCGCTCGTCGTGGCCGCCCCCCACGCCGGACCCCCGCTCCCGGCCGATGGAGTCGATTTCGTCGATGAAAATGATGGATGGCGCGCTTTTTTTGGCGTCTTTGAACATGTCCCGGACCCGGGAAGCGCCCACCCCCACGAACATTTCGATGAATTCCGACCCGGAGATGCTGAAAAACTGGACATCCGCCTCGCCGGCCACCGCCCGGGCCATCAGGGTCTTACCGGTGCCGGGCGGCCCGACCAGCAAAAGACCCCGGGGCAATTCCGCCCCCAGGGACCGGTATCGGTCCGGCTCTTTGAGAAACCCCACGATCTCCTGGAGTTCCTTTTTGGCGTTGGACAGGCCGGCCACGTCCTCGAAGGTCACCTCGGAGTTGGATTTGTCGTAGAGTTTGGCCTTGGATTTGCCGAAGCCGAAGATGCCGCCACCGGGTCCGCCGCCCATCCGCTCCTGAAATTTTTTGCTCGACCAGATGAAAAAGCCGATGATGAGCACCCAAGGGAGCACCGATACCAGGATGCGTACCAACCAGGGGGTTTCCTGGGTCTCGGCCCGGATGATGACATTGTTTTTTTCCAGCAGCGTCATCAGGTCCGGGTCTTCGAGGGTGGGCATCACCGTGTGAAACGGGCGGCCCTGGGGTTGGGAAGACGTCTGCGTGCCGCCCGCCCCATCGC
The DNA here is from genome assembly GCA_964409085.1 of uncultured Desulfobacteraceae bacterium. Taxonomy (GTDB): domain Bacteria; phylum Desulfobacterota; class Desulfobacteria; order Desulfobacterales; family JAABSP01; genus JAABTD01. The sequence continues at coordinate 5,515 of CAYPCE010000154.1, read as the reverse complement.
CGGACGGCCCGTCTTTTCCGTCGGACGATCCCCGGTCCCCGTTACTCGCCCTTTGCGGGGTCCCCTGATCGTCTCCTTGGGCGCCTTTCTTGAGCCGGCCGGTGATTTCCTGCCCCCGGAAGGTTGCCAGGGCGACTTCTCCCTGCCGTACACTGGATTTGAATTCGGTATAGCTCAGCTCCACCGGTTGGGGGCCCCCATAGGGCCGGAACATATAGATGATCAGAAACCAGGCCAGGATGAACAGGGCCACCCGCCACCAGTTGCTGGACGGCTGGGCTGCGCCGGGTGGCGTCGGCTGTCCGGGGTGTTTGCCGAAATTCATAACGGGTCTCTCCTCTCCGTCGTATGTATCCGCAGTATTGCGGCATCCGATCCTAAAACGACCCTATTCAACCAGAAGCGCCGGCGGTTTTCAATAGGGTTCACTTTGTATTTCCAGCGCCGGGCCGATGTAGATGGCGCGGACAGGGAAAACTTTTCCTTCACCATCGGCCCGATTTCCGGTATAATTCTTTTTTATGATATTCATCGTTTAGGAGACGGGGGCCATCGATGGCGCCTCGCGAATCGTCACCCCAAACACCGAGGAGGGAAAGATGAAAAGATTGATGTCGATCCTGTGGATTACGGTCCTGGCCGTCGCCGTCATAGCGCCCCCGGCGCTGGCCAAATCGCCCGTCAAGCTGGGATTCGTCTATATCATGTCGGGCCCGTTTGCCACCTACGGCCAGTTCGCCAAAAAGGGGGCCGAAATGGCCATTGAGGAGATCAACGATGCCGGCGGGATCCTTGGCCGGCCGGTGGAGGGATATTTCGAAGACTCCACGGGCAAGCCGGACGTGGCGCTTCGGGCCATCCGGAAACTGGTCTTCCAGGAGAAGGTCGACTGCCTCATCGGCCTCGACTCCAGCGGCGTGGCCAAATCGGTGGTGCCGGCGCTGGTCCAGATGAAGACCCCGCTGATCATCACCCATGCCGCCACCCCCGATGTCACCGGCAGCGTGTGCAACAAATACACCTTCCGGATCTCCCTCAACCTGGCCCAGAACGTGGGCACGGCGGCCCGCATCGCCGCCGAGACCGGGGCCCGGAAATGGACCACCGTAGGACCGGATTACGCCTTCGGCCACCAGTCCTGGGAATATTTCAAAAAATCCCTGAAGGATGTGAAGCCGGACGCCGAGTTCTTCCCCGATAAGGAGGTCGCCTTCCCGCCTTTCAAGACCACGGATTTCAGCTCCTACATCACCCAGATCATCGGCCAGAAGCCCGACGGCGTATTGATTTCACTGTGGGGCGGCAACCTCATCGACTTCGTCCGTCAGGGAAAGGAGATGGGATTTTTCAACGGGGACTTCGAGGTGCTCCTCACCCTGGGCGCGGCCACCGAGGTGCTCACGGCGCTCGGCGACACCATGCCCGAAGGGGTCTGGGTGGGCACCCGCTATTGGTTCGACGCCAATGATTCCGCCTTGAACAAGGCGTTCGTCAAGGCGTATCGCGATCGGTACAACACCTATCCTTCCTACAACGCCCACGGGGCCTACGGCGCGGTTCAGAGCTATAAAGCCGCCGCCATCAAGGCCGATTCCGTTGACAAAGAAGCCATCGTTTCAGCCCTGGAGGGCCTGAGCGTGGAACTCCCCGTGGGGACCATCACCATCCGACCAGATGACCACCAGGCCATCACACCGGCCTGTTGGGGCCAGACCGCGGCCGATCCCGACTACGACATCCGGGTGTTGAAGCCCATGAAGGTGTACGAAGGCGCGGAGATCACGCCGACGGTATCGGAGACGGGCTGCGACATGAAGTAACCCCATGGAAAGCTTCGTCGTCAACTTCCTGAACGGCCTCAGCTGGGGCATGCTCCTGTTCCTCATCTCCATGGGGCTCACCACCGTGTTCGGGGTATTGGGCATCCTCAACTTCGCCCACGGATCCTTGTTCATGCTGGGGGCCTATTTCTGCATGCAGATCATGCATGTGATGCCCTCCTTCTGGGCCGGGCTGATTTTCGGACCGTTGCTGGTGGCCCTGCTGGGCGTAGTCATCGAGCGGTTTTTGCTGCGGGGCGTCTACGGCCGGGACATCACGTTCCAATTGCTTTTGACCTTCGCTATTCTGCTGGTTCTCGACGACGCCGTCCGGATGATCTGGGGGGCCGGGTACCATGTGGTGGACGCGCCGGCGATCCTGTCCGGGTCGTTTCCGCTCTTCGACCACACCTATCCGGTGTACCGGATCTTCCTGGTGATTTTCGGCCCGGTCATCGGATTGTCGCTGTGGGGATTTTTCCGGTTCACCCGTTGGGGCAAGATCATCCGGGCGGCGGCCATGGACCGGGAGATGGCCGAGGGGATCGGCATCCGCGTTCCGTTGCTGTTTACCGGCGTCTTCGCCTTTGGCACGTGGCTGGCGGCCCTGGGCGGGGCCCTGGCCGCGCCCCAGCAGAGCGTGGCGCCCTCCATGGGGGAACGGATCATCATCGAGAGTTTCATCGTGGTGGTCTCGGGCGGGTTGGGCAGCTTTCCCGGCGCCTTCGTGGGGGCCCTGATCCTCGGGTTGCTGGAATCTTTCGGGACGGTCTTCGCCGGCCGGGCCCAGATGGCCCTGCCATACCTGCTGCTGGCGGCGGTGCTGCTGGTCCGTCCCCGGGGCTTTTTCGGACGGGAGGCCTGACGTGCCGGACCGCGCGAAGGACCTGTTGAAAACCGTCGGCCCCGTCGCCGGGGCGGTGGCGGTCCTGGCCGCCTGCCCCTTTTTCCTGCCCGTCTACTGGACCATGATCCTCACCGAAATCCTCATCATGGCGCTCTTTGCCATGAGCTTCAACCTGCTCTTCGGCTACACCGGCCTGCTTTCCTTCGGGCAGGGCGGGTTTTTCGGCGTGGGAGCCTACACGGTGGCGCTCCTCATCGGCCAGGGACACGGCTCTCTGTGGCTGTTGCTGATCGCCGGAATTTTCGCGGCGGCGTTCGTGTCGTTGATTATCGGGTATCTCTGTGTCCGGCTGGACGAGATCTTTTTCGCCATGCTGACCCTCGGGTTCGGCATGATGCTGTTCACCATCGCCCACAACTGGCGGGAGCTGACCGGCGGCAGCGACGGCCTGCCGGTCTTCGCTCTGCCGCCCCTGCGGATGTTCACCCTCGAATGGAGCCTGTTTTCACCCACGGTCATGTACCTGTTCGTCTTGACCGTCGTCTGCCTGGGCGCGGCCATTTTGTGGCGGGTCGTCCGGTCCCCCTTCGGGTTGATGCTCACCGCCGTCCGGGAAAACAAGGAGCGGCTGTCCTTTGTGGGGGCCAACGTCCGACTGGTGCGGCTGGCGGCCTTCGTGATCGCGGGGGGACTGGCCGGGCTGGCCGGCGGGCTCTTCTGTCTGTTCAACACCATGGCCACCCCGGATTTCATGCACTGGAGCTTTTCGGCCCATCCGGTGCTCATGACGATCCTGGGCGGGGCCGGGGTCTTCTTCGGCCCGGCCTTCGGCGCCGCCGTCTTCTTTATCCTGGAGCAGATCATCACCCACTACACCAACAACTGGATGCTCTTTCTGGGCGGCATCCTCATCCCCGTGGTGATCTTTTTCCCCCGGGGAATTCTGGGGTCGCTGCTCTACCTGTGGCGCCGGAAACGGGGGCCGTCATGAGCCATCCCATTCTCAAGGTGACGGGGCTGACCCGCCATTTCGGCCGGTTCACGGCCCTTTCGGACGTCTCCCTGGAGGTCCCGCGGGGCGGGCTGGCGGCCCTCATCGGCCCCAATGGCGCCGGCAAAACCACCTTCTACAATGCTGTATCGGGACGGTTTCCGCCTTCCGCCGGCCGGGTCTTTTTTGACGGCGGCGACATCACCGGAATGCCCGCTCACCGGCTGGCCCGGCGCGGGCTCCTCCGGTCCTTCCAGGTGACCAACATCTTTCCGGACCTGACGGTCATCGACAACGTGCTGGTCCCCCTGGTCCTGCATCACCGCAAGGGCTTTGCGTTCTGGGGAAAACTCAAGACGGAAACGGCCCTGTTTACGGAAGCCGAAGACCTTCTGGACCGGGTCGGCATCCTCTCCGAAGCGCGGCGGCCTGCCCACGCCCTGGCCTACGGCGACAAGCGGCTGGTGGAAATGGCCATCGTCCTGGCGCGACGGCCCCGGCTGGTGATGCTCGATGAACCCACCGCCGGCATGACGCCCGAGGAGACCGACCGGATGATCGGCCTCATCAAGGATCTGGCGGATAGCACCGACACCCACTTTTTCCTCACCGAACACGACATGAAAGTCGTCTTTTCGGTGGCCTCCTACATTTTCGTCCTCCATCAGGGGCAATTGCTGGCCCAGGGGACGGCCGATGAGATTCGAGGCAACGCCGAGGTGAAGGCGGCCTATCTGGGAGGATCATTGGATGCGTGAGGGGATGCCTGATGGGATGCTTGAAGTCAACGACATCCACGTCTACTACGGCGACAGTCATGTGCTCCAGGGTGTCAGCCTGACCGTGAAACCGGGGGAGACTGTCTGCCTGCTGGGCCGCAACGGCGCGGGTAAGACCACCACCCTGCGGGGCATCATGGGATATCAGCCCCCGGCAAACGGCGAGGTCCGGTTCGCCGGCACGGCCATTACCCAGCGACCCGTGTACGAAACCGTCCGCCGCGGCATCGGATTCGTGCCCGAGGACCGCCGCATCTTCCCCGACCTCACCGTGGAGGAGAACCTGGAGGTGGCGGAACTCCCGACCCGGCCCGGCCTCTCCCCTTGGGACCGTTCTCGCCTCTACGACACCTTCCCCCTTCTCGCCAATCTCCGGGACCGCAAGGGCGGGGCCCTCTCCGGCGGCGAACAGCAGATGCTCGCCATCGCCCGGGCCCTGGCCGGCAACCCCCGCCTCCTGCTTTTGGATGAACCCTGCGAAGGTCTCGCCCCCGTCATCGTGGAATCCGTAGGCGAGGTCATCCTCGACCTTAAATCCCAAATGCCCGTCCTCCTGTCGGAGCAGAACGCTCGGTTCGCCTTATCCGTCGCGGATCGCGGATACGTCATCGACAAGGGGATCGTCAGGTTTGAGGGGACGAAGGAAGAACTTTTGGAAAATAAAGATATTCAGGAGCGGTATCTGGCGGTTTGAGTTATGAAAATGAGTAAAGCTTGAACTGAGGTAGGAACACCATGATGGACCAAAAATCTTCCCAAACCACAGCCCATAAACTGGAACGGCTGGCGGAAATCTATCGTCAGGGGCAGGCCAGTGAGGTGATGGAAAAAACCCTTGATAAGCTCTTCGATTATGAAGCGGAAACCTGCCGAAGCCAGATTCTGGAATTGGAAAACGATTTGTCCGGTTTCGAAAAAAAGTATGGAAAATCCTCAGAAGATTTCAACCGAGCCTTCCAGGCCGGCAAAGAAGGCGATCATATGGATTTTGTGGAATGGGCTTCGATGATTCAGATGGTCGAAAGGCTGAAAGAGCGGTTATCCTTGCTGGCCGTTAAAAAAAGCGCATGACCATCGT
>CAYPCE010000153.1:0-8781 GCA_964409085.1 uncultured Desulfobacteraceae bacterium | reverse complement strand
TGCAGGACTTCAAGACCAACGTCCTCACCAGCACCCCTTCCTACGCCCTCACCATCGCCGAACGGGCCGAAGAGATGAACGTCAACGTCAAAAAACTGCCGCTCCGGGCGGGCGTCTTCGGCGCCGAGCCCTGGAGCCAGTCCATGCGCCAGGAGATCGAGGACCGGATGGGCATCGACGCCATGGAGGCCTACGGACTCACCGAACTGGGCGGCCCCGGCGTGGCCTTCGACTGCGAGGCCAAGGACGGCCTCCACGTCAATGAAGATTTCTACCTGGCCGAGATCGTCGATCCCGACACACTGGAACCCGTGCCTCCGGGAGAAAAAGGGGAACTCATCTTCACCTCCCTCCAGCGCCGGGCCATGCCCATGATCCGCTACCGGACCAAGGACATCACCCGGCTCCGGAAGGAAAAATGCGCCTGCGGCCGGACCCTCGTCCGGATGGACAAGGTCTACGGCCGCACCGACGACATGCTCATCATCAGCGGCGTCAACGTCTTCCCCTCACAGGTCGAGTCCCTGCTGCTGGACTTCGACGAGGTGGAGCCCCAGTACGTCCTGGTGGTCCGCAAAAAAGGGTACCTGGACCACCTCACCATCCGCGTCGAGGCCAAACGCGAAATCTACGAAGCCGGCCCCGAAAAAGAAGCCGAAGTAGAAGCCAAGATCTCCAAACACATCAAGGGCATGCTCGGCCTCTCCGCCCGGATCCAGCTCGTGGAGCCCAAGCTCATCGCCCGGAGCGAGGGCAAGGCCAAACGGATTCTGGACGAACGGCCAAAGGAGTAGCGGTACGGGTCCCATCGCGTCCAATACGTGGCGGAGACGCGATCGCGTCTCCGCCACGACCTCCCATCTTCCGGCGGCGTCCGCCCGTCCAACCCCTCTACAGTGCCGTAGAAAGCCGATGCATTCCGTTGAAAAATCTGCTACATTGACGCCAAGCAACAGCGCGTAAGGGCAAAACGGGCGCGATGTAAAGGAGGAACGATATGACACGGTGGGCGAGGATCGGCATTCTGCTGACGGTTTCCATCCTGCTCGGGGCTTCCACGGCCCCGGCGGCGAAATGGACCTTCATGGTCTACCTGGATGCCGACAACAACCTGGAACCGGCCGGGATCGGCGATTTCCTGGAGATGGCGACGGTGGGGAGCAACGAGGATGTCCACATCCTTGTTCAGATGGACCGCATCCCCGGATTCACCGATGCCTACGGCGACTGGACCGGCTGCAAGCGCTACCGCGTCACCCAGGGCATGACGCCCACCGCCGCCACGGCGCTTCAGGATCTGGGCGAAGTCAATATGGGCGACCCCGCCACCCTCGTGGATTTCATCAACTGGGGAACCGCCAACTACCCGGCCGACCGGTACGCCGTCATCCTGTGGGACCACGGCAACGGCTGGCAGAAACGGACCTTATCCCGTGACCCCGCCTTCAAGGCCGTCTGTTCCGACGACTCCAACGGCCACGACAGGCTCTACAACCGGGAGATCCGGCAGGCCCTCAACGCTGCCAACCCCATCCACCTCATCGGCTTCGACGCCTGCCTCATGGGGATGGTCGAGGTCGCCTATGAACTCCGGGACGCCGGGCCGTCGGTCATGGTGGCATCCGAAGAACTGGAACCGGGTGACGGCTGGCCCTACGACACGATCCTCTCTTACCTGACCGACCATCCCGAATGGAGCGGCGCCGAACTGGGCTATGCCATCGTGGAACTCTATTATGCTTCCTACGACGCCGGCACCCAGAACCGCACCCAGTCGGTCATCGACCTGACCAAAACGGGGCCGCTGGCCGAGAGCATTTCAGAGTTTGCCGACGCCATCCGCAACAGCTGGGAGACCGACCGGGCCGCCGTAGTCACCGAGGCCCGGTCGGTCATGGACCGGATCGACCTGGCCGTAATCCATGAAAAACACGGCGATAACCACCGCGGGGCCAACGGGCTGGCCATCTATTTTCCCCTCAACGAGTACGACTACAGTATCGGCTACACCGGCACCACCATTCAGTTTCCCGGCGATACCCTGTGGGACGAATTCCTGGATGCCTACTTCACCGACATGTCCGGTTCCTGGATCGAATCGGCCCGGAAGCTCTCGGTGGAATTCCAGAAGGAGTACGGCGGCGGCCATGTGGACCTCTACCACTTCTGCTCCCTTCTGGCCGGCGGCATCCAGTCCGATCCCGGCTATACGGTGCATGAAGAAAGCTACACCTTCGAAGACATCGCCGCCACCGGAACCCGCCTCGAGGTGGGCGATGAGGGACACGGATTTATCCAGCCCGGTTTTACCTTTAGATTTTACGGCGAAGATTATTCCGGTTTCGGTGTCAGCGACAACGGCACCATCTATTTCAGAAATGTGGATTACGGGGAGAAAGCCTATATCAATGAACCAGTACCCGGCAGTACTGATTGGGGAGAGCGATTCATCGCTGTTTACTGGGACGATCTGGACCCCGACGCCGGGGGCGACATCTTCTACCGGGTGAGCGGCAGCGGGGCCGACCGGCATCTGACGATCCAGTGGAAGGACGTGTACCACTACGGCGGCGGCATCAGCGGTGTCACGTTCCAGGCCCTGCTATATTCCGACGGGCGGGTTCGTTGCCGGTACCAGGATTTGATTTTCGGCGCCGAAGAGATCAACCACGGCAATTCCGCGACGGTGGGCCTCCAGGGGAGCCGCACCCAGGGGCTGGAGTACCTATACAACGCCCCGGACATCACCGGCGGCACGGCCCTTCTCTTCACCCCGGAGACCACAACGACCTGCGACTACGCCCTCTCTTCAGACGCCCGATCCTTTTCCAGCGACGGGGGTAAAGGAAGCGTCACGGTATCGACCGCCGCCACGTGCGGATGGTCCGCGACCAAAGATGTCGGCTGGATCACCATTGACGACGGGTCGAGCGGAGCCGGTGGCGGAACGATCTCCTATACAGTCCTCTCCAACCCGGACATCGTCCCTCGCACCGGCCAAATAACGGTCGGAGACGCGGCTGCCAGCGTCACCCACACCATCACCCAGGCGTCGGCCTGCCGTTACACGGTCGATCCGACCGAGGCCGACATTCCGGCCGAAGGCGCCGGGGGCACCGTCGCCATCGATGCCTCGGGCACGACCTGCGGATGGACCGCGTCGGCCAGCCACAGCTGGATCGCCATCACTCAGGGGGATACGGGCACAGGGGACGGCTCCTTCCGGTACGCAGTGGAAGCCAACCCCGGCGACACCACCCGCCAGGGAACGATCCAGGCGGCCGGTAAGACCGTCACCTTAACCCAGGCGGGCACCCCCGTGATCTCGCCGGTCGCACTCACCAACGGCGAGGACGCCCGGGACCTCGTCCAGGACAAAAACGGGTCCCTCTATTTCAAGATCGACGTTCCCTCCAACGCTTCGGACCTCCAGGTCCACACCACCGGCGGAACCGGCAACTGCGATCTCTTTGTCCGATACGGACAGCCGCCTGAAGATGACGTGTACAACGCATCGTCCACCACGAGCGGCAATGACGAGACCGTGGTCATCGACAATCCCCAGGCGGGGACCTGGTTCATCCGGCTTATCGCGACACAGTATTTTTCCGACGTGTCCGTGGTCGCCACCTATGGCGTGACCCCCTGCACCTACGCCCTCGGCACGGCCCGTTTCTCCTTCACCGCCGGCGGCGGGTCCGGCAGTGTCGCCGTGGACGTCGACGGGACGGACTGCGCCTGGTCCGCCTCCAATCCCCACGACTGGATCACCATCGAGTCCAGCAACAGCGGCGCCGGGGACGGCCAGATCGATTTCACGGTTTCGCCCAACCTCCAGTCCACGGAACGGGAGGGGGCCCTGACCATCGTCGACCAGACCCTGACCATCACCCAGGCCGGGGCGGCAACGAGCAGCGCAACCCAGCTGACCAACGGCGTCGCCGTCAATCTGCCCGACGAGGCGCCGGACAACGCCCAGTATTTCGTCATCGACGTGCCGGCGGACCAGACGAGTCTGACCGTGACCATGCGAGGGGACGGCGACGCCGATCTATACGTCCGCCGTGGCGAGGAACCGACCCTAGAGGACTATGATTACGCCCCCTATCTGGTGGGCAGCGACGAAGGGGTGTTGGTCAGCGATCCTTCGGCCGGCATGTGGTACATCATGGTCTATGCCTTTGAAGGATTCAGCAACCTTGAGCTGACCGCGCGCTATGACCGGGCCGATCCGATTCCCCTGACCTCCGGAGAGCCGGTTCCGGACATCGCCGGCGAAGAAGGCAGTCTCGCGTATTACAGGATCACCGTTCCGGAAGGCACAGCGAGCCTCGTGACCGAGACCGTGGCGGCCAGCAATGTCGGCGACGACGTCGATCTGTACGTCCGGTACGGCGAACTGCCCACCATCTACGATTACGACGCCGAATCGGCTTTTGTCACCGGCAATGAAAATGTTTACATCGACGCACCCCAGGCCGGCGACTGGTTCATCCTCGTCTACGGCTACACCGATTATTCGGGACTGACTCTCCAGGCGACCTATTCCGAGTGCGGCTTCGACCTCTCCCTTTCCCCCGAAACCTTCGGGGCCGACGGCGGCAGCGGCCGGATCACCATCGATGCCACCCTCCAGACCTGTGATTGGCATGTGGAAGGAAAATCCAGCTGGATCACACATGACCCGGACACGGTCTCCGGCACCGGCGATGGGTTTGTCGACTTCACCGTCGATCCCAATGGTGAGGCCACGGCCCGGAACGGCCTCCTCATCGTCGCTAACCAGCAGGTGACGGTGACCCAGTTCGGACAAGGAGCCGACGACGCCATCCAACTGCAAAACCGCGGCACTCGGGAGCCGCTGTCCGGCGACATGGACAGTCAGGCCTATTACCGCATCGACGTCCCCGACGGCCAGCGGCGTCTGGCCGTCAACACCTGGAGCGGCGCCGGCGACTGCGACATCTTTTTGCGCCATGACAGTCTGCCGACCCCTTCGCAGTTCGACGGGGCGTCCACGCTGGCCGGCACGGCCGAGAACATCGTCCTGGAAAATCCCGAAAGCGGCACCTGGTACATCCTTGTCTACGGATACACCCCCTATTCCGACGCCGCCCTCATGGCGACCTACACCCACTGCGAAATCGTCCTCTCCCCCTCCAGCGAACTTTTCACCAGCGGAAACGGCAACGGCCGTATCGATGTATCCCCCTCCAGTGAAACCTGTGAATGGACCGCCTTTTCTACGGTCCCATGGGCCGTCATCGACGCCGACGACAAAGCCGGCGCCGGAACGGGCAGCATCGGCTACACGGTATCGGCCCACACCGGCGAAAACGTCCGGAGCGGGGCCATCCGCGTGATGGGCCAAAGCGTCGCCATCGAACAGCTCAGCACCGATTTTCGAGAACCGACGCCATTGGCAAATGGGGACGTTTACACCTATAATCCGGCGAACCCGGACGAATTTGAATATTTTGTCACCACGGTCGCTGAAGGACAACGATTGAGAGTGGAAACGTTTGGCGGGCCGGATACGGGGGACTGCGATCTCTATGCCCGGCGCGACAACCTGCCGACCGCTGAGGTGTTCGACGTTCGGTCCCAGGGACCGGCCACCGACGAGTGCATCGACATAGCGGCGCCGGCGGCGGGGACCTGGTACATCCTGATCCGTTTCAACACGGTAAGCGACGGCGTTTCTCTGATCGGCGCGGTCATAACGAAACTGTCCAACGGGATCCCGGCACCGGACCTGGGGGGTTCGGCGGCTCAGTGGCCGGTGATGGCCATCGACGTGCCGGTGGATCGTGAAACGCTGACATTCACCACCAGTAGCGGCACGGGCCTTGCCAATCTTTACATCCGCCGGGGCGCTCTTCCAAATGCCTACGAGGATATTTACGATTATACTTCGTTTCTGGACAACACGGTGCCTGTCGACCGTCCCCAGGAAGGAACCTGGTTTGTCTTGCTGGCCAGCGACAGAGAGTTTGACGGCATCACGCTGACGGCTGAATATTCAGGCGGCGCGCCACTCGCCGACCTCGGCGGCGTGGTCGCCATCCTTCAGGTGCTTTGCGGCGTTTCTCCTACGGCCGAGGCCCCAAATCCTCTGGCAGATGACCGCATCGACCTCTTGGACGCCATTCTGGGGCTCCAGCAGATCGCCGGCGTCCGAACCATCGGCCGGGCGATCCAGCCCGCAGCGGCGCCTCTCAAGGTCAAAACGAAACCGGCGCCTGACCCGAAGATCCATCGACCAGCCCCGATCTTCCTGGACCGTTGAAACCGATCGGCAACACGACTTTCATCGGCGGTCGGCGGGATGGACGGATCGGGCTTGATTGTAGAAGAATCAGCGAACCACCGCTCGCGGCATGCATAAGAAAGGGCATCCATGGAACATAAACGGTATCCCAAAGAGGTCGTGTTGAAGGACTGCCAGGAGGTGATCCTCCGGACGGTGGCCCCGGACGACGCCGCGGAACTGGCCCGCGCCTACGAACAAATGCAACTCGAATTCAACTGGTTTCTGAAAGAAGATCCCCGTTCGCTGGATGTCATCAAGAAATGGATCGCCAGCCATGAAAAAGGCAAATCCTTTTCCATCGTGGCGACCTGCGAAGACCGCATCGTCGGCCATGCGGCCCTGCTGCTGCGGCCCCACGGCGGCCGCAGCCACGTGGCCCGCCTCCGGCTCATGGTGGCCCCTGAATACCGCGGCAAGGGGCTTGGCACCTGGATGCTCTTCGATTTGACCAAGCGCGCCATGGAGATGGGCATGGAGAAGCTTCGGGCCGATTTTGTGGTGGGCGTGGAGGACCGCGCCATCCGGGCGCTCCAGAAAATGGGGTTTGTCCGGGAGGCCGTGTTGCGGGACTATCTCAAGAACAAGGAAGGCCGTTACCACGACTACCAGATCATGATCAAGGACTTGCAGCAGGAATGGAGCGACTTCTGAATCCCGCCCATGGCCGATCACCTACAGACCAACCGGGAGAACGGAACCGAAGACGGGACCGTCGTTCTCCGGTCGTTCCGCGACCCCGACAAGATCCGCGCCCTGGAATTCGACGAAACGTTTTCGCGGTTTTCCCAATACGACCCCATCATCTCCAACAAGGAGAGCCTGGCGAAAAAAGCTCACGAACCCGACGCGACCGTGGCGCTGGCCCTCTCGCCCCATGGAACCATCATCGGGTTCGCCATGCTGGCCTACCCCGACCCGGACGAGCGGTGGGTGCGGGTCGGTGAAAAGACCATGATGGAAGTAGTGGTCATCGAGGTGAGCCGCGCCTGGCGAGGACGGGGCCTGGCCAGAAAGCTGCTGGGGATGCTGGTCGATCATCCCCTGGCCGAAGAAAAAATCTTTTACATGGTCGGCTATTCCTGGACCTGGGATCTGGAGGAGATGCCGGCCATCCAATACCGCGACATGATGATCCGGCTCTTTTCCCATTTCGGTTTCCAGGTCTTCCAGACCAACGAGCCCAACATCATGATGCACCCGGAAAACCTCTTCATGGCCCGCATCGGGGAAAACATCAGAGAAGAAACCGTCCGCCGGTTCAAGATGGTGCGGTTCAATATGGAGTAAACGTGGATCGTCCCCTACCCGACCACATGAAAAAATGGTAGAATAGAAATTTCCGGAAACGACGAATGGCCATGACCGACCACGCTGATACACCCGTCCCCGAGGTCTGCATCGACCCCGAGCGGTACCGCGTCCTCCTGGAGGATGTGGCCGACGGCTATTACGAAACCGACCTGAAGGGCAATTTCACCTTTTTCAACACCGCCCTTTGCCGGATCTTCGGTCACGAGCCCCGGGAGATCCGGGGCCGCAACTACCGCTCTTTCATGGACGCCGAAAACGCCGACTACGCCTTCCGCCAGCTCAACCGCGTCTTCCGGACGGAAATCGGCGTGACCGACATCATGTGGGAGATCGTCAGAAAAGACGGCGAAGTCCGGTTTCTGGAGATATCGGCCAACCTCATTTACGGGCCGTCGGGAAAGAAGACCGGCTTCCGCGGGATCTCCCGGGATGTGACGGAAAAGCGGCGGATGGAGCGGAACAACGAAACCCTTTTCCGCATCGCCCAGGCCCTGCCCCACTACCGGAGCCTGGACCCGCTGCTGCGGTACGTCGCCCGGGAGATCCGGGAGATCCTGGGCGTGGGCGGCGCGTCGGTGATCCTGCTGGACGAAGCGGCCAACGAGTTTTATTTTCATGTGGCGGTTTACGACGACACCGAGGCGGGGCGCCGGATCAAGGAAATCCGGTTTCCGGCGGACAAGGGCGTGGCCGGCCAGGTCTATCGGAACCGGGCGCCGGTCATCGTCCACGACACCAAAACGGATCCGAATTTTTTCATGGAGGTGGACAAGCAGTCCGGATATCCGACCCACAACATGCTCGACGTGCCCCTGATCGCCACCGCCGGACCGGAACGGATGATCGGCGTCTTGTGCGCGGTGAACAAAAAAAACGGCGTCTTCGACGACACCGACGTCAAGATGCTCTCCACCATCGCCGCCACCGTGGCGTTGCCCATCGAAAACGCCCGCATCGGCGACGAACTGAAGCATTCCTACGAGGAGGTCAAAACCTTCAACCGGGCCAAGGAACGGGTGATCCACCACCTCTCCCACGAGCTGAAAACGCCGGTGTCGGTACTGTCGGCCTCCTTCGGGCTGCTGGAGAAGCGGTTTTCAAACGATGACGACCGCGCACGCCGCATCCTGGATCGGGTCCGACGGAACCTCGACCGG
>CAYPCE010000152.1:0-8784 GCA_964409085.1 uncultured Desulfobacteraceae bacterium | reverse complement strand
CTCAGCCATAAGGGATTTTAAGTCCCTTGCGTCTACCTGTTCCGCCACCCAGGCGTGTGGTTCATTGATTTTTATCGGTTATATGCTTGGTTGTCAAGCTGCAGGTAAGGGGCGTTTTAGGCGCTTTTAAGCGCCTAAGCCCGAGGAATGCCACAAGCTGATCTATGACGCGCTCGGTCTCAGCCACCAGCCCGGGGGGGCTGCAAAACCATCATATAATGCGCCGCCATCGGATTGGCCGATGCGCGGCGAAAAAAGAAGCGTAGTGCCAAAACGCGCCTTTCCATGGACGCAACTATATGGTATTACAACAACTAAATTTTTAAGGCATGAAGTTGGGTTACCGGTAGGCAAAGGGCTGTGAAATCGACTCTCTCCCTCTCCTCTCAGGGGAAGGGGTAAACGAAAGGAAATCAAGATGAAGCCAAAAAAACAAACCTTCCCCACCACAACCCTCACATTCCTCATGCTCGCCGGCCTCTTTACGTTTTCCATCTGCAATGCCGACGACCTGCCCACAGATCCCATCCTGCGCGTGGAAACCGGCATGCACACTGCGAGAATCACCCGCATTGGGGTGGACCGGAAGGAAACCATCCTGGTCACGGGATCAAACGATAATACCGTCCGAGTCTGGGACCTGGCAACCGGCGACCTTCGGAAGGTTTTGCGGGTACCTATAAATCGGGCAAACGACCGCAAGATTTGCGGGACGGCGGTTTCCCCGGATGGCAATACTGTTGCTGCAGGCGAATACACCGGCACTAATTCAAAGGGCCTTTATTCCATTTACCTTTTCTCCCTTCCTTCCGGAATTCTTAAAGCCCGCATCTCGGGGCTGCCCAATTCGATCACTCATCTCGCCTTTTCAGAAAATGGTCGCTATCTTGCTGCAACTCTTGGCGGAAAAAATGGCGTTCGCATCTACACAACCTCGAACTGGCAATTGGCCGTAAAGGACGCCGACTACGGTTTCCATTCCTATTGGGCCGATTTCGACCCGACCGGCCGGCTTGTCACCACCTGCTTTGACGGCTTCATCCGCCTGTACGACCGCGCTTTCCGACTAATCGCCAAAAAGAAAGGCCCTGGCGGTAACCTGCCCTTTTCCGCCGTATTCTCCCCAGACGGAGGACGAGTCGCGGTTGGGTACTTTAGAGCCAAAAAGGTGGATGTCCTTTCCGGCGCAGACCTTTCCCATCTCTTTTCACCGGACGTTACGGGCGTGTACAACGGGTATTTGAACAGCGTCGCCTGGTCAGCGGACGGGCAGCGCCTTTTCGCGGGCGGAAAACGGTATGCAAACGGCATGTACCACATTTACCCCATCCGCCAATGGGGCAACGCCGGCCGGGGTTCATACCGGGACCTGATCGGATCGCAGGACACCATCATGCATATCCTTTCCCTTTCCGACTGGCGGACGGTCTATGGCGCTTGCGATCCGGCCTGGGGGGTTCTGGACAGGGATGGGAAGCGGGTTCGTTTTGTGGCAGCGGATTTGGCGGTTTTTGCAGAGATTTTCAGAAGAAACCTGCTGCTGTCCAATGACGCGAGGTCGATTTATTTTTTCTTTGAATTTGGAGGGAAACGCCCCGCCATATTCTCCACCCAAGACCGAAACCTCACCCTCGACCCCGGCCCCGTCAACTTCAATCCGCCCATCACCCAAGCCCTCAACCTCTTCATCACCGGAGGGATAGACACTTTCACCCCCAGACTCAACGCTGCCCCCCTGAAACTAAATCAATACGAAAACTCCCGAAGCCTGGCCATCGCCCCCGACCATCAATCCTTCATCCTGGGGACCGATTTTTACATCCGCCACTACGACAAAAACGGCGACCGCATTTGGAAGGTTCCCACCGGCGCCCCTGCATGGTGCGTCAACGTCTCCGGCGACGGTAGAACAGCCGTGGCCGCCATTGGTGACGGCACCATCCGCTGGTATCGCATGACCGACGGCAAAGAACTCCTGGCCCTGTTTCCCCACAAGGACGGCAAACGATGGGTACTGTGGACTCCCTCCGGCTATTACGACGCGTCCGCCGGCGGGGACGAGTTGATCGGCTGGCACGTTAACCGGGGCCGGGACAAGACCCCTGACTTTTTCCCCGCTTCTCGATTCCGGTCCGTCAAATACCGGCCCGACGTCGTCTCCAAAGTCCTGGAAACCCACAGCGAAGCCGAAGCCTTGCGCCTGGCCGACGCCGACGCCGGCCGCCGTCGGCAGGAAGCCGACATCCAGCAACTGCTCCCGCCTGTTGTGACACTCCTTTCCCCGGAAGACGGCGCGACCTTTTCCGATACCGAAACCACCATACGGTATTCGGTCCGCTCCCCCTCCATCGAGCCAGTCACGTCCGTCAAGGTTCTCATCGACGGTCGCCCCCTGCCCGGCAGGCGGGGTTTGAAACGCAAAAAAGCCGGCAAATCGGGGGCCTTCACCGTCACTTTACCCGAAAAAGACTGCGAAATCGCCGTGATCGCCGAAAACCGCTTGGCCAGCAGCGAGCCGGCCACCGCCCGACTCAAATGGCAGGGCCGGAAGCCCCAAATGGAAGAATACGTGATCAGGCCCAATCTCTACGTCTTGGCCGTGGGCGTGTCCCGATACGACCGGGCGGAGATGCGTTTAGACTTTCCGGCCAAAGACGCCCAAGATTTCGCCGCCATCCTCCAGCGCCAGAAAGGCAAACTCTACCGGGACGTGGTCGTCCACCTCGTCACCGATGAAAACGCCGCACAGAGCGACGTCCTCGACGGCCTTGACTGGATCGAGCGGGAAACCACAGACAACGACGTAGCCGCCATTTTCCTGGCCGGCCACGGTATCAACGACCGGGACGGCGATTATTACTTCCTCCCAAAAAACGCCGACCCCGACCGCCTCCGCCGCACTGGAGTCCCCTACGCCGTGATCAAGGACGTGGCCTCGGGCCTGCCCGGCAAGGTTCTGTTCTTCATCGACACTTGCCACTCCGGCAACGTCATGGGAACCCGCCGCGCCGGACCGGCCGACATCATCGCCGTGGTCAACGACCTGTCCGCCGCTGAAAATGGCGTGGTGGTCTTCGCCTCGTCCACCGGCAACCAATATTCCCTGGAAAATTCCGCCTGGGGCAACGGCGCCTTCACCAAAGCCTTGGTGGAAGCCCTCTCCGGCAACGCCGACTATACAAAGGACGGCAACATCTCCATCAACGAAATGGACCTGTACCTCTCGGAACGGGTCAAAAAACTGACGGACGGCCAGCAGACGCCGACTACTTCGAAGCCGGACACGGTGCCGGATTTTCCGGTGGCGGTGCGATAACTCCCCGGCTCCCTTCCCTGGGAGGAAAAAATGGAGGTTTTAACCAACAACAAAGGAGACACCCCATGAAACACCTTTTCGCAACAGCAATATCGGTCCTAATCCTCTGCCCGATCGTTGCGCCGCCGATTCATGCCGCCAAACGGGCGGTGGTGGTCGCGGTGGAGCAATACAAAGAAGACGGGTTCAACAACCTGAGCGGCTGCATCAACGACGGGAACGCCATTGTGGACATTCTCAAGACCCACCTCGGCTTTTCCGACAGCGAGATCCGATACCTCCGGGACCGGGAGGCCACCCGCCGGGGCATCCTGGACGCCTTCGACTGGCTGGCCGCCGAAACGAAGCCGGCGGACAAGGTGTTTTTCTACTACGCCGGCCATGGGTATTACATCGCGGATGACAACAGCGATGAAAAGAACGATAAAGACGAAAAAAAGCCCAACGACGAAACCATCTGCCCCTACGACACGGACCCACGGTCGATAAAGGACCCCCGGCGCAAAGGCAACATGGTCATCGACGACGACATCGGGGAGAAGCTGGTAGGTTTGAAAGGGCGAAAGATCGTCATGATTTTCGATTCCTGCCATTCGGGAACCGCCACCCGGGGCATCGGCGGCCCGACCCGGCCGGTGCGGTCCCTTCCATTGCACAAGGCGCAACCGCGGTTTCGGAGTATCGGCACGATCCGAAAAGACGCGGACATCCCCAAAAGCATCCCAAGGGTCAATGCCATGTCCGAAGAGATCGACAGAGGCGAGAGCTTCATGGTGTTTTTAGCGGCCGCGGCTGCTCATGAACAGGCCCAGGAAATCCCGGAGGAAAAGCACGGCGCCTTGACCTACAGCCTCATGCAAGCGTTTAACCAGAAAGGGAAAGGCACTTGCATCACCGATGCCAAAACGGCCTATGACGCATTGACGTCGCAGTATGGGTTTCTCGACTATCAAACGCCCCAGATCGAAGGCAATCCGGCTCTGGCCGGGACCAGCCTTTTCGAGATTTTCAACGCCACGGAAGGGCAAACCATCGCCCAGGCGGCGCATAACGATCCGCCGGCGGTGGACGTCTCCCTGAGTGCCAGCACCAACGGACGGACCGGAACGGACTTCACCGTCGGTGACCCCGTTCGGTTCCACTTTACCGCCAACGACGATGGCTATCTCTACCTGTTCGATTACATCGAGGCCACCGGGGACATGTACCTGCTCTTTCCCAACCAGTGGTCCTATATGGGCCGCGGAAGCGAGGCCA
The DNA here is from genome assembly GCA_964409085.1 of uncultured Desulfobacteraceae bacterium. GTDB lineage: Bacteria > Desulfobacterota > Desulfobacteria > Desulfobacterales > JAABSP01 > JAABTD01. The sequence goes on along the minus strand of CAYPCE010000152.1, from coordinate 4,211 downwards.
ACCGGGTCCGTCGGAACCAGACGGTTCTGACGCCCCCCGACAAAGTCAAGGGGGTTCCGGTCAATTTCGAACTCTACGCGGACCAGCCGGGAACGGAACGGATCATCGCCATCCTGACGAAAACCCCGTGGCCGGAGATGAACGCCATCGTCGGCGAAAACAACGCCCCGTTCAAACAGATGACCGACGCGCAGAAGATGAACCTGATGGAACTGATGGCCCGCAAACAGTCCGAGCGCGGCCTGGAATTCGATCCGGGAGATCAGGCATGGGGGCCCGGCGAATGGGCCGGAACCAGTGTGACGATTCGGATTCATTAAGGACTACCCTCCCGTCCCCTTTCCCTTAGAGGCAAGGGGGCGGGGTTCCGCATCAATTTTAACACACCCAAATCCGAAAGAGGGGAATGCACCATGAAAAAAACCCTGCTTTACGCTTTCCTGCTGCTGGTCATCGCCGGACCGGCGTTCGGCGCCGCTGGAAAATACGCCCTGCTGATCGGCGTCTCCGACTATCAGCACTCGGCCAAGGATCTCCCGGACCTGAAAGGACCCATCAACGATGTGCATCTGATCCGGAAAGAGGTCCTGCCCCTTCTGGGATACAAGCCCGACCAGATCGTGACGCTGACCGGGCGGAAGGCCACCCGGAAAAACATTGAAAGGGCCGTCCGCGATTTCGCCGGCGCCGCCGGGGTTGATGAGCGGTTTTTCTTTTTTGCCGGCCACGGCAGTTATGTGGAGGATGTCGATGGAGATGAAAGGGATGATGGCCGGGACGAAGTGATTCTGCCCTATGACGCCCGATACGACGGCGACGGGAAATTGATCCCCGAAACCGTCGTCCGGGATGACGATCTGAAGGCGTGGTTCGCGCCGTTGGAGGGGAAAAAGCTGTTCGCGGTCCTGGACAGTTGCCATTCGGGCACCGGCTTCCGGACCATGGACCCGAGGTTCAACGCCACGCGCTCCCGTTTTGCCCCCAACCGGGGGCTTCGGCGCGGAGGCGGCGGCATCGGCCGTCTGTCCAAATCCAAGGCGTCCGGCGCCATCGAATCCGGCGACGGCATTCCGGAGGGGCACATCTACCTGTACGCGGCCCGGAGCGACAGGCCAGCCAAGGAGAAAAAGTTCAACGGCGCATGGCAGGGCTGTTTCACCAGGGCCTTCAGGGACGCCGTTCAATACATTGCCGCCGCCTCCCCGGAATCCAATTCTTACCTCGAACTGTATCGTACCATCGACAGCTTCATGAAAGACCGGATGGATGTCGCCCAGCCCCCCGCCATCCAACCCCGCTATCGCGGCAGCCGCGTGAAATTATACCGCCACACCGATTCCGAGCGGCTGCTGGGGCCGTTTTTGAACACCGCTGAAAGCGCCACAGCGGAAGCGCCGACCCTGGAGACCCGACTGCCGGACATCGACGATTACCGGACCCGGGTACTGATCCGGCAAGAAGGCGGGAGAGCGAAGCTCAATGCCGGCGACTTCTCCTCGGTGCGACCCTATGCCGACATCGATTTTGGCGATCAGGGCGGCGGCTACAACCTCTATGCCGCTATCGACGGCAACGCCCGGGAAGTCTCCCTGGTCAACGAAAACGGATACCGGTTGAACGTTTTTTCCTACATGGGGAAAACCGATCTGGTAAAGGCGCTGTCAAAGCGCATCCGCCATCAGTATCTCAAGGATCTGCTGGTACAGATTGAATCAAAAAAAGGGTTTCCCCTGTCGTTGCGGACCCTTTACCGGGGGCGGGACTACGATCGGAACGATTTTTTCGGTGGTCAGGAAATCACCTATCTCATCGAAAGCGATGTCGATGCCTATGTTTACGTATTGTCCGTCGATGCCGGCGGTGAATTCAACATCTATTTGCCCTTTGAACTGCAGCCCGACAACCGGATTTCCCGGGGCGGGAAGCTGCTGCTGCCTGATAAGCGGATTTGCGGGTATGATGTTTTTCTTGAAATCACCCAAGTGCCGGGAGAGGAGATCGTCAAAGTCATCGCGTCGAACCGGCCTCTTCGGATCGAAAAGGCAAAGATTCGCGATATGGGGGATGAGGAGTATCTGACCCAGGTCAACTTCGACCAGGCGCTCGACACCATCAAAAGCCTGTTATCCCAGTTGGACCGGCGGACCGACTGGTATGCGGGCACGAAACGGTTCATGAACTATGCGCGATCGGATTATCAACGAATGTACCAGGGACAATAAGACGACAGGAAGGAGGGGCCGAATCATGCAGCGATGTTTTGTTTTATTGATCTGTTTTACACTGACGGCGGCAACGCCGCTGGAACCATCGGCCGCTGAATGCCCGGCGGGAAAACGGGATGTGGAGATCGCCGAAGGGCTGTGGGAAAAACCGGACAAGGATTACGCCAGGATCGAAGCCGCCCTGGAACGGGCCGCGAGAAAATGCCCGGACTGGGGGGTTCCCCGGCAATACCTCGGGGTCATCCATCAGGAACGGGGCCGCCACCGGGAGGCGATCGCCTATTTCCAGAAAGCCCTTGAACTGAATGAACAGGATTTTGCTTCAGCCCTCTATGCGGGCGACGTTTTCGCAGCCCTGGGAAACGACATCCACGCCGCCCGGTATTATTTCATCGGGACCCGGATCATCGAAGATGATATCGATTTGCGCTACGAGTATTCCCAGGTTCTGAAGGACTATACGGAGAAACGGGAACGGTACAAAGAAAAGACCGGCTATGTGGATGCCGTGGAGGTGGCCGCCAGGATCGGTGAGAATAAACGTCTCGGCGGAAAACCGAAAATCGATACGTCCGTGGAGTTCGATACGGGAAAGGCCGTCATCAAAGAGGACTGGACCGCCCAGTTAGACACAATCGCGGAGGTGATGAACAACGCCTCGTCAGGAAACATCCACTTCATCATCCAGGGCCACACCGACGAACGCGGCCCGGTGCCGGCCAACGACGAATTGTCCATGAGACGGGCCAGGGCGGTGGGGGAATATCTGGTGGACAAAGGGGTCTCCCCGTCGGTTTTGAGCATCGACGGCAAGGGCGAACGGCGGAACCTCCCCTGCCGGAGCGGGGAAAGCCGGCAGGCGTGCTGGCGGAAAAACCGGCGGGTCGTGTTCATCTCCTGTTTGAAAGGGGAGAGCGACGCGGTTTGTCTGGAGAAGGCGGATGCGGATTGAAGACCGAATTGCGCCGATTGACGAACATTTTCACCCATAGTCCAACCCCCGCCCCATCTTTGCAAAACAGGTGGCGGCGCAGAGAAAGGAAGCGCCGCCATCACTGATTGCCGGGTAAACCGACCGATCCACCGAATGACCGCCCGGTGAAGATCCCATGTTATCAGCTTATTGAGAGTTCTTTTCCATGCCTTGGGTTCTTCGCCGAGTTGGTCGTCATCCATTTCATTGAGGTCGTCGTGAAGATCGAGCAACTGCATCTTCAAATCGTTTACGGCTTCGATTTCATTGTCCCCCTCGCCATGAAGCACCAGATCCGGAATCAACGATACGACTTCGTCATCGTATATTTTGAGAATGACCGTTATGGGTTGATTAAGATCGTACTCTTCGGTCGGTAGACTGAAAATTTGAACGCTAGCGATGGGGGTCGCATACGTAGCCTTTTTTCGAAAACTGTAGATTCAATCTGAAGGGCCATGGTTCCCCGTAAAGTATGCCTTAGCAATTATGGAGATTTCGGGTCTCTGTTTCAAGGAGTATTTATATTAGGGGGGGGAGTCTGGCTTTGTCAATATTTGTCAATAGCCAAACCCAAACCATACGGGGCTACCCCGCTTCCGCCTCCCTCTCCTGAATCGTCTCGAAAATCTCCTGGGCCAGTCGCCCGAAGACGGTATCCTGGAAATCCTTGTCGTCCATGTATCGTGATACGATCCGGTCGTTTTCTTCCAGGCGCTGGATCATGAGGGACTCGATGAGGCTCCGGATGCCGAGTTCGAATTTGTTCAGGGGGTTGGCGGTGGCGGTCTGGATCACCTGCTCGTCGTTGCAGGCTTTTTCCTTGATCTGCTCGAAAAAGAGGCGGTCTTCTTCGGTGAAATCCGTGCCGAAGCGGTCGTTGAGGACCTCGATGATGTCGGACAGGGGCGCGTCGGGGTCTTTGGGCTTGCCGGTGCCGACTTCGGTGGGGCCGGAGACGCCGATGGGGTCGCCGTCGCCCAGGTCGATGGCGCCGGCGGAGATCCGCTCCA
>CAYPCE010000151.1:0-8832 GCA_964409085.1 uncultured Desulfobacteraceae bacterium | reverse complement strand
TTCATCGTGGACGACCAGGCGGGGATCCTCGACCCGGTGGGCATGGCGGCGGTCCGGCTGGAAGCCAAGGTCCACATCGTCACCGGTGCCGTCACCTCGGCCCACAACATCGTCAAGTGCGCCAACCGGGCCGGCCTCGATGTCTGCGACATTGTCCTGGAATCCCTGGCATCGGGCGAGGCGGTCCTGGCCGACGAGGAGAAAGAACTGGGCGCCGCGCTGGTCGATCTCGGCGGCGGCACCACCGACCTGGCCATCTTCTCCAATAAGAACATCAAGCACACTTTCGTCCTGGCCCTGGGCGGCAACAACATGACCAACGACATCGCCGTGGGTCTCCGGGCCCCCCTGGCGGAGGCGGAAAACATCAAAAAAACCTACGGAACGTGCATCTCCAGCAGCATCGGCAGCGACGAAATGATCGAAGTGCCGGGCATGGGGGGCCGCAAGCCACGGAAGCTCTCCCGCCAGATCCTGGGCGAGATCCTGGAACCCCGGATCGAAGAGATCTTCACCCTGGTCCAGCGGGAAATCTACCGGGCCGGCATGGAGAATGTCATGGCGTCCGGACTGGTCCTCACCGGCGGTTCGGCCCTTCTGGACGGGGTAACGGATGTGGCGGAATCGATCTTCAACCTGCCCACCCGCCAGGGGAAACCCCGGGGCATCGGCGGGCTGGTGGACGTGGTCAACAACCCCATGTACGCCACCGGGGTCGGCCTGGTGATGTACGGTGCCCGGAACCAGAGCGCCAACAAATTCCGCATCCGGGACGCCAACATTTTCAACCGGGTCATGAACCGGATGAAGCGCTGGTTCAAAGAGATAATATAATTTGACCCATGGGGAAAAATCGGGTAGGCTGTCCGCATCTGAAATCCGTAAAGGCCAGTCAATTTTTCAGGAGGTAGGGTACGATGTTCAGCTATCCAGAGAATGACGGAAAATCCGCAAAAATAAAAGTGATCGGCATCGGCGGGGCGGGCGGCAACGCCATCAACAATATGATCGATTCCAATCTCCAGGGCGTCAATTTCATCGTGGCCAACACCGATGCCCAGGCCCTGGGCATTTCCAAGGCGCCCCAGAAACTGCAGATCGGTGACAAGCTCACCGAAGGGCTCGGGGCCGGGGCCAATCCCCAGATCGGCCGGGAGGCGGCCAAGGAGAGCGCCGAAGGGATCCGAAACGCCCTGAAAGATTCCCACATGGTCTTCATTACGGCGGGCTTCGGCGGCGGCACCGGCACCGGGGCGGCCCCGGTCATCGCGGAGATCAGCAAGGAACTCGGTTCCCTCACCGTGGCGGTGGTGACGAAACCGTTTTCTTTCGAAGGCCGCAAGCGATCCCGTCAGGCCGAAGAGGGGATCGAAGAACTCAAGGAGATCGCCGATACGGTCATCACCATCCCCAACGACCGGCTCCGCGGGCTGGCCTCCAAGAACGCCACCATGATCGATATGTTCCGGAAAGCCGATGAGATCCTGCTCCATTCGGTCAAGGGGATCACCGATCTGATCCTCATGCCCGGTCTGGTCAACCTCGATTTCGCCGACATCAAAACCACCATGCTCAAGGCGGGGATGGCCATCATGGGCATCGGCGTGGCCCACGGCGAAAACCGGGCCGTGGAAGCGGCCGAACGGGCCATTTCTCACCCGCTCCTGGAAGACCTTTCCATCGCCGGCGCCACGGGCGTGCTCATGAACATCACCTCCGCCTCCGACCTCACCATGGAAGAAATGACCGAAGCCTCCGAGCGGATCTACAGCGAGGTGGGCGGCGAGGCGGAAATCATCTGGGGTGCGGTCATCGACGACGACCTCGGGGACGAGATGCGGGTGACGGTCATCGCCACGGGCATTGGCGGGGGCCCCGAATCGGTGCTGCCGGAGCGGCGCAAACCGGTGCCCAAGTTCCAGCGGAAACCCCGGGAGGCAAAACCGGAACCGCAGGCGGAAGATTACGACGCCCCCACCTTTCTCCGAAAGAAAAAAAAGGAAAAAGAAGCACCCGCCGAAGAGGCCGCAGAGGCCATCGACAAGCCCTACCGCGGCCCCCAGGGGATGGAAATCGACAACGAGGATCTGGACATCCCGACCTTTTTAAGGAGAAAAGCCGACTAGACGAACCGGAAGGGACCGCCGCCCCGCCGGCATCCCTCCACTGACGCTATGACATGGAAACCGGACAGATCATACGACGCACTGCGTAAGGCCGAAACCGGCGCCATCCGGAAAAAGGGCGGACCGTTTCTGCGGGTGGCCCTGGTCTATCCCAATGCCTACCCCATGGGAATGGCCAATCTGGGGTTTCAGACGGTTTACGGGCTGCTCAACCGGATGGATGGCGTCGCCTGTGAACGGGCGTTTCTTCCCGCCCCGCCCCTCCCCGAAAACGGCGATATTATCACGTTGGAAACCGGTCGTCGGTTGAGAGATGCCGATGTTATCGCTTTTTCCATCTCCTTTGAAAACGATTATCTCTATCTGCTGGCCATCCTCCGGAAGGGAGGGCTGCCCCTGCTCTCCCATGACCGGACCGAGGCCCATCCCCTGGTCATGGCCGGCGGCGTCGCCTGCACCCTCAATCCCGAACCCATTGCCCCCTTCATGGACGGCTTTCTTTTGGGAGAAGCCGAACCCGGTCTATCCCCGCTTTTCGACGCGCTGGCCGCAGATCTCCGCACCCTCGACCGGCCGTCCCTCCTGGCCCGACTGGCCCGGACGGTCCCCGGCTTTTACGCACCGCGGTTTTATACCCCGTCTTATTTCCCGGATGGCCGGCTTCAGGCCGTTGCCGCGTCCCCCGGCGTTCCGGAAACGGTCCGCCGGCCCTTTGTGGCGGATCTGTCGGATATGCCCACTTGCAGCGAGGTGATGGCGCCGGACACGACCTTCGATTCGGCCTACCTCATCGAAGTCGGCCGGGGATGCCCCCACGGATGCCGGTTCTGCAGCGCCGGCTATGTCTACCGCCCCCCCCGGTTCCGGTCCACCGACACCGTCCGGTCCTGCATCGAAAAAGGGGCCGCCCTGTCCCGACACATCGGCCTGGTGGGAGCGGCGGTCTCCGATTTTCCGGAGATCGGCACGATCTGCGCGTCGTCCGGTCCGTCGGCGGTGCGCTTTTCCTTCAGCTCCCTGCGGGCGGACGCCCTGACCGACGATTTTCTGGCGACCTTGAAGAAAAGCGGGGTCAAAACCGCCACCATCGCACCGGACGGCGGCTCCCAGCGGATGCGGCGGGTCATCAACAAAGGGCTCACGGAAGCCCAGATCCTGGACGCCGCCGAAACCCTGGTGGCGGCGGGCATCCCCAATCTCAAGCTTTATTTCATGGTCGGCCTTCCCACCGAAACCGATGCGGATGTGGCGGCCATCGTGGACCTGTGCAAGGCCGTTAAAGACCGGTTCCTGGCCGCCAGCCGGGACCGGGGACGCATCGGGCGCATCACGGTGAGTGTTAACCCGTTTGTGCCCAAACCGGTCACGCCCTTTCAGTGGGCCCCCATGGCCGCTGTCACGACCCTCAAACACCGCATGGACATCATCCAAAAGGGGCTCAAAGGCGTGGCCAATCTCCGGATCAACGCGGGGTCGCCGCGCACGGCCCATGTCCAGGGCCTGCTTTCCCGGGGGGATCGGCGGGTCGCCCGGCTGCTGATCGAGGCCCACCTAAACGGAGGGAACTGGGCCCAAACCCTCAAAGCGTCACCGGTACCGCCGGATTTCTATACAACCCGGCCCCGATCGGAAACGGAATGCTTTCCCTGGGAGATCATCGATCACGGGGTGGCACGGGATTACTTGTGGCGGGAATACGAACGGGCCCTCTCCGGCAGCGTCACACCACCCTGCTCCGCAGAGGGCTGCACCCGTTGCGGCGTGTGCCCCGGCGAGGCGGAAACCGCGGCGGCGGCATTGGCCTGACCCGGAGGGAGTCTCCGATGGTCACGTCCATCGTCCCCTTTCCGATGTTACGGGGTATAAACAATAATTGATTTAACCTAATTAAAAGAAAGAGAAAACAATGACCGGATATTCCTTGCGCACGTTGTTCAGCTCAACTCTCCTCATGCTTTTGGTGGTTTTCGGACTGACCCCTGCGGCCCAGGCCCTGAACACGCCCCATGTTGTCTACGGCCCTCTTGAAACCAGTGAGGGCACGGTACCCGACAACGATGAAGTGGCGATAGAGGCGTACATTACCTCGCGCCCCGATGAGGTCTTAACCGGCTTTGATCCGGGCTGCGGTTACAAGGACGGCCAGTGGCGGATCGAAGTGGGGAATTTTGAAACACCCTGGGCCAAAGACGACGTTTTGTTCGTTGAGGCCACCAACCGCAACACCGACGAGAGTCAATCGACCACCATCCCATTGTCCCTGGATGGCCGACAGCTGGAAACCGATTTGGTGGTGCCGCCCGGCGGCGGCGTCGACGATGGGGATGACGATGATGATGGTGATGGTGATGGTGATGGTGATGGCGACAGCGGGGAAAACGGGGATAGCGGAGACAACGACAGCGGCGAAACCAACAGTTGCTTTATCCGGACGGTCGGCGACGCCGGACGCGGCCCGACAGGATACGGCATGGCGCTGGCCGGCCTGCTGATCATCGGCGGCCTGTTGTCCATTCGACCGACCCGGCACGGCCGCAGGCGCTTTTGGGCGGCATCTCTGATATTGGTCTTTTCCGCGTTCCTTTCCGTTCAAACGGCCGAAGCGGAAACCAAACAATTTACGCTTGTGGAAGGATTCAATGCGATTTCCGTGCCATTGGGAAATGCCGCCGTCAGGGTGAACGGCGGTGAATCCGTCCCCATTGAAAGGGCCGGCGATCTGATTTCCGCCATCGGCGTGGACGAATCCGACCAAAAAATATGCCGAGCAGTGCTGAAGTGGAATGCCATGGATCAACGGCATGTCACCGACAACGAGGAGAATTTCCGCATCCTTCCCGGCCAGCCCATTCTGGTCGAAATGGCGGTGGACACGGAAGTGGAAATTGTGTTTGAAGGCGCTCCCCTGCCCGCCATCACCAACATCGCGCTCACGGCCGTGGCGGACAGCACCCACATCAATTTTGTCGCCGTCCCGCTCTACCGGACCGACATCGACACCGCGGAAAAACTGGCCGATGAGATCCCCAACTGCGATACGGTCTGGCGGTGGGACCGGGTAAAAAACGGCTACGACGGGCATCCGGCCGGAACCGACATCAACAATTTCGAGGTGTTTCCCGGTCGCGCCTATTACGTCAACGTAAAGGAAACCGGCCAGTGGCACCAGGGCGGCGGCGAAACGATCGATACGCCGTTGACAGTGGCGCCCAACGAGCGGATCTCATTCATGCTGGGCATCTCCCAGGAAACGCTGGCCGAAGCGGCCCTGCCGCTGTCCTACACAATCGTCGGCGTGGAACAGAATGATGTCGTCATCTTCGACATAAACGACGACCTGAAGAACGACCTTCCCGAAGGGGCGGTGCTGGACAGAGAGACGGGTGAATTCACCTGGACGCCCACCGCCGATCAAATGGGGCGGTACGATTTCCTCATGGTCGTTGAGGATGCTGAAGGGGAATTGGTTCAGAAGCCATACGAAATCAACGTGTTCACGGATGACGACCTTTTGGAATCTCAACCAACGGCAACTCCCGTGTTCATCAACCCCCTGGTAGAGGAAAGCCGAATTTCGTTTACCCTGGCCGACGCCGCCGATGTGACCATCGATCTTTTCAAGACCTCCTTGCGGTTCGACGAAGACGGAGAAATGCGGTTCGGAAGGGAACCCGCCATCCGTCTGGTTGAACAGGAGTTCATGCCATCGGGCCGGCATGATATGGATTGGAACGGCCGCGACTCCCTGGGCAAGGTGTTGGACCCCGGCGCCTACACCTTTGTCATCACGGCTGAAGCCGATGACGGCAGAATCAGCGTCTATGGCCTGGATTACGCCCAGGGCGATGTTGAGATCCGATCGCCGGATATAACGATTGTGGATTCCGAAGGCGTGGAAAAACAAGACTTCAATCCCTACGCCGGCGACATGGTCAGGATCGAATACACCATTGACGCCAACGCATGGGTGACCATCGGCGGCGAGGGCGTGGACGGGTACGCCCTTGAAAGCGCGCCGAGAGAAGCGGGCGACCACGTGGAAATGTGGAACGGGCGCAACACAGCCGGAGAAGTGGCGGCCGACGGTACCGTGCAACTCTCGGCCAGGGGCGACCTTTTGCCGGAAAACGCCATCGTGATCGTGGAGACCGACCAGCCCGACGACGACGGCGTTATATCGAATGTGACCGCCGATCCTTATGTCATGACGCCGGCTTACGGCGACGTCTGCACCATCGGGTACACGCTGGAGAGATCCGATGTGCAACGCCTGGAAATCGCCATATCCGACAGCCGTGGCAACCGGCGGATTTACAAGGAAGATGACTCCCCGTCCGCCGGACGTGATACCTTCCGGTGGAATGGGACCGCTGGCGTTGACGACGGCGCCATCGTCTGGCCCGCCAACGCCATCGGGCAGGAAGATTACACCGTTGAGATAACAGCCTACAATGACGATGACGACGCCATGGCGAGGCAGAAAATCATCGTCCGCGTATACCGCTAACCAACAAGGGCACGGACTGAAAGCAAACGGCATATCATGGGGTATTCTAAACCATTGAGAGGATTGTTCATCGCCCTTCTCGGCCTGTCGGCGGCGGGCGCATCCGGAGACAACCATCAGCTGGCGCTTGATTTTTTGCTGAAAGTCGATGCACTGGTCGAGAACACCGACGCCTATGCCGAGGCAGCCCATATCGTCGACGGCGTCTGCACCTTCCGGCTGGGCGCTGAGGCGGCCTCTTCCGCATCCAAACGATACGACATATCGCTGTATCGGGACGGTGAGCTGATCCATACCTATCATCGCCGCTGGCTGCCCGCGACTTTCAGACGGAACTACACAGGGGTATCGGAGGGCGATTACACCATCTCATTTTTAGCCGAAGACGATGCCGGAAGGAAGGGAAAAGGCAGCGTGACCATTCGGGTGCGGCACCCATCCGCCGAGTGGCCCGATAAGCATATCAACTCCAGGAACGTCGGAACAGCCAAATAAGGAGAAAAACCATGTCGAACACGAAAAGCCGCATGGGCGCGATGATTGCGATATTCACGTTGATGGCGCTCTTTGGAACGCTCTCGGCGGCAACCGCCGTCACCAACATCGGGACGGTGACGGTCAACGCCCGGCGGGGAGCGCCGGAACCCCCCGCCGCTCCCGCTCAAAACGCCTGCAAGATCGACGATTCCGTGGCGTTGCACACCGGGGAATTCATCTGGTCCATGTCCGACCTCGTTTTGCCGGGCCGCGGCCCCGACCTGGTCATCGCCCACACCTATAAGAGCGGCAGCAATATCCGGGGGCGATGGGGACGCGGATGGCACCTGAGTGTCGATGTCCGGGTGCTGAAACTGGAAAACGGAAACCTGTTGCTCGTCGGCGGAGACGGACAAAAGCATGAATTCGGGAAGCCGGAAACCGGTTCGGATTATACGCCCCCCCCCGGTGTTTCCGGCACACTCGCCGAAAACGAAGACGGCACATTTACGCGCGCCACCCAAGCCGGCGACCGATACGAATTCGACGAAGACGGCAAACTGATCCGCGTCGAGGACCGGAACGGAAACGGCTGGCGCCTGGGCTACGCGGCTTCCACCGATTCGAACATGTCGGTTGAGGGAACATCCGATTTTTTCATGACCATGGATTCCGGGCTCCTTGCATGGACGCATCAGCTGGAAACCATCTCCTCCATATCGGACTCGGACAGCCGGAACATCCAATTCGAGTACTACAGCAGCGGCCGATTAAGAAGCATATCGGGACCCGGCGATTACGAAATGGCCTATGAATACGACACCAGAGGCCGGTTGACCCATATCGTATTGCCCGAGCTTTCCGATGCCGCTTCCGGCGATACCGGCGCCTATCGGTTCGTCTATGAAAACGGAACCTCCCGAATGACAGAAGTGTTGGATCCCGAAGGACTCCACATCATCCGGAACGCCTATGACACGGCGGGCCGCGTGGAAGAACAGACGAATCACGGGCGGACGGTCATGTTCCGCTATGCCGAAGAAGACAACACGACGACCGTGACCCGGGCCAACGGCGCCGTAGACGAATATGTCTTCAACGACCGGGGAAATCCCGTTCGGATCGTTCTGGACAAAGGGGATGAAACGCTCAACCTCGAAACCCGGTATGAATACGATGACCGGATGAACCTGACCCGGCTCACCGACCCCGAGGGGACCCAAACAACCTATTCATATGATTCGGATGGCAGGCTGGAAGAAATCGTCCAGGACAGCCGGGAAGACGGCCGTCGAATCGAAACCCGGTATGATTATCAGGACGGCCGGCTATCCAGCATCGTCGGCCCCCGCGGCAACCGGACGCGTTTCGGATATGATGGTCCGGGGAACCTGGTGCATGTTGAATATGAAACGGGTAAAGAAATTGAATTCACTTATGATGACAAAGGAGATTTGGCCAGAGCCAGCACCCTTGGCAGCAGCAAAACCCCAATCGAAACGTTTTTTTCCTACGACAACAACGGCTTTGTTAAAGACATCACGGACAGCGAGGGGAATAAAGCCACGTTCACTTATGACGCGATGGGGAATGTCGAAACCTTCCAGGACCGAAACGGCCTGACCCTGTTCCATGAGCACGACAACCGGAGCAGACTCATCAAACAGGGCGTTCGGGCGGCGCAAGGGGACAAAGCCGTTACACGTTACCGGTATATGTCCA
>CAYPCE010000150.1:0-8844 GCA_964409085.1 uncultured Desulfobacteraceae bacterium | reverse complement strand
TCCATGTCTTTTACACTGACCACCTTTTCGATCATGATGTCCATCCTCATCGTCGATCGTGACTGCATGAAATAAAACAGATCTTATACTATATTTTTAACCATAGTTGAATAGCGCTTATGGCAAAAAAATCCCTGCGGGATCGCTTCGCATCCCCAAATAAGGACAAATCGTTCCCGAGCCTAAATATTCATCGATTTGAACAGTAACGGCCCTCCCAGAAACATCCAGACCGATCCCAGCAGCACGAACTGGATCCGGAGCCACAGGGCCGGCTCCGGCCCTAAATGGCCGTAAAAGGGGATCAGCAAAAGGAGCGGCAGCAGGCCGACGATGGCTCTGGCCAGTCGGCTGAAGGGGCCTTTGGGGTCTGAAAAGCCGATCTTTTTCCGTTCCACGCCCTCAAGGAGAGCGGCCGAGGCCAGCCCGGCCCCGGCCATGAGACTGCCCGCCGTCGGATGCCAGAGGACCAGCCCCAGCCCGAGAATCGCCCAGAAGGATCGAACGTCCCATCCTTGCAGAAGGTTCTCTTTTTGGGCCTGGAGACGGAACAGCGCGGCCATCATGGCCACCCCCAGGCCGCCGAAGGCCCATCCCGCCAGAATGTCCGGAAAATCGTGGACCCCCAGGTATATCCGCGTCAGGCCGATCACCACGGCCAACCCGCCCCAGAGAAGCGTTGAAAGAAAACCGGGGTAGAGGATCGCCAGCCCGCCGAAGAGCATGGCGGCGGACTGGGCGTGGCCGCTGGGGAAGCCGTGGCTCAGGGGGGGCGGCCCCACCAGCTCCACCCGTTCGTCGGCCTGGTAGGGGCGCGGCTGAACCGTCATTTCCTTGACGATGGCGTTGCCCTGCATGAAGAGCAGAAAGACCAGGGCCAGGGCCCAACCCCGCCGCCGGTCCACGAGCCAGTAGATCAGCGACAGGATGATCAGGTAGGCGCCGGCGCCGCCCAGCGCGGAAACGGCCAGGATGATCCGGTCCAGTTCGGGGGAGCGGAACTGTTGCAGGTAGAGGATGGACTCCATTGGGGCGATGTCCTTTCTTTGACGGTAGAGAGCACGCAACGGCGCCATTTCTCCCCGACCTTACCCCATGAACTGGGTTGGGATCAATGTGTCCTTACGACCATTTTTGACCCAAAGGGGGCGGGGTACGGATGGGAAATGGGGCATATGCGGGGGAGAGATGGGGGATTGACGGTATTTAATTCTTCCCTCCAAAGCCGATATCATCGGGGCTAACGTGATGGTTTTTATCATATTCACTCGGCAAAGGAGGCCGCATGTTTTTTATCGATTTGATGTTTGCACTGATTTTCGCCCTGGTCATCGCCGGCATTTTCGCCGCCGCTTTTGACAGCCGGGGGCCGTGGGACAGCTTTTTCCTCTTTTTCATCGTGCTCTTGCTCTTTACGTGGGCCGGCGGCGCCTGGATCACGCCCTTCGGGCCGGTGCTCTGGGGCGGCTACTGGCTGCCCTTCCTCTTCGTGGCCATCGTGGTGGCCCTGTTGCTGGCGGCGGCCGTGCCCCCAAAGGACAAACGGGAAGAGCGGCTGATCGAAACCACGGAGCCGGTCCGGCCACCGGAAGAGGCGGCCACCCTGGCGACGCTGGGATTCTTTTTCTGGCTGTTCGTCTTTGTTTTGATCGTCGCCATCGTCATTGCCTATATTGTTTAGTTTCATTAGGAGGATCGCATCATGCTAAGAAGTATGGAGGAACTCAAAGGATATGTGTTGGAAGCCGCCGACGGAGAAGTCGGCCGGTGCAAGGATTTTCTGTTCGAGGACGATTCGTGGACCGTCCGGTATATGGTCGCCGATACGGGCAAATGGCTGCCCGGACGCAAGGTCCTGATCTCCCCCATTTCCCTGGGCGCGCCCGACTGGAATTTCAAGCGGCTGCCCGTGGGGCTCAAAACGGAACAGATCGAGAGCAGCCCGCCGCTGGAGGAACACGCCCCGGTGTCGCGCCAGTTCGAAATGGAATGGTTCCGGCACTACGACTGGACCCCCTATTGGATTCCCGGCGGCCGGTGGGGCTCGCTGGACACGCCCCAGCCCCTCTTCAACACGAAATTCGAAGGACTGACCGACAAGGATCTCAAGCCCGAAGAAAGCAACCTCCGGTCCGCCGACGAGGTGGAAGGATACCATATCCGCGCCGTTGACGGCGAGATCGGCCATGTGGCGGATTTCATCGTGGAGGTGGCGCCGTGGGCCATACGGTATATCATCGTGGACACCCGCAACTGGCTCCCCGGCCGCAAGGTGCTGATTTCCCCCGACTGGATCAATTTCGTCGACTGGGCCGAAAAGGCCGTGGGCGTGGAGGTGACCCGGGACGAGGTCAAAAACAGCCCGGAATATGACCCCGCCTCGCCGGTCAACCGGGCCTATGAGGTGCGCCTGTACGATTTCTATGGCCGACCCTACTATTGGTAGGGAAATCCACGCGACCCGAAACCGAAACGGAAGAGAGGAGGCCCGTTATGCGAAAAGCGGCCGTCGCCGGCATGTTTTACGATTCGGACCCGGCAACACTGAAAAAAGAGATAGACCGGTATCTCGACGAGTCAACCCCGGATAAACCCCAAGGCGACCTCCTGTCCCTCATCAGCCCCCATGCGGGCTATGGCTTTTCGGGGCAGGCGGCAGCCTACGGGTTCAAAACGATCGACGCTGGGCGGGTGCGGCGCGCCGTCGTTCTGGCGCCGGCCCATACCTTCCCCTTCGAGGGGGTTTCCATCGCCAATGCAGACGCCTATGAAACCCCGCTGGGGGCCGTGAAAATGGATACGGAAACCTGCGTCCATTTGATGAAACAGCCCAAATTCAAGGCCGTCCCCGAGGCCCACAGCCGGGAGCATTCGCTGGAGGTGCAGCTCCCGTTTCTCCAGGTCTGTCTGGATGAGGGATTTCAACTGGTCCCTCTGCTGGTCGGCCAACTGGGGCCGGGGGATCACGGCGCCATTGCCGACACGGTCAAAGGGATTCTGCAAAAGGAGGACCTGGTGGTGGTGTCGTCCGACTTCACCCACCAGGGGCCGCGGTTCGGGTACGTCCCCTACGATACCGATGTCAAAAACCGGATCGAGCAACTCGACATGGGCGCCATCGAGGCGATTATGGCCCGGGACAGCGGCCGGTTTCTCGATTACGTCCGGGAGACCGGGGCCACCATTTGCGGCGCCCATCCCATCGCCGTCCTTCTGGAGATGCTGCCCCCATCGGCCCGGGGGAAGCTTTTGGCCTATTACACCTCCGGCGACGTCACAGGGGACGACCGGGAGAGCGTCAGCTACGCCTCCATCGCCTTCTCCGGGGCCGGAGGCTGGTCGGCTGGATGACGCCGGCGAGATGACCGTGGGCCATAAAAAAAGGAGGGCCGCCATGGTCGGCGACCGGTGGGAAATCCCACCGACCTGGTAGCGGCATCCCTTTTTACACCATTGTTTCTGATTATTTAGGGTCTTGACCCCATTCAACATCGTCCCCCCTTTTCCCTAAAATCAGAAACAACTATTCTCGGAACCTTTTAGAAAAAGGAAAGGAGGCGGATCATGAGGCAGATGAAAAGCGTATTGCTAAAAAGCGTGATTGTACTGATGGCGCTGTGCCTGGTCTTTTCGACGGCCGCCTTGGCCCCGGCATGGGCCGCGGAGGAGGACTTGCCCGACCAGGAGATCGCCGACGCGGTGTCCGATGAACTGTTCAGCGACGGGGGCGTGACTGGCGTTACCCTCGATGTCTTCGTGAACGACGGCATCGTCACCCTGACGGGGACCGCCAACAATCTCCTGGCAAAGGAACGGTCCACCCGCATCGCCAGCGCAGTCAAGGGCGTGGTCTCGGTGGTCAACAGCATCACCGTTGTGCCGCCGATAATCCGTTCCGACGCCCAGATTCGGGACGATGTCAAGGCCGCCCTGCTGGCGGACCCGGCCACCGACTCCTATGAGGTGACGGTGGAAGTCGAGGACAATGCGGTCGCCCTCTCCGGCAGAGTCGATTCACTCGCGGAGCGGATGCTGGCCGGGAAGGTGGCCAAGGGCGTCCGCGGCGTCACCGGGCTGACCAACGACATTGCGGTGGATTACAAAAAGGATCGGCCCGACAAGGAGATCCGCAAGGACATCGTCCAGCGCCTCAAATGGGACGCCCTGGTGGACCACATGCTCATCGCTGTGACGGTCGACAATGGGACCGTCGATCTTGCCGGTACGGTGGGCAGCGCATCCGAAAAGAATCAGGCCATGGTGGACGCCTGGGTCAGCGGCGTGAAAACCGTTTCCGCCGAGGATCTCGTGGTGGAGCGCTGGGCCCGGGACAAGGATCTGCGGGGCAGCAAATATGCCGAAAAACCGGACGCCGAGGTCCGGGAGGCGGTCCAGAACGCCCTGCTGTTCGATCCCCGTGTCGGATTTTACAACATCGATGTGACGGTGGATGAGGGCATCGTTACCCTGCGAGGGGCCGTGGAGGACTTGAAGGCCAGGCGGGCCGCTGCCAGAGATGCGCGGAACACCGTCGGCGTGCTTCGGGTGAAAAACCGGATCAAGGTCCGGCCGGCCGGAGAATCGGGCAGCGATCGAGTGGCCGACAAGGTGGAGAACGCCCTGCTCCTCGACCCCTACGTCAACCGGTACGATATAACAGTCGCCGTGGAAAACGGCATCGCACGGCTCTACGGCACGGTGGACTCCTATTTCGATAAGGCCCAGGCCGACGATGTGGCGGCCCGGGTCGACGGCGTGGTGGCCGTGGACAACAATCTGGTGGTCAGCGAATCCTATGATCCGTATCTGTATGATCCCTATGTGGACGACTGGTACATCTACGACTACGATTGGTATGAATACCAGCCGGGCTATACCTTCAAAACGGATGGGGCCATCGAATCGGACATCCGGAGTGAATTTTTCTGGAGTCCCTTTGTGGACGGCGGGGACATCACCGTCCAGGTCGAGGACGGCACGGCCACGTTGACCGGCCATGTCGATTCCTGGTCCGAGTATGCGGCGGCCACCGAAAACGCCCGGGAGGGCGGTGCCACTTGGGTTGACAACGACCTGGTGGTCCGGTGATCTCGCCCCGGCCTTGGGTCGTTTCCGATCGAAAACGCCCGGGAGGCGGTCCATCGCCTCCCGGGCGTTTTTTGGCCGGATAGAGGACCGGTGCCTCGGCGAGGGGGGCGCCTGGGGCGAAGAACCGTTAACTGACCACCATCACCGAGGCGTTCGTGACCCCCTGGACCACCTTCTGGGAGACCGAGCCCAGGAAGAACTCTTTGATTCCCGAGATCCCTCGGCGACCCAACACCACGACATCGTAGCCGTTTTGGGCTTCGTTGATGATGTCCCGGGCCACGCCTTTTTTTCTCGCTTCGGCCTTCAAATGGATATTCTCCTTCGAGAAGCCCTCCCCGACCAGCAGGTCCCGGGCGCGTTTCTGGGCCTGCTGGATCAGCGCTTTTTTCTGGTCTTCCATGTAGCAGAACTGCGCCTGCTGTTCTTCAAACAGTTTGGTGAGGGAAGGGCTGTTCAATTCGCACAACGCCGCCGTGTCGGGCAGCACGCTGAAAATCGTTACTTCGCTGTCATTGGTGAAAGATTGGGCCACATGCTCCGCCGACCGCACGGCATTTTCGGAATCGTCCAACGCAATCAAGATTTTCTGTGTCATCCGTCGCTCCTTTCATGGTCTGTTTACCGAAGGATATCATTCGCCCTGAAACCCATGCAACCAAAACGCGTTTTTGAGAGTGCGTTTTGGCTTCGGTTATGATAAAGAAACCGCATGGAAACGGCACTTCTGGTTCTCTGGATCCTGATCGGGCTGGCGTTTATCGTCGCCGGCATCATCTTCTGCGTTCTCCCCGTCCTGCCGGGTCCGCCCCTCAGCTACGTCGGATTGATCATCCTGGCGTGGGCCCGGGACTGGGACCCCTTCAGCACCCGGTTTCTCCTCATCATGGCCGGGCTCATGATCTTCGTCACCGCAGTGGACGGCATCATCCCCCTTTTCGGGGCCCGGCGGTACGGGGCCTCCAAGGAGGGGCTCTGGGGATCGGCCATCGGCATGTTCGTGGGGATGTTCTTCGTGCCGCCCTGGGGCATCTTCATCGGGGCCTTCGCCGGGGCCCTCATCGGCGAATACATGTCCGGCAAGCGGGGCGGTGCCGCCATGCGCGTGGGATGGGGCATCTTCATCGGGGTCCTGGCGGGCATCGGCCTGAAGCTGGCTTACAGCCTGGCGACGCTGGTGTTTTTCGTCCGCGGAATGTTATAAAACCGTGTCCGGCAGGAGGTACAGATGACCGGCCCCTTTGCAGCCGTTGACTTCAAAAACTACACCGAATCGGTCCCCCAGGCCCTGGACGCCGTCGGGGCCGCCGAGGTCCTCTCCCGGCAGGCGAAGATCCTGATCAAACCCAACCTGATCAACGCCTCGCCGCATCCGGTGACCACGCCGGCAGAATGCTGCGAAGCGATCATCCGGTATGTCAAAGGATGTTCGGATGCCGGCATCGTCATCGGCGAAGGGTGCGGAGAGCCGTCCCTGGAGACCGACGCGGTGTTTTCCTCTCTGGGATACACCGATTTGGCCGACCGGCACGGTCTGGAACTGGTTGATTTAAATGTTGCTCCGCTGAAAAAAATGAGTGATCCGGATTGCACGGTCTTTCCCGAGATATACCTGCCGGAGATCGCCTTTACCCATTTTCTTCTCTCGGTCCCGGTGCTAAAAGCCCACTCCCTGGCCGACATCACCGGCACGCTCAAGAATATGATCGGCCTGGCCCCGCCACCCCATTACGGCGGACAGGGGGGTACCTGGAAAAAAGCGGCCTTCCACCGGCGGATGCAGGCGTCGATCACCGACCTCACCCGGTACCGGATACCGGATCTGACCCTCATGGACGCTTCCACAGGCCTGGCGGATTATCATCTGGGCGGCCGCCATTGCGACCCGCCGGTCGGAAAGCTGGTGGCGGGGTTCGACCCCTATGCGGTGGACCGGGAAGCGGCCCGGCTGCTGGGCATGGACTGGCGCAGCGTGGGCCATTTGCGAAATGGCGGGTGATGAAAAACTATCGGGTCGATAGACGGCTGTTTGCCTTCGTCCACTCCGTCCACCTTGTCCACACAGTCCACCCGCCCTGAACGAAGTTCGAACTAGAGTGAAAGCGGTCGGTTGCCGGCCAGCAGCCGTTGAAAATTATCCTGAAGAATCGACCGCTTAACGCCATCGTCATACGGAAGATCCAGCACCTTGTTCAACTCCGCCACCGGATCGCCGAAGGGAAAATCGGACCCGAACAGCAGCCGGTCCGGCCCATACGCATCGATATAGGCCCGGATCTCGACCGGCGAGGCCAGTGCAGTATCGGCCCAAACGTCGTCCATTTCCCATATTCCCCGCCGTTCCAGCGCCCGGTATCCGCCGTTGAGCAATCCCAGATGGGGCACGATGGTTCGAACGCCCCTGGCGATCTCGGTAACGAACCGGACGGTGTTCTCCAGTTCCTCTTCTAGGACCACCGGCAGGTTCCGCCGCCGGATTTCGTCCACGGCCGCCGCGCATTTGGGATCATCGTAGTGGTAGACCGGTTCATCGTCGTGGCGGTGCCATTTGATCCCCTGGTGCCGGGGGTCGAGCTGATCCACGGCGAAATCGTTCCAGATGAAGAAATAGGGGATGACCGAGAGCCGGTCGTTGCCGATTGTTAGCAGGTAATTATTGGCCTCTTTCCGGCGTTCCTGCCAGGCGGGGGTGTCCACAAAATCCGGATCGTACCGGTCGTAGATCTCTGCAACCGGCGGGAACATCGCCACCGATTTGATGGGGCTGCCGGCGACCCGTGCGAAGTAGTCCTCGAAAGCCTGGGGCGGAAACCGGTCCCCCACGCCGCAGTGGGCGTGGGCGTCGATGGCGGTGAAACCGGGGTCCACGGGGTCAGCCGCCGAGCTTTTTGCCGAGGATCTCGTTGACCAGCTTGGGGTTGGCCTTGCCCCGGGTCGCCTTCATCACCTGTCCCACAAAAAATCCCATTAGTTTTTTCTTGCCCCCCTTGTAGGCCGCCACTTCGTCGGGGTTGGCCGCCAGCACCGCATCCACTTCGGCTTCCAGGGCCCCGGCGTCGGAGACCTGTACCAGCCCCTTTTCCTCGACGATAGTTTTGGGCGGCTTGCCGGATTCGGCCATCTCGTCGAAGACGGTCTTGGCGATCTTGTTGCTGATGGTCCCTTCGTCCACCAGTTTCAGCAGGTCGGCCAGATGCCCGGCGGAGATGGGAGACTCCTCGACGGACAGGTTCCGGGCGTTGAGCAGCCCCAGCAGCGGCCCCATGACCCAGTTGCTGACGGATTTGGGTTGTGGAAAAGCCTTCACGCAGGCTTCGAAGAAATCGGCCAGTTCCCGGCTCGCGGTCAACACCTCGGCGTCCATGGCCGGCAGCCCGTATTCGCTTTCGAACCGGGCCCGCTTCTCGGCGGGCAGTTCGGGCAGATCGGCCCGGACGGCGGCGATCCAGTCGTCGTCGATCACCAGGGGCAGCAGGTCCGGGTCGGGGAAATAGCGGTAGTCGTGGGCCTCCTCCTTGCCCCGCATGGAGGTGGTCAGGTTCCGGCCGGGGTTCCACAGGCGGGTTTCCTGGACCACGTCGGCCCCGTCGACGATTACCTCTTTCTGGCGCTGGATCTCGTACTGGATCGCCTTTTCCACATGTTTGAAGGAGTTGAGGTTCTTCAGTTCCGTCCGGGTGCCGAAGACCGTCGCCCCCTTGGGCATGATGGAGACGTTGGCGTCGCACCGGAAGCTGCCCTCCTCCATGTTGCCGT
>CAYPCE010000149.1:0-8995 GCA_964409085.1 uncultured Desulfobacteraceae bacterium | reverse complement strand
GGGAGCTACTCTAAATATACTTGAATTTCAGGTAGTTTTATATCCGAGAATCCTCCTGACCAATGGAATTGAGATCCCGAAACTGGGGCTTGGAACCTGGTTTATACCGGATGAAAATGCCGGACAGGCCGTAAAGGATGCCGTAAAAATCGGCTATCGGCATATCGATACCGCGCAGGCGTACGAAAATGAAAGCGGTGTTGGAGAAGGCGTTAGAGCTTGTGGGGTGAACAGAGAGGATCTCTTCGTGACCACAAAACTCGCAGCGGAAGTAACGTCCTATAAAGAGGCGGTTGCATCGATCGATGCGTCGCTTACAACAATGGGACTCGATTATATTGATATGATGATCATCCACAGCCCGCAGCCGTGGGCGGAATTCCGTGGACAAGATCCTTACTTCGAAGGAAACCGGGAAGCATGGAGGGCGCTTGAAGAAGCCTATAAAGCCGGGAAACTTCGTGTCATCGGTCTATCCAATTTTGAAAAGGCGGACATCGACAACATCCTTGAATCCTGCTCCGTCAACCCCATGGTCAACCAGATTCTGGCGCATATCCGCAACACGCCGGAAGAACTGATTCACTATTCGCGGGACAAGGGCATGCTTGTAGAAGCCTATTCGCCGTTTGGACATGGGGAAATATTGAAGAACGCCGAAATCATTGAAGTGGCGGGAAAATATAATGTTTCCGTGCCCCAGTTGTGTATTCGTTACACCTTGCAGCTTGGCCTTCTGCCCTTGCCCAAGACCGCGAACCCGGACCATATGAGAAACAATGCGGAGGTGGATTTCGTTATCTCTGAAGCGGATATGAAACGGCTGAAAAACATGGAACGCATCAAGGACTATGGCGAGGCCAGCGTGTTCCCCGTATATCAATAATAATGAATCTCATAACCAGAGGAGATGGGACCATGAAAAATTTGACACTGCTTGCAATTATTCTGACTTTTTTCGCAACCGCCGCGTATGCCGGCGCCGGCAAGGATTCACAGGAAGTTTTCCGGGCCGGGACCCAGAAGTCCTTCAAAGGGCCGAACAACCTGTTTACCGTCGACGTCCAGGTGGATATGGTGTTTCCATCCAATGAAACCGCTCATTACTCAGGGGCCTATGTTACGTTTCAGCCCGGCGCACGAACCGCGTGGCATCTCCACCCCGCCGGGCAACATATGGTCGTGACGAAAGGCGTCGGCCTGACCGGAACCCGGGATGGAAACATCATTACGTTCAAGACCGGCGACGCTATCTGGTGCCCGCCCGACATCGATCACTGGCACGGCGCCACGCCGGATTCCCCCATGACGCACCTGGTTTTAACCGGCGTCCTCGACGGCGAAAACGTCATCTGGAAGGAAAAGGTCACGGATGAACAATATTTTGGAAAACGCGATTTGAAGGAAAATGATATGGAAAAACTTCACGCATTGAGCCAAAGGCAGCAAGGCATCATCCCCATCGCGGCCTTTACCGCCAGCGGGGATATGGACCGGCTTAAACCGGCATTGACCAAAGGGCTGGAAAGCGGCCTGACCGTCAATGAAATCAAAGAAGTCCTGGTCCACCTGTATGCCTATACGGGATTCCCCCGCAGCCTGAACGCCCTCTCCGCCTTTATGAAAGTGATGGACGATCGGAAAGAAAAGGGCATCGAGGATGTTCAGGGGGAAGAGGCCAGCCCCGTCCCGTCCGATTTTGACAAAGATGCATACGGGGCAAAGGTCCGGGCAAAGCTCGCCGGACGGGAAACGGATATCTCAAACGCCAAGTGGCAGTTGTTCTCGCCTGCCGTTGATCGGTTTTTGAAAGAACACCTGTTTGCGGATCTTTTTGTCCGTGACGTGATCAGCCACAAGGACAGAGAACTGGCCACCATCTCCGCCCTTGCCAATATGACCGGCACGGAAGGGCAGCTCCGTTTCCATCTTGGGGCGGCGATGAATACCGGTTTGAGCGAAGCCCAGATGAAAGATTTCATTTCCGTGCTTAGAACCAAAGTCGGCGATGCCGAAGCCGAAAGCGCCCAAAAGATCCTGACCGAAGTGCTGAATAACAGGAAATAATATTCTCCAGACGGCTTTACAGCCTTCACCCCATAGGAGAAAGGAATTGAGATATGGATATCAAAAGAGGCGGCACACAACCGTCAAATAAAGGACCGGCCGATTGGTTTACCGGTACGGTCCGCATTGATCCGTTGTTTCAAACAAGCGATCCGGCCCGGGCGAGCGGCGCAAGCGTTACCTTCGAGCCGGGGGCCCGGACGGCATGGCATACCCACCCGCTGGGACAGACCCTGATTATCACGGCCGGATGCGGCAGGGTGCAGCGCGAGGGCGGGCCGATCGAGGAAATTCGTCCCGGCGATGTGGTCTGGTTTCCGCCGGGCGAAAAACATTGGCACGGCGCGTCGCCCGAAACGTCCATGACGCACATCGCCATCCAGGAACAACTCGATGGAAAGGCGGTCGACTGGCTGGAGCATGTCAGCGACGAGCAATACGATTAGTAATACAGTGTAAATACGCCTCGCCCAATGCAGAAAGGACGAAAAGGTGGAAGATCAGTTATCCCGGCGCAGATTTCTAAAAAGCGTCGCCGTCATGGGGTCGGTTATCGTGTACAACTTCAGCGTTCCATGCAACGCCAGTGCATCAAATGCTGTGGAATCTCAAGAATTGAAGGAGGCCATCATGCCCCACGTATCGGTGAAAATGTTTCCCGGCAGATCGGAAAAAGAAAAATCCGAACTGGCGGAAGCCATCACGCAGGATGTCATGGACATCATCGGCGCCGGTAGAGGTTCCATCTCCGTCGCCATCGAGGATATTTCACCACAGGAATGGAAGGAAAAGGTTTACGAACCTGAAATCATGGAAAAATCCGATAAGCTATACATAAAGCCCGGGTATTCCATGTAAAAGAATGGATTGGCGCCATTCGACCTGGACAAGAAAGAAGAATTCCATGAACCGTATAGTATCTGTTTTCATTTTTGGGTCTATCATTTGTACGCTCGCTGTGGGAATAAACATGGAAGGGAACGTCTCTACAGCCTCTGACGAAAAACCAAGTAAGCAAAAAGATAACGGTCTGCCCCTTTCGGATATGCAGGTCAAGATCACCGCCAAGGGCCACACCGCCACCTTCCGGCTTTATGACACAGGGGCCGCAAAGGAATTGTACGACCAACTGCCGCTGAAGCTGGATTTAAAAAATTTTCGCGATGCCCAGTGGATGTTCTATCCGCCTGAAAAACTCAATGTAACCGCCCGGGAGGCATACCATGACGGTAAAAAAGGTGAACTGAGTTACTATGCGCCCTGGGGGGATGTGTTCATGCTCTACAAGGACTTCCATGCCGGCGACAAAATGCACCGCATGGGCGTCAACGTAACCGGAATCGAGGAGATCGCCAAAATGTCAGGCAACGCAACGATTGAGAAAAAGGAAACCAATGCATCCGAGGACCCCACCGCCATGGCGATAAGCGTCACGGCAGACGGCAAAACCACCGTGTTCCAACTCAACAACAGTACGGCCGCCAGAGAGTTGTACGCCCAACTGCCTTTGAGCATCGAAGTGGAGGACTACGGCGACAATGAAAAGATTTTCTATCCGCCAAAGAAACTGAACACCGCTGAGACACCGAAAGCGGATGCCAAGGCCGGAACCCTGGCTTATTATGCACCCTGGGGGGATGTGGTGATGTTCTACAAAAAGTTCGGCTCTGCTTCGGGTCTGTATGAGCTGGGGCATGCCGTATCGGGAAGCGAGCATATAAAAGGAATGTCCGGTACGATAAAAATTGAGAAAGGCATTCTCCCGTAAGGCGATGGGGTTGATCGCCTCGGGCAAGATGATTCCGAGAGGCGGAATGCGGCTTTCGCAGGCGTTTTGATTGCACCGACAGAAGCGCTATTATCGATGCATCCGAAATGATCGGCATTCCATTGCGTTTGCGCCTGTTCCTTCAATCAGACACCCCCAAAATTCTCAGAAACAGATCGTTGAGTTTTTCCGGCACATCTTCAGGGCGCTGCGTCCCCATAATGGCCTCATCGCAACCGCCGCGAAAGGCGTAAAACATCACCACCGCGGTCCAGCGTTCATCATTCACCTGCCAAGCCCCTGCCTTTGCGCCATCACGGATCAACGTTGTCAGATATCGGGTGATTTCGGCATCGGCCATTGCGTGCCGAAACGGCATTCCCGAGCCGTAGATCACGACGTCATGGAGTTCGATCATTTCGAAGTAGCCGTTGACGGCCGCATCGATCCAGGCGCTGAGGCGCCCGCGCCAATCATCGGCGGGACAGCTTTCCGCACGCGACCGGACGCGGCGCATGATCTCTTTTTCGAATCGTTCCCGCAACACCTGAAGCAGTTCGGCTTTGTTCGCGAAGTAATGGTACAGCGTGCCCTTTGCGAAATGGGCGGCGGCGGCGATCTCGTCCATCGTCGTGGCCTCGTAGCCCTTTTCCACGAACAGCTTGCCGGCGGCTTCAATCAGGGTTGCGCGTCTCTGATCCGCTTTCCGGGGTCCCGGCGGGGCGCCGATCCGATGAGGGGCCTTGCGGCCCGACCGTTTTGAAACGGAAGCGGCCTGTTTCATGGTATTCTCCCTGTCCTGTTAAGAGCCTAGCCGAAAACCTCATCTTTTGGCCCCATGCTGCGTTCTCGCTCTTTTTCAATCCTCGAAATAGTCGCGCTATTCCTGCGGTTGAAAAAGCGCTGCGGCCTTGCCTGGAACCAAAATCTAAGGTTTTCGGATAGGCTCTAAGTCGCGAGATATCGGGCGTAAACGATATTATCGACCAACGGTCGATTTAAAATTGACTTCCAGTCGAATTTATCATACGCTCGAGCCAATTGAAACCTTCTTTTGTCAGGATAAAAACAGGAGGGGAGAATGACGGAAATCCGAAGAAGTTATTGCGGTCTTTGCCATCCGCGATGCGGGACCCTGCTGCACATTGAAAACGGCAAGGTCGTAAACGTCGCCGGCGATCCGGATCACCCCATCACCCGGGGCGCCATCTGCGAACGCGGCCGGTTGATGCTGGACCACATATACCATCCGCAGCGCTTGAATTATCCGTTAAAAAGAACCGGTGAAAGAGGGCAAGGCCGTTGGCAGCGGATAACCTGGGATCAGGCCATGGACGAGGTGGCTGAAAAATTATCAAGTTTAAAGGATACATACGGCGCTGAAACCCTGACGTTCACCCACGGGACCAAGCGAACGTATCACTGGGATTGCCGCCGCTTTTTCAATGTTTTCGGATCTCCCAATACCTGCGGCGTCAACACCATTTGCATGTGCCCCAGTTACGCGACCGAGTATGCCACCTACGGCGGCATGGTCATGGGCAGCGAGGTGTTGGCCGCCCGATGCATCGTGGTGTGGGGCTGCAACGCTTCCAAATCAAACCCCATTGGCCTGTATCCGAAAATCGTTAAAGCGCGAAAAAACGGCGCCAGGCTGATCGTCATCGACCCCCGGAGAACAAAAGAGGCGGAGATGGCGGATGTGTGGTTGCAGATTCGCCCGGGCACGGACCTTGCCCTGATGCTGGGCTGGATCCGCCTGATCATCGCCAACGATCTGTACGACCACGGTTTTGTCGAAAACTGGACGGTCGGTTTTGAAGACCTCAAAACCGCGGTGGAATCCTACACCCCGGAGACGGTTTCCGGGATCACATCGGTTCCCGCCGATCTGATCCTTGAATCGGCAAAGCTGTATGCAACCGCCGGCCCGGCCGTGATTCCTTTCGGGTTGGGGCTGGACAAACAGGGGGTCAATTCCACCCAGTGCGCGAGGGGCCGGGCGATTCTCCGGGCCATTACCGGCAACCTGGAGATCCCCGGCGGTGAGGTTTTCAGTCTGGCCGGCGAGGTGAGCAAAATCAGGGATGCCGTGTATTTAGAGGCGAATGACGTTCTTCCGGAGCGCCAAAGGGCCAAGCAACTGGGCGCGGACCTGTATCCGTTTTTCGGCTTCCCCGGCTGGGAAAGAAACTCGGCCGCCAACAAAAAGCTGCCGGAAGGATACATGGCCCCACCCGAGGCGTGGCACTCCAACCTGGCCCATGCCAGAGAGGTGATGGACGCCGTTATTACCGGCAAACCGTATCCGGTAACCGCCGCCATCACCCTGGCAAACAATCCGCTTCTTGCCCTGCCCAACACGAAGCGGGTGTTTAGAGCCCTTCAGGCCCTTCAGCTTTATGTGGTGATGGAGTACTACATGACCCCATCCGCGGCGATGGCCGATTATGTGTTTCCCGCGTCCTCCACTGTGGAACAACCGGAACTCTGGCTGACCAGCGGATTCTGCATGGCCTGCCCCCAGGGGATTGAGCCGATTGACGAACGGCGAAACAGTTACCACTTTTACCGCGGTCTGGGTTTGCGGCTGGGTCAGGAAGCATACTGGCCCTGGGAAACCGTGGAAGACGTGTATGACCATTGTCTGGAACCGGTGGGGCTGACCTTTCAACAACTGGTGGAACAATACGGCATTTTGGGCCGGATGGAATATCGCCGGTACGAACGGTTTGGATTCGGCACCCCTTCCGGCAAAGTCGAGCTGAAATCCTCGATTTTTGAAGAACTGGGGGCGGATCCGCTTCCCCGATATCGTGAGCCCAAATGGAGCCCGGTGGGCAGTCCGGAGCTGGCGGAGGACTATCCGCTGATCCTCATTACGGGAAGCCGCTTTATGCCGATGTATCACTCCGAACAGCGGCAAATCGAAAAAGCCCGCCAAAAGGCGCCCGATCCTTTGGTCACGATTCATCCCGAAACAGCCGAAGCGCTGGGGCTGTCCACAGGGGACTGGGCCGTGATCTCGACCCCGTTGGGCTCGATACGCCAGCGCGTCAAACTTTCGGACGCCATCCATCCCAAAATGGCGGATTTACAGCATTCGTGGTGGTTCCCGGAGCGGGATCCGAAGCTCCCGGACCTTTTCGGCGTCTTCGAGTCGAACGCCAACATTTTATGCCCGGATGGACCGGAATTTTGCAGTCCGGAAATCGGCAGTTGGCCGCATTCGGCGTTAATGTGCTATATTGAAAAAGAACGTGACCGACCCTAAACCGAAGTTTTAGCATTACAGGATGACCATGAACCTTTGCCGAACCGTTTTGTTGCTGTTTTCGTGTATCGCCCTTCTTTGCGCCTGCGACGGCCGGGACCCCAAGGCCGAAACCGGCGGCGGGCCGGGGTCCAAAGCCGGCCGGCCCGCCCCCGAAGCCGGGTACATCACGGTGCGCCCGCAACGGATCGCGCTGACCAACGAGCTTCCCGGCCGGGTCAAAGCGTACCGGACCGCCGAGATCCGGCCCCAGGTGAGCGGCATCATCCAGTCCCGGTTGTTCAAAGAGGGCAGTTTTGTCGAAGAGGGGCAGCAGCTCTACCAGATCGACCCCGCCCGGTACGACGCCGACCACCAGCGGGCCAGGGCCAATCTGCAAAACGCCAAAGCGGAGCTTCAGACCGCCTCCTCCCTGGCCAGGCGGTACCGGAAGTTGATCGGCGCCAAAGCGGTGAGCGCCCAGGAATACGACGAGGCCGTCGCCGGTTTTGAAAAGGCCAAAGCCGCGGTCGCGCTGGCCGAGGCCGAAGTGAAAACCGCAAAGATCAATCTCGATTACACCAAAGTCTATGCCCCCATCAGCGGCTATATCGGACCGTCCGGCGTCACCGAAGGGGCCCTGGTCACCGCCCAGCAGGAGACGGCCCTGGCCACCATCCGCCAGCTCGATCCGGTTTATGTCGACCTGTCCCAGTCGGCCGCCGAAGCCCGGCAGTTACAGGAACGGATCATGGCGGACCGTCTGGATGGAAAAACCGAAACCGAATACAACGTGGTGCTGCTCATGGGCAATGGCGGGGAAACCTACCCCCATGTCGGCGCCCTCGACGCCACCGATCTCTCCGTCGATCAGCAGACCGGTACCATCCGGCTCCGCTCGGTCTTTCCCAACCCCGCCACCATCCTGCTGCCGGGGATGTTCGTCCGGGCCTCCCTGGAACTGGCGGGGGACACGGAATCGATTGTCGTCCCCCAAAAAAGCGCCGCCATCGGGCCCGACGGCGCCAAATCCGTCTGGGTGATCGGCGAAAACAACACTGTGGAAAAGCGCCGGATCCGGACCGGCGCCCCTTACCAGAACAACTGGGTCGTTCTGGACGGCCTCGAAACCGGCGACCGGGTGGTCGTGGAGGGAACCATGATGCTGCGGGAAGGCGCGTCGGTCAAGCCCGTCGAGCTGACGGCCTCGGAGGTCACCGGCGTGCAGGAGGTCCCATCCGATACCCTTGACGACCGGGCGCCGCCGCCGGACAGCACATGGGGGGACCCCCAAAAAACCGATCCCATCAAGGAAATCCCGGAACCGGAGCCGAATCCGGACCCGGCGGAAACAGCCGCCTCCCAAGAAGGGAGCGGCGCCGAATAATGCTCTCCCGATTTTTCATCAACCGTCCGATTTTCGCCTGGGTCATCGCGCTCTTCATCATGGGGGCGGGGGCCCTCTCCTTTTTCCTGTTGCCGGTGGAGCAGTATCCGACCATCGCCGCCCCCACCGTCGTCGTGTCCGCCACCTATCCCGGCGCGTCGGCCCAGACCCTGGAAAACACCGTCACCCAGGTGATCGAACAGAACCTGACCGGGATCGACAACCTCCGGTATATCCAGTCGTCCAGCTCCTCCTCCGGGCGGGCCAGCGTCACCCTCACCTTCGAGCCGGGCACGGACCCGGATATCGCCCAGGTCCAGACCCAGAACAAGGTCTCCCAGGCGGAAGCCGCGCTGCCCTCGGCCGTGCAGCAGCGGGGGGTGTCGGTCCGCAAATCCGGCGGCAGTTACGCCCTGATCATCGGCTTTTACGCCGAAAACGGCGCCATGGATCGGAACGATATCTCCGATTTTCTCGCCTCCAATCTGGTGGAACCCCTGAGCCGGGTCGACGGCGTGGG
>CAYPCE010000148.1:0-9053 GCA_964409085.1 uncultured Desulfobacteraceae bacterium | reverse complement strand
CCGCCGGTTCCTGCGGACCCGGAAATCGGCCACCCTCAAGCACCTGTTCCAGGCGGGGTACCTCGTCCACAAACTGCTGCCCGGCAGCGGTGTGGTCCGGTTCCATGCCCATTTCGCCCATTCCCCCACGTCGGTGGCCCTGTTCGCGAGCCGGCTGTCGGGCCTGCCCTTCAGTTTCACGGCCCATGCCAAGGACATCTACACCCAGGACCCCCGCCAGATCGCCGAGAAGATC
The DNA here is from genome assembly GCA_964409085.1 of uncultured Desulfobacteraceae bacterium. Classification (GTDB taxonomy): domain Bacteria; phylum Desulfobacterota; class Desulfobacteria; order Desulfobacterales; family JAABSP01; genus JAABTD01. Next base: position 8,818 of record CAYPCE010000148.1, on the reverse strand, counting down.
GGGCTGGCCCGATTCGTCGTCACCTGCACCGAGTACAACCGGCAACACCTCTCGGCCCTTGCACCGGAGGCCAACACGCCCCTCCACCGGATCTACCACGGCATCGACATGACCCTGTTCTCCGGTGAAGCGGGCATCCGAGAACCGACGGAGCCGTATCGGATCCTCACGGTGGCCCGGTTGACGACCAAAAAGGGGCTTCCCACGCTGTATCGGGCCATCCGCCTTCTTAAGGACCGCGGCCTCCGCCTGCACCACACCCTCATCGGTGACGGGGACGACCGGGAGGCGGTGCTGTCCCTCATCCAGTCCCTGGGCCTGTCCGATGTCTGCACATGGGCCGGGACCCTTGCCCACGAAAAGGTCCTGGATTACTACCGCCAATCCCATCTGTTCGCGCTGGCCTGCGAGGTGGCCCCCAACGGCGACCGGGACGGGATCCCCAATGTGCTCATCGAAAGCATGGCCATGGGGGTTCCCGTGGTTTCCACGCATATTTCGGCCATTCCGGAACTGGTGAAGGACGGGGAAACCGGTCTGCTGGTGGCCCCCCAACATCCGGCGGCCCTGGCCGACGCCATGGAGCGGCTCCTGACGGATGCCGGGCTGCGGAAACGGATCATCCCGGCGGCCCGGGCCGAGGTGACGGAGCGGTTCGACAACCGGGCGTTGATCGGGGAGTTGGCGGAGATTCATTGGCGCCATTTGTGACGTGACGTGAGGGACAAAGGGACAAAGGCGCAAAGGGACAAAGGCGCAAAGGCGCCGCCGGGCGGCGGCGGGATGCGCATCGCCTTGTATACACCCTTCAAACCCCTGGGGCATCCCCACCCTTCCGGCGACCTGATCATCGCCACCGGGTTGAGAGACTTTCTGCAAGCGCGGGGGCATTCGGTCGTTCCGGTCAGCGATTTCCGGGCCCGGTGGGTCTACTGGCGGCCGTGGCGGCTGCCGGCGCTGATCCGGGAATGGCGGCGGGCCGACCGATGGTTGTCCCGGCGTCCGGTCCATCTCTGGTTGACCTATCACACCTACTACAAGGCCCCGGACCTGCTGGGGCCGGACCTGTGCCGGCGGCACGGCATCCCCTACGGGATTTTTCAGGGGATTTATTCCACCAAGCGGCGCAAGCGGCCCGAGTCGTGGCCGGGGTTTTACCTCAACCGCCGGGCGCTGCTGGCGGCCCGGTGCGTGTTCACGAACCGGCGGGACGACCTGGCCAATCTGCGCCGGTTGTTGCCTGAAGAGCGGATTCAGTATGTGGCGCCGGGCATCCGGCCCGAAGAGTTCCCTTTCGATCCGGCGGCCCGGGCGGCGCTGCGGCGGGAATGGGGCGTGGGCGATTCGGTGGTGATCCTGTCCGCGGCCATGTTCCGGCCGGGGGTGAAAACCGACGGGCTGGCCTGGACCCTCCGGGCCTGCGGCCGGCTGGCGGAAAAGGGGCATGACCTGCGGCTGGTCATTGCCGGCGACGGCCGGGAGCGGGCCCGGCTGGAGGCCCTGGCCCGGGCCCGGCTGCCGGGCCGGGTCCGGTTCGAGGGGAAAATACCCCGGGAGCGGCTCCACCGGTTTTACAGCGCCGGCGACCTGTTCGTCTTTCCGGGGATCCGGGAATCCCTGGGGATGGTCTACCTGGAGGCCCAGTCCTGCGGCCTGCCGGTGGTGGCGTTTCATAACGGCGGGGTGCCCGAGGTGGTCCGGGCAGGCGAAACCGGCCTGCTGACGCCGCCCTTCGATATGGCGCGGTTCGGGGCGGCGATGGAAACCCTCGCGGCGGATGGGGCCCGCCGCCGGGAGATGGGCGCGGCGGCCCGGCGCCACGTCCGGGAGCGCCACGATATTCAACACAATTACAGAGAAATGGAAAAGAGTCTGATCCGGCTCGGGAAAGGATGATGGGGTGAGAACCTGTTTCGGCGTGATCCGCCATGCACAGACCGAGTGGAACCGGGAATTCCGGATCCAGGGGCAGGGGGATTCGGACCTGACGCCCGACGGAGAAGCGGCGGCCCGGTCCTGGGGAGAGCGGTTGGCGGCGTGGTCCTGGGACCGGATCCTGGTCAGCGACCTGGGCCGGACCCGGCGGACCGCTGAACTCGTGAACGAATCCCTCCGGTTGCCCGTGACCCCGGAGCCCCGCCTCCGGGAGATGGACTGGGGGCGATGGGCCGGGAAGACCGTCCGGGAAATCCGGTCGGCGTTCCCCGGCGAAATCGAACAGCAGGAGCCCCTGGGGTGGAGATTCCGGCCGCCGGGGGGCGAGGACCGACGGTCCCAGTTCCAGCGGTGCCGGGACGCCCTGGCCGACGCCGCCCGCCGGTGGCCGGGCGCCACCCTGCTGGCGGTGGCCCACGGCGGTGTGGTAAAAGCCTTGATCTACCGGCTCCTGGGCCGGGACTTCCTGCCGTCGGAACCGTCGGTGATCCGACCGTACCATCTCCACTGGTTTTCGGTGGAAGACGGCGAACTCCGCCTGGACCGGCTCAACGCCCTGGATTTAGGACACGCAGGGGTGGGGGATCCGCCGTGAAAATCCTCCAGTACTGCCAGCATGTCCTGGGCGTCGGCCATTTTTTCCGGACGTTGGAGATCCTCCGGGCCCTGTCGGACCACGAGGTGGTCCTGGTCACGGGCGGGGACCGGGTGTCGGCGGAACTCCCGCCCCACGTCCGGGAGGTCCGGCTGCCGGCCCTGATGATGGATGCGGATTTCACGGCCCTCCGCAGCGGGGACGGGGCGGATTCCGTCCACCGCATCCAGGCGGAGCGGAAACAGCGGCTCTTTGACATCGTCGAGAGAACCGCTCCGGATCTTTTCCTGGTGGAACTCTACCCCTTCGGCCGGAAGAAGTTTCGCTTTGAACTGGACCCGGTGCTGGCCGCCATCCGGGAGGGGCGCCTGCCGCCCTGCCGGACGGCGTGCAGCCTCCGGGACATCCTGGTGGAAAAAGACGATGTGGCGGGGTATGAAGACCGGGTGGTCCGGACCCTCAACCGGTATTTCGATGCCCTCCTGATCCACGCGGACCCCGAGTTGATCCGGCTGGAAGAGACCTTTTCCCGGGTGTCCGACCTGGCCGTGGAAATCGTCTACACCGGGTTCGTGACACCCAAACCGGCGCCGGACGCGCGGGAGCGGGTGCGGCGGTCCCTGGGTGTCGGCGAAGACGAGCGCCTCATCGTGGCCAGCGCCGGCGGCGGCAAGGTGGGCGCGCCCCTGCTGGAGGCGGTCGTGGCGGCCTTTCCCCTGATGAACGGTGCGGAAAAGACCCGGCTGCTGGTCTTTACCGGCCCTTACATGGATGACGAGGCATTCGATCGGTTGCGGTCCAGGACCGGGAGCCGCGTGAGCATCTCCCGGTTTACGTCCGATTTTCTCTCCCATCTGGCTGCGGCGGATCTTTCCGTCAGCATGGCCGGCTACAACACGTCCATGAACCTGCTGGCCGCCCGGGTGCCGGCCCTGGTCCAGCCTTTTGCCCAGAACCGGGAGCAGCGGCTCCGGGCCGAGCGGCTGATCCGGCTAGGGGCCGCCATGGGGATTCTGGAAGATGCGGATCTGGCCCCGGAACGGCTGGCCTCCCGGATGGCCGCGGAAATCGACCGCGGGGAGCGGCCGGCGGTGCCGGTAGACCTGAACGGGGCGGCCCACACGGCCCGATGGGTCAACGACTTGTCCTGAAGGCGATCCCTCGGCCGTCGGGGCCGGTGGACAGACGACTCCTTATGGTGCTGGGGGTGCCGGGTCCCCGGTGTATCGCAGGATGCTGGGTGACGAGGAGGTGGAGGCACTGGCCTGTTTGAGGGCCGCGGCGGCCCGGTCGAGAAGATCGCCGGGGGTCTGGGGGGTGCCCGTGCCGGCCGATGCGAGGCCGAAATTGAGATGGAGCCGCACCCCTTCCGCTTCCAGGGGATGATGCTTCAGTTCTTCTATCAGCCGGCGGCAGGCTTTTTCTCCGTTATCCAGGGAGGTATGGGGCAGGAGGAGAGCAAAGGTCCTGAAATCGACCCGGGCCATGGCGTCGCACTGGCGCAGAAGGCCATGGAGGGTCCGGGCGAGAACGGCCAACAGGGTCCGGCGGGTGTGGTAACTGCTGTTGGCGTCCGCGACGGTGAACCGGACGCCTACCAGGCAGAGGGTGATCTCCGCCCCGTACCGCCGGGCGAATTCCTCCTGGCGGGCGAGCACCTCGATGAAGCCCTTCTGGTTGTAGACGCCGGTAAGGCCGTCCATGAGGCTCTTTTCGTAGAGGGACTGGGTGGTCCGCTCCAGCCGGTTGCAGAGGATCGAGGAGAGGTTGATCATGAATTTGTAGCCCGTGGGGGGATAGAGCCACTGGAGGCGCTTGATCATCTTCCAGTTGATGAGCAGCAGTTCGCTCACCTCACCCGCCACGACGGTCGCCGACCGGTCGGCGGACCGGATCAGCCCCATCTCGCCGACGATGTCCCCGGCGTGGAGCCGGGCGACGGGTTCGCGGTCGCTGGCATCCCAGTCGATAAAGGGGTCGGCCAGCACATCCAGCTCGCCGGAAACGAGGGCGTACATGGCGTCGCTTTTGTCCCCCCTCCGGAACAGCACATGCCCCACGTCGACGGGAATCAGGGCGCCGGCCATGAGGATGTAGTGGATCTCGGTCCGGGACATTCCGTTGAACAGGGGGATGCCGCGTTCCGGATCCTTGCCCAGCCGGAGCCGGATCAGATCCCACAGGGTCACCAGCTCCGCGTGGAGCATCAGGGAGGGCAGCAGGACCGCGTCCCCTATCAGAGCGGAGATCATGGTGATCATCATCATCAGACCGAAAACCGCCGTGGGCGTGAAGCTGGAGAGGGTCAGGATGGAAAAGCCCACGGAAATGGTGAGAGTGGTGAAGAGGATGGGGCGGCCCACCTGGTGCAGGGTTTCCCGCAGGGCTCGCTCTTCGTCCAGGTCGATTTTGAATTCCCGGTTGTAATGGACGAGATAGTGGATGGTGTCGTCCACCGCCAGGCCGATGGCGATGCTGGCGATGAGACTGGTGACCGTGGACAGTTCGATGCCGAACCACCCCATGAGGCCGAAATTGATGACGATGGGGAACAGGTTCGGCACGATGGCGATGATCCCCACCCGGCTGGAGAGAAACAGGACGAACATGATCCCGAAGACCAGCACCAGCGTGATGGAAAGGCTCTTGACCTGCCCTTTGGTCAGCAGGTGACTGCTGGCGGAAATCACCACGCCGAACCCGGTGACCTCCGGGGAGAGGGGCTTGGGCAGGTTTCCCCGTAGATCGGAAAGAATCTGCTCCCGGATCTTCAGGAAATCCTGGGAGCTGGAAAGATGGGTGAGGAGGATGATGTTGGCCTGGGAGAGTTCCCGGTCAACGAATCGTTCCAGCATGTCCTCGCCGAGCATGCTGATGTAGTTGTTCAGGACCATCCGGACCTCGAAGGGCTCCTCCGGCAGGGCGTAGTATTCGGGTCGGAATTCGTTGAGCGCGTAGTTGACCAGCTTCATGTAACTGGCAAAAGACAGGGCCTTATCGACGCCCGGTAGTGCTTCCAGACGGGCTTGGGCCCGGTCCAGGTGCCGGAGGTGCTCCGGATCCTGAAAGTAGCCCGATTCATGACCCGAGAGGACCACGTTCACCGGAAAGCTGCCGGACATGTCCCGGTAGATGTCGTGGAAATGCTGGGTGATGGGGGCTTCTTCCCGGAAGAACTGGACCGGATTCGTTTCGACCCGGATTCTGAAGATCCCCATGACGCAGAAAAGGGTGAAAAGGCCGATGATGGGCAGGACCCGTTTCTGGTGGTGGAGGTTGATGTGGATGATCCATTCGATGATCCGGTCGGCCAGCCGGATGATGGCGGGAGATCCGCCCCTCCCGGTTTTCAGCGGGGGCGGTGGCACCAGGGAGAGCGCGACCGGGAACAGGGTGAGCAGCACCACCAGCAGGCTTCCCATGCCGAAGCAGGAGAGGATGGCGAACTCCCGGATGGCCGTGATGTGGTTGACCAGCAGGGAACCCAGGCCGAAGACGGTGGTGCAGACGGCCACAACGGTGGGAAACGTCACATGGGAAAACGTCGCCAGAACGGCCTGGATGGGTGCCCGGTGATGGGGGGCCTGGTTCAGGTGGGTGAAGGCGATGTGGAGGCAGTAGGCGGTGCCCACGGCAATGAGAAACACGGGCACGATCATGGTCAGCATCGACAGGGGGATGCCGATCCAGGCCATGAACCCGAACGTCCAGACCACCGACAGAAGAACGCATCCGATGGGCAGCAGGATCAGGGTCATTCGGCGGAACAGGAGAAAGAGGATCAGGGACACCAGCAGGAGGGTGAACGGGGGGAGCCGGCGGAAATCCTTCTGGGTGAACCGGGCCAGTGCCTGAGAGACCAGGGGCATGCCGATCTGATAGATGGAAAGGGTTTGCGGGGCCGCATCGATGATCGCCCCGACGCGGTGGATCACCCGGTCCAGGTCGGCGTCCTGCTGGAGGGCGAGGGTCAGGATGGTGGCGCCGTGGTCTTCTGAAACGAGATTTTTTTGGAACAGGTCCACCGGTCCGACGAGGCGCGCGAATTTGTCCAGGGGCCAGTCATTTCCGGGGTCTACCGCTTCTTTGATTTCGGGCAGGCTGATGACCCGGCGGACCCCTTCGATCTCGCCGACGGCCTCCGACAAGGCGTCGATATGGCCGTAGATGACCGGATCAAAAACGTTTTCCGCCCGAACCACCACCCGGATCATTTCATCGGACCCGAAGGTTTTCTTAAAGGTTTCGTACGTCGCGGCCTCGGGGAGGTCCTCGATGATCAGTTCATAGACCGACGTGCGGAAGCAGAGGGAAGGCAGGTGCCAGGCGAATAGACAGGTGAGGGCCAAAAGGGTCAGAAGGGTGGTCTTGGGGCGGTGCAGCAGCCTCAGCAGAAAATTCTGATAGAGTTGGTGCAGAGAGAATGACATGGTCGCAAGCCCCTTCGGTGGTGTTTCCTCCGGTTATTTTTGGGTGTGCCATTGTCTTTCCAAGGGTAAATTCCGTCATACCATATCATGATTTTGGGAAAAGGCAAGATGTAAAGTGATAGAGGCAGCTGCCCTGTAAGGTAATTTGGCGGCCCTGGGCGTATACCCTGCCGATTTTTCTGCGGCGATTTCCTGGCGCGGCGGGGCATGAATGGGTTTGATGCCGCCGGTGATGTTCATTTTGAACTCCGCCAGTCCGCAAATGGGACTCCATTTAGACTGGAAGTCAATGAAAATACAGTGCTTCCTCTATGGACGGAATTTGTTGTGCACTGCATTAATGGGGTCTTGATCATCATTTCGGCCACTTCAGCGCCCTTCAGGTCGGTTGAACTTGTAGGCCGGGGGTTCTTTCCCGGCCGGCGCCGACGGGGAATGAATCCCCCGGCTTCAGGCAAAACCCGGCTGAAGCCGGCTGCAACCGTTTCGGCTCGCGCATTGGCCGAAACGAGGCTCAAGCCCATCAATGGTCATTGCTGGGCTTCCCCACGCGGCAACACGGTCCTCAGATAATCCTCCGAATCCTCGAAAACCGGCTCTTTCCGATTGTGCCGGCGCATCAGGGGGATGATCTTCGTCCGGACGCCCATGCCGCGGGCGTCGACGTAGCCGTAATCCCGCAGCACCTCGACGATGAGGGGGTTTCTCGGCGACCGCTGGCCGGCGATCATCTTTTCGACGGTCATGGTGTTTTGCAATGCGCCGGGGCTGACGATCTCCAGACGGTCGGCATAGGCGACCACTTCCACATCCACGGATCGGGTCCAGTCCCGGTGGGATAGGGCGTTGATGACGGCCTCCCGCACCGCTTCACGGGGATAAAGCCAGGTTTTGGAGCGGCGCATGGCGTCGTCGATGGCGTCAGCTTCCAAGGTGAGAAAAGGGCGCATCATGTCGGAGAATCGTTCGATGACGCCGGGGTCGACCAGAACGCGGCGGCCGTCTTCATCGGTCCGCCATCGGCCGACGAGGGGGCCGTCGATGATGTCGTCCAGGAGTGCCCGGTAAGTCTTGTCGGCGCCGTCAAAGACCATGGCCCGGATGCCGGTTTGTTTGAGATACCGTCGGGGCGAGAATCCGAACAGCACCAGCCCTGCAATGGTGCAGACGGGTCCAATTTCGGCGGCGTCGGACATCAAACCGAGCCCGATCAGCCGTTTCAGCCATGCGGCGTCCGTTTCGGGGATTTCAGGGTCATTGATGATGTCCTGCAGGTAATTGTGGAGGCGGACCCTGTCCAGTGCATCAAGGGCCGCGCCGGATACCGGCAGGAGTTCCGGGTGTAGGATGCCGCCGCTGGCGAAAAGCCTGGCCTGCTGCTCCCGGGTGGCGAGACGGGATGTGCTGCCCGCGCGGATATAGATTTCCTCCCGGTTGTTATGCCGGAGGACATAGGGTTTGGACGTTCCCTGGGGGAACGAGATCACGGCCACCCGCTTTCCGTGATCGAATTCGATCTCTTCGTAAAACGGCAGCATCATGGGATGGACTTTGGCACCGAAGACGGCGTCCATCACCCACTCTTCGAGATTGGGGCGCTGAATGCCGGCGACAGTCCCGTCGTCTTCGACGCCGAGGAGGATCAGGCCGCCGCGTAAATTGGCGAGGGCGACGACCTCTTTGGCGAGTTGTTCCGGACGAATGTCGTCGCGTTTGAATTCGACGCCGGAGTTTTCGCCGTTCTGGATGATTTCAAGGAGGTCGGTGCGGCGCATCAGGGGCTTCATTTAAAACCTCATCAGGAAAAATATGCCAATCTGTTCAGCAGAATATCCTCTACGTTTCGCCTCGAATCCAA
>CAYPCE010000147.1:0-9173 GCA_964409085.1 uncultured Desulfobacteraceae bacterium | reverse complement strand
ACCAGTTCCACCTTGTTGAACTGGTGCTGGCGGATGAGGCCCCGGGTGTCCTTGCCGTAGGAACCGGCCTCGGACCGGAAACAGGGGGTGAAGGCGGTATAGTAGATGGGCAGGTCGCCGGCATCCAGGACTTCGCCCTGGTGGATGTTGGTCACGGGGACTTCGGCTGTGGGCACGAGATAGTAGTCCCACCCGTCCAGCTTGAAGAGGTCGGCTTCGAATTTGGGGAGCTGACCCGTTCCGGTCATGGTCTGCCGGTTGACCATGAAGGGCGGCAGGACCTCCTTATAGCCGTGTTCGTTGGTGTGGATGTCGAGCATGAAGTTGATGAGGGCCCGTTCGAGCCGGGCCCCGGCCCCGAAATAGAGGGGGAACCGCGCCCCGGTGATCTTGGCGGCCCGCTCGAAATCGAGGATGCCCAGCCCCTCGCCGATATCCCAGTGGGCCTTGGGTTCGAAATCGAAGGCGGGCGGGGTCCCTTCGGTCTTGAGCAGCCGATTCTCCGATTCGTCCTGCCCCACCGGGACTGATTCGTGGGGGATATTGGGGATTTCCATAAGGATGTCGGACAGGGTCGCCTCGTGGGCGCCCAGGTCCTTTTCCAGCTCCTTGATCCGGCCGGCGACTTCCCGCATCTCCAGCACCTGGGCGTCGGCGTCCTTGCCCCTCTTCTTCATGTCGGCGATCTGTTCGGATACCACGTTCCGCTGGTGGCGGAGCGCTTCGATTTCGGCCAGTGCCGCCCGCCGCTTGGCGTCACAGGCGTCGAACGTCGCAAGGTCGGCCGCATCTCCCCGGTTCCGGAGGGCGGTCTGAACGGTCTCCAGGTTTTGTCGAACAAATTTGATTTCCAGCATAAGGGGTCCTACCTCTGGTGGCGAATGGATGTTCTCTGGTGGCAAGGGGCTTCGGTTGGCGCCGGCCGCCCAACATATTCTCGACGATCTATCACGGGCGGTATGTTTAGTCAATGATTATTATAAGTTGACTTCTGTGCTCGTTTGCGTGTATGGTAAGAGATCAACATATTGACCCCGATGCTGGAGACGACACATGGAGGAAATCCAAGAAGCGAAGCGTCAAATTCGGGAAGAGATGGCAAGGATGTTGGCGTCGATTTCCGAGGCGGATCTGGCGGAAAAACGACGGCGGATCGAAGAGCGGCTTTTTGATTTTGCCAATTTTCAAGAAGCCCGGATTCCTCTGCTCTACCTTCACGGGCCCGGCGAACTCGATTCCGGGGACATTCTCAAGCGATGCCGGGAGGCCAACAAGATCATCATCCTTCCCTTCAGGGGGAAGGAAAACAGCAAGCTCGCCCTGATGAAAGTCGACGATTTCAAGCGGGACTTGCGGGCCGGGGCCGGCGAGGTCCCGGAACCCGACCCGAAACGGTGCAAGAAAGTGCCGCTGGAGTGCATCGACATCGCCATCGTGCCGGGCATCGCTTTCGACGAGAAGGGGGGGCGCCTCGGCAAGGGAACCGGCTATTACGACCGGTTGATCCCCAAGCTCCCCGCCACCACCCGCAAGGTGGCGTTGTCTCTGGAAGGGCAGCTTCTCAGCCAGGTGCCGGCGGAATCCCATGACAAGTCGGTGGACATCATCGTCACCGAAGAGCGGATCATCTACAAGATTTGAGCCCCGGCCGGGAAGGCCGGACCGTTTCAAGGGGTCCCTTTCGGGTTGAGTATCTTCTCCAGCTTCTGGAGGTTCACGTCCTCTCCCACCGCGATGACCGTATCCCCGATGTTGAGGGTCGTCAGATGAGACGGGTTGAAGTCCATGGAGCCGTCCGGTTTTTTGATGGCGATGATGATCAGATGATAGTCCTGACGGATCCCGGATTCCTTCAGCATCACGCCCACCAGGTGAGAATGGGCACTCACCGGAATTTCCTCCATCTGAATCTCCGTGGGCTTGTCCGAGAGGGCCAGGTCGAGAAAACTGGTCACGGTGGGCCGGATGATCCGCTGGGCCATGCTGGCGGCGCCCATTTCATACGGGGATTCCACCCGGTTGGCTCCGGCCGCCATTAACTTCGACTTGGAGGCCTTGTCACTGGCCCGGGCGATGATGTTGAGATTCGGGTTGAGCTGCCGGGCGGTCAGGACCAGAAAAACGTTGTCCGCATCCGTCCCCAGCGCGGCGATGATCCCCTGGGCCTGATCGATGCGCGCCTTTTGAAGGTTGGCTTCGGTGTAGGCTTCTCCGGAAATATAGAGGGTGCCGTCCTTTTCCATGAGGGGAACGAGGTCCGGATTTCGCTCGATGACCACGAGATCGATGGGCTTTTGCCGCAATTTCTTGCACAGCACCCGACCGATCCGTCCGTATCCACAGACGATGTAATGATGTTTCAACCGATCGATTTTTCTGTTCAATCGTTGCCTCCCTAAGATGCGTCGGATCTGCCCTTCCACCATGAACTGGACCACGGCGCCCGCCACGTAGACAAAGAAGCCGAACCCCAGAAAAATCAGCCCCACGGTATAGACCCGGCCGAGCCGGCTCAGGGGCTGAACCTCCGAATAGCCCACCGTGGTGAGCGTGATGATGGTCATATAGAGGGCGTCCAGGACCCCCCATCCTTCGATGAGCATATAGCCGACGGTCCCGAGGATGATGATGATCACCGTCAGGATGCAGGCGATGGTCATGTGTTTCGTGCTGTCCATGGGAGATGCGGTTTCTGATGCCTATCGAAGGATAAAGGGCTCCGGGGGTCGTGGATTATTTGATTGTAAAATCAAGAAAATTTTACTTTAATGGAAATATGCGATCCTGCGCTGATTGACGGAACCCTTCTGAGTTGTTAATAAAAATTTTCATGGATAAAAACACCATTAAATACGAACGGCAACGGGAAGAGATGGTCCGGAAGCAGATCGAGGCCCGGGGCGTGACCGATCCCGGGGTTCTCGACGCCCTCCGGGCCGTGCCGCGCCATCTGTTTGTGAGCGAGGCGCTCATGGATCAGGCCTACGGGGATTTTCCGCTGCCCATCGGGGACAAGCAGACCATTTCCCAGCCGTTCATCGTGGCCGAGATGACCCAGGCCCTGCAGCTGGATGAGGACGACCGGGTCCTGGAGATCGGCACCGGATCGGGGTATCAGGCGGCGGTGCTGGCGCAGATCGCGTACCGGGTCTATACCATCGAGCGGATCGAGAATCTCCTGGAAAAGGCGCGTTGTCTTTTTGCGGAACTGGGGTATGCCAACATCGCCACCCGACTCTCCGACGGCACCACCGGTTGGCCGGAGAAAAGCCCCTTCGACGCCATCATCGTTACCGCCGGGGCCCCCGCCATTCCCCGTCTCCTCGTCGCCCAACTGGCGGTGGGGGGCCGGATGGTCATCCCCGTGGGCAATCAGTATTGTCAGGAATTGATCAAAATCCATAAAGATCAGGGGGGGATCCGCCAAACCTCCCTGGGCGGTTGCCGTTTCGTCAAACTGGTGGGCCAGGACGGCTGGAAAGAGGAGGATCATTGAAACACCCGTTGATATTGTATCTTAAAGGGGTCGCCATGGGGAGCGCCGATGCCGTGCCCGGCGTCTCCGGGGGCACCATCGCGTTCATCTCGGGCATTTATGAAGAACTGGTGGGGGCCATTCGCTCCTTTAACGCCGACGCGGCCAGGCTGCTGGTCGGGAAAGATGTCATGGGGTTCTGGCGTCATGTCAACGGCCCGTTTCTCATCGTGCTGCTGGCCGGGATCGGCACCGCCCTGGTGTTGCTTTCCCGGATCATTCTCTACTGGCTCTCCCATTACCCCGAGATGCTCTGGGCGTTTTTCTTCGGCCTGATCGTTGCTTCGGCCCTGATGGTGGGCCGGAAGATCTCCCGGTGGAAAGGCGTCGTCCTTCTCTCCGTCCTTCTGGGAACGGCGTTTGGATACGCCGTGACCGTGGTGACGCCGGCCCAGACCCCGACAACGGCCGTGTTCATCTTCCTGTCCGGCATGATCGCCATCTGCGCCATGATCCTGCCCGGTATCTCCGGCTCGTTCATCCTGCTGTTAATGGGGAAATACGAATATGTCCTGGGGGCCCTGCGGGATTTCCACCTCTCGGTCATCCTGATTTTCGGGACAGGCGCGGCCGTGGGGATTCTCTCTTTTTCCCACCTCCTCCACTGGTTGCTGCGGCGGTTCCACGATGTGACCGTTGCCTTCCTGACCGGCATCATGATCGGTTCCCTCAACAAGGTCTGGCCCTGGAAAGAGACCATCGAGACCTTCACCTCCCATAGTGGAAAAGTCAAACCCCTGGTGACCCGAAACGTCCTCCCCCTGGATTATCTGGAGATCGCCGGCCGGGAGCCCTACCTCCTTCCGGCGGTCCTGCTGGCCCTTCTCGGCTTCGGCCTCGTCATGTTCCTGGAGCGGGTCTCCGGCGGTGTCGGACCTGCAGAGGAGATGCCGGGGGATCGTCCATAGGCAACGGGGATGGGCCTGCCCCCCATTGCCTATCCTTCAAAAAAATCCCCGCCCCGCTGCAACACCACCAGGCTGTGGGCCATGGCCGGCACGACATCCCCGGCCCCATGGGTGGGCGCCGGCTCCGGGATGCCCCCGTCCCGGGTGTCGAGGATGCACCGCCATCCGTCCCCCATATCCGCCGGCAGGCGGAATGGGGTCTCGTCCCCGTGGCTGTTGAAAAGAAGGAGAAAATCGTCATCGGACAGCCGTTCGCCATTGCTGTCCAAATATCCCAGCTCTCCGTATAGCCGCATCTGGAACGATTTGGGGTACTCGTTTCCCCAATCCGACTCGGTCATGGGATGGCCGTCCGGGCCGTACCAGTCAACATCCGGTGCTTCAGGGGCCGTTGAGGGCCACCGCCGGCGGCGGAATGCGGGATGGCGGCGCCGCAACCGGATCAGCCGGGCGGTATAGGCCACCAGATCCGCGTCCGCCGATTCCCACTGGAGCCAGCTCCGGTCGTTGTCTTGGCAGTAGGCGTTGTTGTTGCCCCTTTGGGTCCGCCCCATTTCGTCTCCGGAAAGGATCATGGGGATGCCCTGGGACACGAGGAGGGTGGCCAGAAAATTCCGCTGTTGCCGCCGGCGAAACCCCCGGACCCCCGGATCCTCCGTTTCGCCTTCCACCCCGCAGTTCCAGGACCGGTTGTCGTTGTGGCCGTCCCGATTCTCCTCGCCGTTTTCTTCGTTGTGTTTCGTTTCGTAAGAGACCAGGTCCTGGAGGGTGAACCCGTCATGGGCCGTGACATAATTGATGGAAGCCTGGGGCGGCCGGCGGGTGGCCGCATAGATATCGGGGCTGCCCGTCAGCCGGCAGGCAAAGCCCCCTCGCCCTCCAACCCCGCGCCAGTAGTCCCGGACGGTATCCCGGAAGCGGTCGTTCCATTCCGACCATTGGGGCGGAAAGCCCCCCACCTGGTAGCCCCCCTCCCCCAGATCCCAGGGTTCGGCGATGAGCTTGACCCGACGGATCACCGGATCCTGCCGGATGATATCGAAAAATCCCGAAAGCCGGTCCACCCCGTGAGATTCCCGGGCCAGTACCGGCGCCAGGTCGAACCGGAATCCGTCCACGTGCATCTCGGTGACCCAGTACCGGAGGCTGTCCATGATGAGCTGGCGAACCATGGGGTGGCGGGCATTGATGGTGTTCCCGGTGCCGGTGATGTTGACGTACTGCCGGCGGTCGTCGGGCCGGAGACGGTAGTAGGCCCGGTTGTCGAGCCCCTTGAAGCAGAGGAGGGGGCCGGCGTGGTCGCTTTCGGCGGTGTGGTTGTAGACCACGTCCAGGATCACCTCCAGGCCGGCGTTATGCAGCGTCATCACCATGGCCTTGAACTCCTGGACCGTGCCCTGGGGGTCCGTTGCCGCGGCGTATTCATTGTGGGGGGCGAAAAACCCGATGGAGTTGTAGCCCCAGTAATTGCGCAACCCCAGTTTCCGCAGACGGGCGTCGTGGACGAACTGGTGGACCGGCATGATTTCCACAGCGGTGACATCCAGCCGCTTCAGGTGCTCGATGGCGGCCGGATGGGCCAGGCCGGCGTAGGTGCCGCGGATTTCCGGGGGAATGTCGGGGTGCCGGACCGTAAACCCCTTGACGTGGAGTTCGTAGATGACCGTCTCGTCCAGGGGGGTTTCCGGGGGACGGTCGCCGTTCCAGTCGAACCAGGGATGGACGACCACGGAGCGAGGGGTGTGGCCTGCGCTGTTTTCCCTGTTGGGGGACCGCCCCGAAGGGTCGGATGGATCGGTGTCGTAAAGGGACGAATGCCATTTCGGCATCCCTTCCACCGCCCGGGCGTACGGATCGAGGAGAAGCTTGGCGGGGTTGCACCGATGACCGGCGGCCGGGTCCCATGGCCCGTGGACCCGGAATCCGTAACGCTGTCCCGGCCCGATTCCGGAAAGATAGCCGTGCCAGACGCCGCCGATGCGCTCGGGCAGGTCGGTGCACGTTTCCCGTCCGTCCTCGTCGAAAAGACAGAGTTCGACCCGTCCGGCCACGTCCGAAAAGACGGCGAAGTTCGTCCCCCGGCCGTCGTAGGCAGCCCCCAGGGGATAGGATGCGCCGGGTAGAAGCTTCATCCTGTTTGGCTCTTTGCGGTCATTGACAATCGTTTTCCACTGTATGATAAAAAGGCTGAATCCAGCCCTGACGGTTCGACCGGTTTTCAGTGTGGACTGGTGTTACCAAAAATGAGAGAGAAGATAAATGAAAAAGCGCGCCAGCGGCATTTTGCTCCACGTCACCTCTTTACCCTCCCGGTTCGGCATCGGCGACATGGGGCCGGGGGCCCGGCGGTTCATCGATTTTCTGGCCCGGTCCAGCCAGCGGTACTGGCAGATTCTTCCCTTGAATCCCACCGAAGCCGGCGGCCGCCATTCCCCCTACCACAGCTTTTCCGCTTTTGCCGGGAACCCGCTGCTCATCAGCCCCGATGGCCTGGTGGAAGACGGTTTGCTGCGGGAGGACGAGATCGGCGAGCCGCCCGCTTTCCCCGAAGACCGGGTCGATTTCGAAGCGGTCGTCGCCTACAAGGCCCCCTTGTTCCAAAGGGCTTTGGAGCGGTTTACGGCCGGCGGCCCGTCGCGGCCCTTCGACCAGTTTTTGCGGGAAAACAGCAACTGGATCGACGATTTTGCCCGTTTTTTCGCCATCAAAACCCATCTGGAGGGTCCCCCCTGGGACGGATGGCCCGAGGGATACCGGGACCGGGCCCCCGAGGCCATGGCCGAGGCCGACCGGAACCTGGGGGATCTCATCCGCAAGGCCCGGTTTCTCCAGTTTATCTTCTACCGGCAGTGGGCCGCCCTCAAGGCCTATGCCAACCGCCGAAAGGTCCAGATCCTCGGCGACATCCCCATTTACGTCAACCATGACAGTGCGGACGTCTGGTCTCACCGGGAATTGTTCAAGCTGGATGAACACCACCGTCCCGCGGCCGTGTCCGGGGTCCCGCCCGACTATTTCAGCGCCACCGGTCAATTATGGGGCCATCCCGTCTACCGGTGGGAGGTGCTCCGGGAGCGGTGCTTCGACTGGTGGGCCGAACGGCTCGACCGGAACCTGGCCCTGTTCAACTGGGTCCGGCTGGACCATTTCCGGGGGCTGGTCGCCTACTGGGAAGTGGCGGCGGGAGAAGAGACCGCCATGAACGGCCGGTGGGTGAAGGTGCCGTCGGTGGACTTTTTCAACGGGCTCTCGTCGCGGTTTTCCTGCCTGCCCATCATCGCCGAGGACCTGGGGGTGATCACCCCGGACGTCAGGGAAATCATGCGCCGGTTCGGATTTCCGGGCATGCGCCTGCTCCATTTCGCCTTCGGCGAAGACCTGCCCCGCAACCCTTACGCCCCCCACAATCACGAAGCGGAATGCGTGGCGTACACGGGCACCCACGACAACAACACCACCCGGGGATGGTTCGAAAACGACCTGTCCCATGAAGATCGGGACCGGCTATTCCAGTACCTGGGCCGGTCGGTCCCGGCAGATGAAATCGCCTGGGAGCTGATCCGCCTGGTCGGGATGTCCCCGGCCCGGCTGGCCGTCGTCCCCATGCAGGATCTCCTGAACCTGGGCCAGGAGGCCCGCATGAACCAGCCCGCCACCACCGACGGCAACTGGCAATGGCGGGTGCGGGAAGAGGAGCTTTCCGACGGGCTGGCGGAGCGGTTGCTGGGCGTTACCCGGATTTATGGGCGAACATAATGTCCGACCTCACCCGCACCGCGAAAACCCGCACGCCCCGCACACCAGACACCCGCTCTGGCTCACCAGCCGGCCGCCGCAGTCTGGGCAGCCGCCGGCGTCCATGCCGTCCACAGGTCCGGTCCCTTCTCCGCCGGTGATTTCCCGGAGCACCCGGGCCACGGCGTCGGAACACGACAGGGTCATCCGGCCGTTCTGCCAGGCGGGGGACGGACACCGGATACCCGACAACTGCTTGATCACGGCCTCGGCCCCGATGCCGGAGCGGAGGGCCAGGGAGATGAGCCGTCCCACCGCCTCGATCTGAGAAGCGGCGCACCCCCCGGTCTTGCCGGTGCGGGCAAAGACCTCGCACAACCCGTCCGGGTCGGAATTGACCGTCACGTAGAGGTTGCCGCAACCGGTGCGGATCCGGCGGGTGACGCCCTGGGTGACCTCCGGCCGGGGCCGGGGGGAAAGGGACGGGGCCGTTGCGGCCGTCCCTTCCGGACCGACCCGGAGCACCTGGTCTTGACGGCTCCGGTCCCGGTAGATGGTGATGCCCTTGCAACCGACCCGGTCGGCCAGCTCCAGGGCTCCGGCCACGTCCTCCACGGTGGCCGAGGCCGGGAAATTGATGGTCTTGGAAACCGCGTTATCGGTGTGCTGCTGAAAGGCGGCCTGGATCCGGATGTGCCATTCGGGCGGGATCTCGTGGGCGGTCTTGAAAAGCCGCTGGATCCGCTCCGGGACCGCCGCCATCCCCTGGATCGACCCTGCCTCCGACACCGCCGCCGCCAGTTCCTCGGAATAGATCCCCGCTTCTTTTGCCATTTCCACAAACAGGGGGTGGATGTCGAAAAGCCGCCGCCCCTCCAGCACGTGGCGGGCGTGGGCCACGGCAAAGAGCGGTTCCACCCCGCTGGAGGCCCCGGCGATCAGGCTGATGGTGCCGGTGGGGGCGATGGTGGTGACCGTGGCGTTGCGCATGTGGG
>CAYPCE010000146.1:7294-9304 GCA_964409085.1 uncultured Desulfobacteraceae bacterium | reverse complement strand
CGGTGCCCCTCCTGCCGGAAGCTGAGCCGGTCCAGCCGGGGGTAAAAGGCCGCGTCCAGGTAGACATCCATCAGGTTATAAAAGTCCTTCCGGTTCTGGGTCGAATAGGGGTACATGGTCCAGTCGGACGCCGTAAAGGCGTTCATGAAGGTGGAGAGGCTCCGCTTGATCATGGAGAAAAAGGGGTCCCGCACCGGATAGGTCCGCGACCCGCACAGGGCGGTATGCTCCAGAATGTGGGCCACGCCGGTGGAGTCCCGGGGTACGGTTTTGAATGCCACGGAAAAACTGTTCTCTGCATCGTCATTGCTGATGTGGGCGTGGTGGGCCCCGGTCGGCCGATGCACCAATTCGTAAAAACAGGAATTGATATGGGGCAGCGCCGCGGTTCGGGTGACCACGTGATCGCCGATAACGTCTCCTTCGGTGATCCCCGGATTGTTTGGATCGGTAAAGCCTTTCATCAAAAAACACCCCTTCATTCCCTTCTTAGGACGCGTCCTGGGCGATCTCCTCTTCTTCGGACACCCGGTAGACGCCCCGGCTCTTGCGCTCGATTTTCCCGAGATCGTTGAGCCGGTAGATGATGTTGCGGAGTTTCTTCTCTCCAAAGCCGGTCCGGTCCTTGATTTCGGCAAAACCGACGCCCTCATCGAAATCCTTGATGATCTCCAGCACGGTATCGGAAGCCGTCATGCTGGATCGGGATTTGCCGCGCACGGCGCTGCGCCCTTTCGGGCTGTCAAGGGATTTGAGGATCAGCTGTTCGATATGGTCCAGGCGACGGCTGAGGCGATCGATATCTTTTTTCGTCGGAATTTGATAGCTCTGCATAAAGAATTTGACCATGGCATCGAAACTGATCGGCTTTTTCTTTTTTCTGGACATGGTGCCCCTCCCTTGCAAATATTAGCGTCGAAGGCCAGAGAAAATGCTTCTCCTATTCCTAATCTAGTAAAGTATGAAAAGTCAAGAACTAGAAATCAGAAAAAAAGGAAAACAGATATGACCTCCCCGCGCGCGCTCCTGAAGGCCTGGCGACTGGACCCCAAAAAAAGCCTGGGACAAAATTTCCTCTCGGACCCCGCCATCGCCCGGATGATCGTGGAGCGGACGGCGATCGGCCCGGCGGACACGGTGTTGGAAATCGGTGCCGGCCTGGGCGCCCTGACAGTTCCCCTCGCCCGGCGCGCCGGTCAAGTGATCGCCGTGGAAACCGATCGCCGGTTGCTGGACCTCCTGGGAACCGAACTCCGGTCCGGCGGCCTCCGGAATGTGACCCTCCTGCCGTCGGATATTCTCAAGATCGATATCGGGGAAATCGCCGGGAACGCCGGCCGGCGCCTGGTGGTGGCGGGGAATCTCCCCTATCACATCGCATCCCAGATCGTGGTGCAGCTCATCGAAGAACGGGAATCGGTGGATCGGGCGGTGGTGATGATCCAGCGGGAAATGGCCCAGCGGCTGATGGCCTCTCCCGGCGGGAAGGATTACAGCCGGTTGACGGTCATGCTCCGGTACTGCGCCGACATCCATCCCGTGGCCGTCGTCCGGGCCGACCGGTTTTACCCCCGCCCCAAGGTGGACTCCGAGGTGGTGGCCATCGGTTTCCATCCCGCCGACCCCCGGCCGGCTGAGGATGACGCCTTTCTGTTCAAAGTGATCAAAGCCGCCTTTGGTAAACGGCGCAAAACCCTCAAAAACGCCCTGTCCGGCAGCGAACTCAGGATGAGCCCGACCGACGCCCGGCAGGCGCTGGAAGCGGCCGGCATTGCCCCGGAAAGACGGGCGGAGACCTTGTCGGTGGAGGAGTTTATAGGGTTGGCGGGGGAAGTGAAGGCACAAGGGCTGAAAGGGAGAGAGGGACAAAGGGACAAAGGGACAAAGGGACAAAGGGTGTGAACATCCCTCTCTTTTGTCTGTCACCGTCTTTCAGACCCGCAACAGCACGCCCCCCCCCTCCATAGGGTTCCTCCCTCTATCCCTTTGTGCCTTTGTGCCTCTGTCCCT
>CAYPCE010000146.1:0-7194 GCA_964409085.1 uncultured Desulfobacteraceae bacterium | reverse complement strand
CCTTTGTCCCTTTGTCCCTCTATCCCTCTATCCCTTCCCTCACATATTCTCCGCCACACTCACCGTCCGGTCCCCCATCATATTGACGTAAGAGCCCAGTTCGTTGTCGTACCAGCCATAGACCACGGCCTGGGTGATGGGGATACGGACGGTGGTGGTCTTGAGCTGGGAGATGATCGATTGGTCCATGCCGGGGACTTTTTCCAGATCGATGCTGGCCTCGCCGGTGCGGGTGTGGGTCTCGTGGCCTTCGATGATGGCCGCAGCCCGGGGCAGTCCGATGATGTCGCAGGAGACGTTCTGTTTTTCGGTGTAATGGAGATAGCCGTTGGGGTCGGCTTCAGCCGCCTGGCGGTAGACATCGTTGATCATCTCCCGGCGGATCGACTCGCCGGTCATCTCCTCCTGGAGGTTGACCACCAGGATGATCAGGGAACCGGTGGTATTGGGGATCCGGACCGATTCCGCGATGAATCCGATCTCCTCCATCTCCGGGATGACCAGGCGCAAAGCATTGGCGGCCCCGGTGGTGGTGAGGATGATGTTGTTCATGACGCTCCGGTTTTTCCGCAGATCCGAGGCCCCCGCCTTGGGCAGCCGGTCGAGCACCTGCTGGGATCCGGTGGCGGCATGGACCGTGGCCATGGAGGCGGAAAGGATCTTCTTGGCGCCGAAAACATTGAGCATGGGCTTGACCATGTGGGCGAGACAGGTGGTGGTGCAGGACGCGTTGGAGATGATCTTGTGGCGCCTCGGATCATAGGTCTCGTCATTGATTCCCATGACGGTGGTGATCGCGTCCTCGGGCATGGGGGTGCGCTTGTCCTTGATCTTGAAGGGGGCCGATACAATGACTTTCCGGGCCCCGGCATCCAGATGCCCCCGCACGGCGCCCTTCCCGTGATCGGCCGGAAGGGTGGGATCGAGAAACTGCCCGGTGGTGTCCACCACCAGTTCGACGCCGTTATCCCGCCAGGCGATCTCCCGCGGATTCCGGTCGGTGCGGAGAAAGCGCACCGGAATGCCGTCCACCCGGATGGTCCCGGCCGACTCATCGATCTCCTGAATCACCCGCTCCGCTTTGAAGCCGTGGAGATAGGCCCGCAGGGATCCGTAGGTGGAATCCCGGGCCAGGTAATGGGCGATGTCGGCCAGAGACGTGCCGGCCTCGCGCCCGATATTGACCACCAGTTCTTTGAAATATCGCCGGCCGACATGATGCCACAGGGCGAGCTTTCCGATTCTGCCGAACCCGTTAATCCCCAGCTTCAGACCGTTTGCCTCCGTCGTCACCATTGGTTGCCTCCTTTTTCTGGTCGCTGATGCCGCGGCCGTTTCCGGTATCCTCCCGATATTGCGCAGGGGTCAGGTCATTCCGTCACCGTCCGCTGGGTGGCCACGCGTCCTTCGTAGACCGTCCCCTCCTGGCCGTCGATGCTGATGAAATCGCCGGACCGGACGGTGACGCCGTCGAATGTTCCGATCTTGTCGTTTTCTTTGCACACCATGTTGCTGCAGCCCACCACACCCGTCTTTTCCAGGCGATGGGCCACCACTGCCGCATGGGAGGTCAATCCGCCCCGGGCCGTCAGGATGCCGTCGGCGGCGTTGAGTTCCCGGATATCATCCGGCACCGTATCCGAGCGGAGCAGGATCAGGGGCGTTTCCGGCTCCTCCTGGCGCCATTCATCGATATCCTCCAGGGTAAAGACCACCCGGCCGCTCATCAACCCGCCGCTGACGCCGACCCCGTGCCCCAACAGCTTTTCATCGGATATGTCGACCGGCCGGTAGGTCACCTTTTTCTTCCGCTCCCGGATCCCCATGTCCCGGGTCTGGAGCAGGTACAGATCATCGGGGGACTGGCTCTCGAAGGTAAATTCCATCTCCTGGGGGCTCCATCCCTTTTTGTAGACCAGGTCTTCGGCCCACCCCTTCAGGGTCTTGTAGATCTCGGGGAAATGGGTCTCCAGGATCACGTCGGTGTCCCGCATCTCGATGTTCTGCTGGCTGATGGAGATGGGGGCGGTGGTCACCAGCCCCGACACCACGTCCTCGCCCTGGTTCTCCACCGTAAAATCGCCCCACAACCGGACGCTGTCATCCCCCTGCCACCGGGGATTGTGGGTGAAAAAGACCCCGGTGCCGGAATCGTGGGATTTGTTGCCGAAAACCATGGCCTGTACCGTCACCGCCGTGCCCCAGTCATTGGAGATCCCCATGATCCGGCGGTAGGTCTTCGCCTTGGCCGTGTCCCAGGAATTGAGCACCATCTGGATGGTCACCAGGAGCTGCTCGAAGGGGTCTTCCACCACTTCGATGTCCGCCTCCTGGATCATCCGCTTGTAGGCCAGGGCCACCGAGCGCATCATGTCGCCGGGGAAGCCCCGTTTCAGGGGAATGTTCCACAGCTCCTTGAAGGTCTTGATGACCGAGTCGAAATCGTCCCGCTTCAGGCCGTGCCCCATACCCCAGCACTGGAGAAACCGGCGGTAACAATCCCAGGCGAACCATTCATTGCCGGTCGCCGCGGCCAGTCCCTCGGCGATCGACTCGTTGATGCCCACGTCCAGAAAGGTATCCATCATCCCCGGCTGGGAAATGGAGGAGCCGCTCCGGACGGAGAAAAGCAACGGATTCTCGGCATTACCGAAAGACGCCCCGGCATTGTTGAACCGCTCCACCGCCGCGATGTGGTTGAGCACCTGTTCCCGGAAATTCTCCTGGGCCGGCGCATATTCCTCGATCACGGCCCGGCACCGGAAAACTTCGGTGGTGATGATGAATCCGGGCGGCACCGGAAACCCGAAATTGCGGAGTTTGACCAGGTTGAACCCCTTGTTGCCGAGGTAGATGATGCCGGCGGCCTTGCTGGAGGGCTCCACGATGGACATCATGGCCCGCTGGGGATCGTAGTTGAGCAGCAGCCGCAACCGGTCGGCGGGCAGCTTATAGGACTGCTGGAACAGGGTGTTGAGGATCCGGCCCAAAAACCGGTCCAGTTGCTGGAGCCCCAGACAGGAGGCGATCTTCTCCCGGAAAAAGGCCTCGGAGATGCCGTGGATCAGGTCCTGCCGGTTCGTTTCCTGCTGAGGATCGATATCCTTGGGCCGGTACCGCTCCTGAACGGCGTCCAGGGGAAGAGAGGCCAGGATCCGGTTGAGGTTTTCCTCGTGGATGTTGTGAAAATAGTCATTGATGATGTTCCGGACCGTCCGGGCGAACCCCTTGAAGATGTCCATGTACTGGGTGAAGGTGAACCCCCGGGCCTCCAGGGAATGGGCCAGGAGGTCGAGCCGCCCCTCGAACTCCATGGAGGCGATGCCGTCCACCCGGAGGGCCTTGTCGAACAGAATCAACTTGTCGTAGATGTTATAAAACGTCGCTTTGGTGACCAGGCTCAAGTCGATATTGTCGATGAGCTGCTCCAGCAGCACGTTGACGTAGGATTCGATGCGGAAAGTGAGGCCCAGGGCATCGAATTTGGTTTCGTGGTAGCTACCGTACATGGAGGGGATGTCCACCGTGAAATGGCGCTTTTTATAGATGTCCTCGCGAATTTCGAACTGCTGATCGGAAAGGATGACTTTTTTCAGGTCCTCCAGGTAATCGAGCAGCCCAAAGAGTTTGGATTTGATCTCCCGTTCGCCCACGGCGGCCCGCAGCTTCCCGAAATCCGGGAACGCTTCGGATTGGAGCCCGGAAAGATAGGATTCCAGATCCGAACCGGACTTGAACAGGGCCAGATCGTATTTCTGATGAAGGAGTTTATAGAGGGAGACCGCCATGGCCACCCGCTGAAAATCGTCCGCCGGAATGTCCCCGGTTTCGGCCTGAATCTCCGCCATCCGGGCGTTCAGCCATTCTTCCGACACATCCAGGAGGCCGTTGGGCAGGTCGATCCTCTTCCGTATCAGGCGCGAGAGGATGTCGTGTACGCCGTCGATGAAAGGGCCTTTTTCGGCGATGGTGCTGTAGATGCTGGGCGGCACGTAGGGTTCCACCAGGGACTTGTCCCGGGTGGCCCAGAAGGAGAGGGTCGCCTCAATGAAACCGATGATCCGGTTGCTGCTCTCCACGTGGGTCTGCTTCCGGAGAAAATGGACCAGCGGGTCCTTCCGGTGGGTGATCTCATCGATTTGCGTGGAAATATCGCGGAGTTCCCCTTCGGCGCCGATGTCGTTGAAATAGACCGGAAACAGCCGGGCCAGTTGTTTGACCAGATTGTAGACGGGATAGATGGCGCTGTTGAGCAGCCCCGTGATGTCCCGGGGAAACAGGTCCGTGTCCTTGACGAAGACCCCGCACAGGGTCAGGTGGATGATCAGGGAGGACAGCAGCCGGGTGGACCCCCGGGGGCTGATCTCGATGAGCTGGAGCCAGGTGCGGATGTTCTGGATATGGGCGCTGTTGACCCGGATTTGCCAGTCATTGCCCACGCCGCGGATCCGGGGCGAGTGAAAACCCAGGTCGATGACCTGGTCGATGAAGAAATTGATCAGGTCGCCGTCATCGGTCTGATAAACCCCTTTCCCCATGTTGTAAATGCAGTTGAGGACCGTCAGCGGAAATTCCCCCATCCGGGCCCCCAGGATGGAAAAGGTCTTCAGGATCAGTTTTTCGAGGTTGAG
Organism: uncultured Desulfobacteraceae bacterium; assembly: GCA_964409085.1. GTDB lineage: Bacteria > Desulfobacterota > Desulfobacteria > Desulfobacterales > JAABSP01 > JAABTD01. Next base: position 2,563 of record CAYPCE010000146.1, on the reverse strand, counting down.
GTGCTTTTCATTGGCAATGAGCCACTCCAGGGTGCGGTTGATGTCCCGCAAGGCATCTTCGTGGATGCTGGCCAGACCCGGCAGGTTCATGATGTGGAACAGAAAAATCACCTTCCACCCGCTGCCCTTGCCCGACGCCTGGCCGACTTCCAGCAACTTCCGGGGAATTTCCCGGTACTCCGACACGAAATGGCCAAAACCCGGCAGTTCGAGGATGCTCTCCAGTTGTTGCCGGGTATCGGTCGGTTCGCCGGGTTCCTGCCCGGCGATCCCCTCCAGGGCTTGTCGCCGGTCTTCGATTGTTTGATGGGAGATGTCACTGAAAATGGGGGCGACGGTCTCTGTTTCCAGGGAATCGCCAATCTCCGTCTTCAGCCAGTCCAGCGGGTCCGCCTCATCCAGCCAGTGGTCGTAGGTATGCCGGTGATACCGGATGAGCAGCGCCCGCAACGACCGGTAGAGGGCGGGAGGACCATCATCGTCTTCCGTGGCGCCCTCGGAAACCGCTTTCGTGAACAGCAGGCCGAGTCGGTCCAGCCCGTAATAGCTCTTTACAAACAGAAAAAATTCGGTATCGTTGAGGTCGTGAATGGACTGGAATGTCGCGGTCAGGACGGGGAAAAAATCGGCCAGGCGCTCTCCCGACTCCCGGAGCATCTTCTGAAGAAAGAAGAGCAGGTTGTCCGCGGCGTCCGCCCGGGTATCCGCGTGGGAGGCCTCGTGGATGACCTGGATGAAGATCTCGGAAAAGCGTTGTGCGCCCAGCGGCCCTTCCGTATGGGCCTTGATCAGGTGAAAATAGTTGAGCGCGTAACTTCGCGCCTCCTTGACGATGAACTGCCAATTCCGGTGAGGATGGGACAATTCCTCCAGGAAGGTGTTGACCCCTTCCATAATGCCGTAATATTTCGACATGATATCCTGGATCACCCCGTATCGGGGGTCCACGGACACATCGACACGGTATGTCGCCAGATTCGCCTCCAGGGCGGATGACTTGATCACGGCGCCGGCGCCTCCCAAACGCGATGAGAAGATGTTGCTGAGAAATTCATTTGTCTTGTTCGGTTAGATTACCACAGCCATCCGGGGGTTATCAAGAAAGATCGGAAACCCCACGGGACGGCGATTAAGCGCCCATCGCCGGATACGACCGCCCCGTAAATGGCCCCCGTGGGGCCGATTCAGATAAAGGAGTCCCCGTGTCCCATCAAATCCATAACCAGCGCGTTCCCAAAAAGATATTGAACGAAACCCTGTTTATCCTTCTGGCGGCGTTTGTGACGGCCCTGGTGATCAACAGCCTGAGACCGGGAGGCATCCGGTTTTTCAGTACCCCCCCTTCGGGCGTCGCCGATGCCCCCCCTGCATCCGGCAACACCGACGGGGCGGCCGCCATCTCCCTGGAATCGGCTCTGGCGGCGCACCAAAAAGAGGAGACCGTATTCGCCGATGCCCGGCCGCAAGCCGATTACGAAGCGGGCCACATCAAGGGCGCCCTTCACCTGCCGGTCCACCGGTTCGAGACCTGGATCGACACGTTCATCCAAAACCACCCCATCGACACCCCCATCATCACCTACTGCGACGGCCCCAACTGCCATCTTGGAGAGGACCTGGCCGAGCAGCTCGTCTTTGCCGGCTACGAAAACGTCCGCCATCTTCAGAATGGCTGGAGCCGATGGAAAGCGGCGGGCGGGCCGGATGCGTATGGCCCTTGAAGCCGCTTCAAAAAAACACCCCGCTCCCTGACAAACAGAGGGCGGGGCGCTTTTTTGGGATCATTTCACCGTTGCGGAGGCTCAGACCTCCAGCCAGGAGTCGGAATAAAGGACCTTGCCGAGGATGACGTCGCAGGTCTTGGCGTAGTCGAGCATCTCTTTGGAGAGGTCGGCGCGGTTGGGACTTTCGCCGTCCATCTCTTTGTGGATCAGTTCCACGATGTCCGGCCGCTTGCCTTTGGCGATCTCCGTCAGCTGCTCATCCAGCGGGTCGGAGATCACGGAATACATGCCGCAGCGCTCCAGCATCACCATGTAGGTCTGGTTGAGGATGGGCCGCAGGTTGTCCGGCGGTCCGTTGGAAATGTTGGACAGACCGCAGGTGGATTTGGCGCCGGGGGCGATGTCCTGCAACATCTTCTGGAACTCCATCAGGCTCATGAGCTGGGGCTGCTGGATGTTGACCGGGGTCACGATGCCGTCCACCCAGATCTTCTCGTTGGGAATCCCCGCTTCGTTGGCGAAGTAGGCCAGTTCGACGCAGAGGGCGGCCCGCTCGTTCTCGTCCCGGGGCAGCCCCTCGGGGCCCCACAGGAGGAGGATGAAATCGGCGTCGTGCTCGGCGGCGATGGGCACCATGCGTTCATACCGCTCCGGCCGCACCATGATGGAGTTGATCAGGGGCGCCGGTCCGCCAGACGGGCGTTTGTACACCTTCAGGGCCGCTTCGATGGCGTCGATGTTGGAGGTGTCCAGCGCCAGCGGCACGTCGTCCACCACTTCCTGGACGGTCTGGACCACCCAGGGCATCAGCTCGTGGCCTTCCTTTTTGGCCGGGCCGA
>CAYPCE010000145.1:0-9390 GCA_964409085.1 uncultured Desulfobacteraceae bacterium | reverse complement strand
AAAGGGCCCCGGATTCTCCCGGTGGTGATTTACCTGGTGATGGGCTGGTTGATCGTCATCGCTCTGAAGCCCCTTCTCCTTCACCTGGGGACGATGGGCTTCCTCTGGCTTCTCGCGGGCGGTTTGTTCTACACATCCGGCTTGATCTTTTACGCGCTGGGGAAAAAAGCGGCCTGTTTTCACGGCATCTGGCATGTGTTCGTGATCGCGGGCAGTCTCTGTCACTATGTCGCCATATTTCGCCATGTCGCCTGAGCCGGACAAAACAAACACACGTCGCCATCCGGATCTACGGCGGCGCCTACAATAAAAATCCGGAATTTTAAGCTTTTCTGCGCACCCTGGAAAGCTACAAGGAAAAGACCAATATGAACGCCGTGCTGGTCCTCACGACGGACAGCGATTTTTATCAATACATCAAACGGGCGAACCCAGGCGAATGAAAACCGGCCCGGAGACAACAGCGGCGGCGGTCATCGATGCCGTCGTCCACTATGCCGAAACGCTGCTGGATCTTCGTTTCAAGAACGTCAGAAAGAATCGGTACAGCGCCACATGTCCGTTCCACGGCGATTCTTTGGCGGGGCAAATGGTGTTCCCCATTTATGATGAAGATGCCCGCATGACCAAACCTTTTCGGCCGCCCACGGAAGGCGGGGGCGTTCGCCGGCTCAAGCGCTAGACCAGAGTGGTTTCCCTTTCCGCCAGGGGATGGCTTTACGGCATTGAAAACGCGGCGCAGCATATCCGGCAATGCCGGACGATCATTAGATAAGCTAATCGCCGGACGTTCCCCGCAGCCGGCTTGCCGGCATCGTCAGCGTTCAGGGCTCGGCCTTGTCCCACACGGCGATCATTTGTCGCGCATTGGGCATTCCCGCCGTAATGGGCCTGACCGATCTGGTCATCGGCAATTCGGAAAATTGCGAAATCACACTTGACGGCAACCAGGGAGCCGTCTGCATAAATCCTTCGCTTGTGGATATCGATGCGTTTCGTCAACGCATGGGAGAAGAACAGGCGATATCCGCCCGGCTTGAAACACTGCGCCATCTGCCGGCGCAAACCCTGGACGGGGTGCGGGTTCCGATACATGTCAACCTGATCGGCGGCGATGATGTGCCGATGCGCGCCAAAGAGTATGAAGGCGTGGGCCTGTATCGCACGGAATTTTTTTTTATCGCGCGCGACACGCTTCCCACGGAGGATGAACAGTATCGGCTGTATCGGGATTTGCTGGAATCCTTCGCGCCAAAGCCGGTGACGATCCGGACCCTGGACACCGGCGGCGACAAAAAACTTCCTTTTTTCACCATCGCTGAAGCCAACCCTTTTCTGGGGCGGCGCGGGATACGCTTCACGCTTGATCACACCGAACTGTTTTTGACCCAACTTCGGGCGCTGTTGCGCGCCAATGCCGGGCTCGGGAATCTGCAGATGCTTTTTCCCATGATCAGCAGGATCAACGAGATCGACACGACCCTTGACCTGCTGGACCGCGCCTATTCCGATCTCACGGCGGAAGGCTTTGCGGCCGCAAAGCCTCTCATCGGCGCCATGATCGAAGTGCCTTCGGCCGCCTACATCATCGCCGCGCTGTCAAGACGGGTTGATTTTTTCTCCATCGGGACCAATGACCTCACGCAATATCTTCTGGCCGTGGACAGAAGCAACCCGTTGGTGCAGGGCCTCCATGACGATCTGCATCCCGCCGTCGTCCATGTTGTGGGCGATATCGTCCAAAGCGCCCATCGCCGGAACAAGCCGGTCGGCGTGTGCGGTGAAATGGCCGGAGATCCGGCATCCGCCCTTCTGCTCATCGGCCTCGGGGTCGATTCACTGAGCATGAATCCAACCAGTTTGCCGCGTGTCAAATGGACCATCCGAAGCTTCACCATGCAACAGGCGCGCGGGCTTGCCGACAAGGCGCTTAAAATCGAAAAGGAAGCCGATACCCACCGGCTGTTGAATCATGCCTTGAAGGCGGCCGGGCTTAGCGCGCTCGTTCGTGGGAACCGACCTTCCAATGGGGAAAACCACTATCGATATGATCGACGTTGGAACAGAGCACTTGCCATGCAATAGGCCGGTTCGAATGGGCGCGCCGGCCCGACATTTGCCGGACCTCGATAAACTGTTGAGACTATCCGGATTTTATGTTATCATAATACATTATTTTGAGATTTTTGCCGCCAAGCATGGAATCATTAAATGGAAAAAAGTTTTCTGGAAATTCATAAAAGCATCCTGGGCTCGATCCGCGAACCCTTGCTCCTTCTGGATCCGGCTTTGAAAGTCGTAACGGCCAATCCCTCTTTTTACCGGACATTTAATGTCAAGCCCGACGATACAGAGGGCGTGCTGATATACGATCTGGGCAACCGGCAATGGGACATCCCCAACTTAAGGGAATTGCTGGAAGACATCCTTCCTCGCAATACCAATTTTCATGACTTTGAGGTGGAACACGACTTTGAAACCATCGGGCGCAAGATCATGCATCTGAATGCCAGACGGATCTACGACCAAGGCAACCAAACCCAGCTGATTCTATTGGCCGTCGAGGATGTGACCGAGCGCGAATATTACAAAAAACATCTTGAGGAACTGGTTGAAGAACGAACGGCCGAAATCAGAAAACTCAAGGAGCAACTCGAAGCCGAACGGGCCTATCTCCAGGAAGAAATCAAACTGGTCTACAATCATGAGGACATCGTCGGTAAAAGCGACGCCATCAATTATGTGTTTTTCAAGGTGGAACAAATCTCTGATACCGATACCAATGTTTTGGTTCTCGGAGAAACCGGGACCGGCAAGGAATTGGTGGCGCGCGCCATTCACGGCACAAGCCGGCGGAAGGATCGCGCTCTGGTCAAAATGAATTGCGCCGCCCTCGCTTCGAATCTGATTGAAAGCGAACTCTTCGGCCATGAGAAAGGGGCCTTCACCGGCGCGCAATCTCGGCGATTGGGGCGTTTTGAAGTTGCCGACGGCGCGACATTGTTTTTAGATGAGATTGGCGAACTGCCGCTGGAACTACAGCCCAAGCTGCTTCGGGTGATCGAAGACGGAGAGTTCGAACGCCTTGGCAGCTCGGAAACAAAAAAAGTGGATGTCCGCATCATCGCCGCTACCAATCGCGATCTACAAATGGAAGTCCAAAAGGGCGCCTTCCGGGAGGATCTGTGGTACCGGCTGAATATTTTTCCGATCACCATGCCGCCCCTGCGCGATCGCCTGGACGACATCCCGCTGCTGGTCAATTTCTTTATTGACCGTATTTCAAGAAGGATGGGGAAAGACATCAAGGTGGTCCCGGGGCGCGTGATGGACGCGCTGCGACAATACCACTGGCCCGGAAACGTTCGCGAACTCGAAAATGTTCTCGAGCGGGCGGTGATCAACTCCTCGGGTCCCAAACTGCGGTTGGTGGACGAACTGAAAAAACCGCATAAGGATCCGTCCCGGTCGGAACATACTCTGGAGCACGTCGAACGAGACTATATCACGCGGGTGCTTGAACAGACCGGCTGGAAAGTCAGCGGGAAGAACAGTGCGGCTGAAATCCTGGGCCTCGACCGCTCCACCCTGCGCGCCCGCATGCGCAAACTCAATATCCGCAAGCCGTAACGCCTCATTCCAATATTTGGCGATTTCCAGAAAACAACGCCCAGCCTTTGTCGATTTCCAGGGGTCATATTTAACCACAGGTCAAATATGACCTAATGTCGCGGGATCGTCAACGGACGCCCACAAGCGCCATGACGACGGTTCGCCTTGTTAAATCGAGACGATGACAGCCATGACGACGCGCGTTAAGAGGGTGGCATGAAAGTTGAAATGATAGCTGTAAAGAACAAAAGATTCCAGCCGAAATGTCGAACAAGGCTGGGAAAGAAGGACGACATGAAGCAAACGCATCATTATCCCATCATTGCCGCACCCTCATTGCCGCAATGGATATCGACGATTTTTTGAACATCAACATCATAACGGAAAGGAACCGCAATGGGCGACAAGGGAAAAAAAGACAAAGGCAAGCGCGAAGGGCAGAAGAAGAGCACTCAAACGTTGAAGGAAAAGCGCAAACAGAAAAACGATAAGGCGAAAACGCCGAGGATAACCGACAAACCATAATGAAGGCTAAAAAGGTGCAACCCATGGCTTCCACGCCGGAACAACATCAGGGGGTCCGATCGGTGGCCGTCATCGGCAATTACCTGCCCCGCCGGTGCGGCATCGCGACCTTCACGACGGATTTGGTCGAAAGCCTGTCGGCCCGGGCGCCGGATATGGACATTTGGGCCGCGGCCATGAACGACCGGCCCGAAGGGTATCCGTATCCCGACAAAGTGCGCTTTGAAATCGGTCAAAGCAAATTGAGCGACTACGGCATGGCCTCTCAATTTCTCAACATCAATCAGACGGACATTGTCTGCGTGCAGCATGAATACGGCCTTTTCGGCGGTCCGGCCGGCGGCCACATCCTGAAGCTGCTGGGGGATTTGCACATGCCGGTGGTGACCACCCTTCACACGGTTTTAAAGGAGCCCCTCCCGGAATATCGCGACGTCTTGTGCAAATTGTCCGAACTGTCCGACAAGCTGGTGGTAATGAGTCATGAGGCGTCCGGTTTTCTCAAAGACATCTACGCCGTGCCCGAAGATAAAATTGCGTTTATCCACCACGGCATTGCCGATACGCCTTTTATCGATCCCAGTTTCAACAAGGACAAGTTCGACGTGGAAGGCAAAAAAGTACTGCTCACATTCGGTTTGCTTTCGCCGAACAAAGGCATCGAGACCGTGTTGCGGGCGCTTCCGGCGATCATCGAAAAGCAGCCGGATGTGGTCTATATTGTCCTGGGAGCGACCCACCCGCACATTTTAAAATCCCATGGCGACGCATATCGCATTATGTTGCAGCAGCTCGTTCGCAAACTCGACATCGGCGCGCACGTCATGTTTCAGAATCGTTTTGTCGAACAAAAAGAGCTGTGGGAGTATCTGGGCATCGCCGACATCTATGTCACCCCCTACCTGGACGAGGCCCAGATTACCTCCGGAACCCTCGCTTACGCCATGGGCGCTGGAAAAGCCATCGTTTCCACCCCCTACTGGTACGCGGCCGAGATGCTGGCCGAAGACCGGGGCCGGCTGGTTCCCTTTAGTGATCCGGCCGCCATGGCCGCGCAGATCATCGACCTGCTGGACAACAACGTCGCCCGGGACGCCATGCGCAAAAAGGCCTACGTGTTCAGCCGCGACGCGGTCTGGAAGGAAGTGGCCAACCAATATCTGCTGCTGTTCAAAGAGGTGCAGCGCAACCGGGACGCAAACCCCCGTCCGAGGCACGCCTATGTGGCGCATATCAAAGCCGTTACGGCCTTCGAGCTTCCGGAGATCAAATTCGATCATCTCAAAACGCTGACCGACGACACCGGCATTTTGCAGCACGCCACCCACACCATCCCCGACCGCGATCACGGCTACTGCACCGATGACAACGCCAGAGCGCTGCTGGCGGCCGTCATGGGGCGCAAATACCTGGCGCCCAACGGCTGGGACCTCGACCGTCTCAGTGGTCATTACCTCGGATTCCTGCTCTATGCCTTTGACGGGAAAAGCGGGCGGTTTCGCAACTTCATGACCTATTCGCGGCAGTGGATGGAAGCCGTCGGGTCCGAGGATTCCCACGGCAGGGCGCTTTGGTGCCTCGGCAAAGCGGTGTCGCTGCTGGACAATCCCGGCCACCTTGCCATGAGCGCGACGCTTTTCAAGAAAGCGCTTCATGCCGTTGAAGGTTTCGATTCGCCCCGCGCCATCGCCTTCTCCCTGGTGGGCCTGCACGCCTATCTGGAAACATTTTCCGGCGACAGCGACGCGCGCCGGGTCCGCGGGGCGCTGGCCGAACAGCTTTTCGTTCAGTTTCAAACGAATGCGGAAGCCGATTGGCCCTGGCTTGAAGATGCGTTGAATTACGCCAACGGCAAACTGCCCCATGCCTTGCTGTTGTCCGGCCGGCGGTTGCACCGCGACGACATGATCGATATGGGGCTGGTTTCCCTGAAGTGGCTGCTGGCCATCCAGACCGAAAACCGGCACTTTTCGCCCGTCGGCAGCAATGGATGGTTTCCGAAGGGCGGCGCCAGGGCCCGTTTCGACCAGCAGCCCATCGAGGCCAACGCCATGGTCGAGGCGTGCGTGGAAGCGTTCCATATCACCCGGGATCACGTCTGGTTCGACAATGCGGTCATGTGCTTCAACTGGTTTCTGGGGCACAACGATCTCAACCTGCCCCTTTACGATCCCGTTACCGGGGGCTGCCGCGACGGCTTGATGGCCGACGGCGTCAACCAGAACGAGGGCGCGGAGTCTTCGCTGGCCTGGCTGCTGTCGCTGATGGCGTTGCAAAAGCTCTACGCCGACGAAATTCTACATCCGCCCGCCGCCCGAAAAAGCGGGGAGTACGGGAAAAGCGTTGCGTAACGGCGCCGCCATGCGCATCGCCATGCTCGCGCCCATCGCCTGGCGCACCCCGCCGCGCCACTACGGCCCCTGGGAAAGCGTTGCCTCCCTTCTGACCGAGGGGCTGGTGGCGCGGGGTCATGACGTCGCTTTGTTCGCCACCGCGGATTCCCTTACCGGCGGAACGCTGCGCGCGGTTTGCCCAAGGGGGTATGAGGAAGACCGGTCCCTCATACCCAAGGTGTGGGAGTGCCTGCACATCACGGAACTCTTCGAGCATGGCGACGCCTACGACATCATCCACAACCATTTCGATTATATGCCGCTGACCTACAGCGGCCTGACGGAAACCCCCGTCGTGACCACCATTCACGGTTTTTCGTCTCCCGGCATCCTGCCGGTGTACCGGAAATACAACGGCAAAACCTTCTATGTGTCCATCAGCGACGCCGACCGGGCGCCGGAACTGGATTATGTCAAAACCGTTTATCACGGCATCGATCTTACCCGGTTCGACTTTCAGCCCGATCCGGACGATTGTCTGCTTTTTTTCGGGCGCATGCACCCGGACAAGGGCGCCCGCGAGGCCGTGGAGATCGCCAAAGCCTGCGGCAAGAAATTGATCATGGCGGGGATCATCCAGGACCGGGACTACTTCGACCGATCCGTCGCCCCGCACCTGAAAACCGGCGAGGCCGACTATGTGGGCAGCGTCGGCCCCGACGAGCGCAGCCGGCTGCTCGGCAAGGCCCTCGCGCTGCTGCACCCCATCGCCTTCGACGAGCCCTTCGGCCTGTCGGTGATCGAAGCCATGGCCTGCGGCGCGCCGGTGATCGCCTTTGACCGGGGCAGCATGCCCGAACTGATCGAAGACGGCCAAAACGGGTTCCGGGTCGATACGGTTCACGAGGCCGTCGAGGCGGTCGCGCGGATTGGAACCATCGACCGCGCCGCCTGTCGGCGTCATGTCGAGCGGCATTTCACCGTTCAGCGCATGGTCGACGACTATCTGAACGTCTACGAAACGATTCTATCATCCGGCGCTGCAAAAACGACATCGACATCAAGGACAACAGGATATGCGTTCAGAAAAACGGCGAAAACTGAAGATTAACCGAAAAGCGATCAAAATCGTGGGCGACACCTCCCGGGTGATCACCCGGCCCCATTTTCCCGATGACAAGGATCGCATTTCCAGGATCATCCAGCGCATACTGAGCCTGTCCACCGCGGAGGCCGAAAAGCTGATGGCCCGGATCATGACCGACTTCGCCGGAAGGCACGAAGACATGGGGCATATTTTTGAACGACGCCTGCACGCGGTAAAGGCGTATCTGCCGCGGGATGCATCGGTCGGCGATTTGCAAAAATCCCTTATCGGCGCCTACTTCACAAAAGAATACGCCATTGAGTCGGCCGCCCTTTTCAATCCGTCCATTGTCGCCCATCCGGATCAGCGGCATCTGGAAAAAGGCAGCCTGCGGTTCATCATGAGCCTGCGGGCCACCGGCGAAGGGCATATCTCGTCCATCGTATTTCGCAGCGGCGTTCTTGATGTGCATAACCGCATTCTGTTCGACCCGATCAGCGAATTCGTGGAAACGCCGGATCTGCGATTGGACCCGGTCTACAAACGCAATCCGTTCCGGCGAAAATTGAACGAGATGGGCGCCGCCAATGAAATCAGCGCCCACATCCTCGACCGCCTGTCGGAAGATTTCGCCTACAATGCATTATTGGAACAGATGGACGCCCTTCGCGCGGCCCCGCTCTATGACGAAGCACGTCAGAACCGGACGTTCGAAGTCATGGGATGGCTGGCCGACTCCAATTACGAGGTGAGCTTCCACGCCGATCACCGCATCTCCGAGCGGGTGATCTTCCCGGTTTCGAAAAACGAAAGCCGCGGCATCGAGGACGCCCGGTTTGTCCAATTCGTCGACGATCGGCGGGAATTCACCTATTATGCGACCTATACCGCCTACAATGGCGCGACAATTCTGCCGCAATTGATCGAAACAAAAGATTTCATCACCTTCAATGTTCTGACCCTCAACGGCAAAGCCGTCAAAAACAAGGGCATGGCGCTGTTTCCGCGGAAAATCGACGGCCGCTACGCCATGCTGTCCCGCCAGGACGGTGAAAACAACCAGATCATGTTTTCGGACAATATCCATTTCTGGCAAGAATCTCAAATCATTCAGGCGCCGGAACATCCGTGGGAGTTTATCCAGATCGGCAACTGCGGTTCTCCCCTGGAAACGGACCAGGGCTGGCTCGCGCTCACCCATGGCGTCGGGCCGATGCGCCGGTACTGCATCGGCGCCGTCCTCCTGGATCTTGAAAACCCCGCCAGGGTCATCGCCCGCCTGGACGAACCGCTGCTGTCGCCCCATGCCGGCGAGCGCGAAGGCTACGTTCCCAATGTCGTCTATTCCTGCGGGGCGCTCATTCACAACGATGAATTGGTCATTCCCTACGCCATGTCCGACATCAATTCCGGCATCGCCACCGTCGTCGTCGCGGACTTGCTGGACAGCATGCGCAAGGTGGCGTAGCATGGCGAGATCGGCGCCGGTTGCGCGGCTTGCGAACGGCCGGTCCATAACGCGCCAACGTTCCCAAAGCGCCGGCCGCCGTATCGGTCCGCCGGCGACTGATAGTCGGAGGGGTCAGGCGTCAATCCGTTCTTTCATCCGATAGATTTTCCCATCCATAACCACGACCTCGGAATGATGCAGCAGGCGGTCGAGGACGGCAGAGGCAAGCGCGCTGTCGTTTGGACCTGGCAGTCCTGGCCGGCTTTTGCGTCTTTTTGTTCGCCGTCAGCCTGTGGAACATCCAGCGCCGGTGGATTCTCTGAACCGAGTTATCTCCAATAAACGGCGTTGAAAGGTTGACAAACAAGAAAAGTTCCATTACA
>CAYPCE010000144.1:0-9457 GCA_964409085.1 uncultured Desulfobacteraceae bacterium | reverse complement strand
CGATCATCTGGATGTCGGCCGTCTGGGCGTCGAACTGATCCCAGTACTGGGCCTTCGGCATGGTCTTGAGGTTGACCTTGATATTGATGCGGCCGAGCATGGACACCACGGCTTCGGCGATCTTGTCGTCATTCACATACCGGTTGTTGGGCGCGATCATGGTACACTCGAACCCGTCGGGATAACCGGCTTCCTTCATGAGTTGCTGGGCCTTGGCCAGGTCGTACCGGGGCTTCAGCTCCGGCACATAGCCCAGGTAGCCTTCGGGAGCCTGCTGGCCGGCGGCGGTGGCCTTCCCCTTCATGATCTTGTCGGCGATGCCCTCGTTATTGATGGCATAGACAATGGCCTGCCGCACTTTCGGGTTTTTGAACTCTTCCCGGCGTTTCTGGTTGAGCTGGAAGGTGATGATCCGACTGCCCGACATGGTCGCCAGTTTCACGCCCTCGGTGGCGGCGATCCGGTCGTAATCCTGGGGAGGGACCGGCATGATAAAATCGACATCCCCGGACAGCAGCGCCGCGACCCGGGTCGCATCCTTTTTGATGGGGGTGAAGATGATGGTGTCCACGTTGCCGGGGGATTCGGTATCCCAGTAGTCCTCATAGGCCTCGAAAACGTTCTTGACCCCCTGCTCGCGGTAGGTCACCTGATATTTTCCGGTGCCCGATTCGTTCACGTTGGCGAATGAATACCCGGTTTTAACAATGGCGTCCTTGGGCAGCCCCTGTCCGTCGGTCCCCGAATAGAAGACGCTGTCCATGGGAAAAATATAGGTGGCCATGTTCAGGAGCAGAGGATACGGCTTTTTCGTGACCAAATCCACCGTGTAATCATCCACGGCAGCGGCGCCGACGAAAGGTTCGAATAACCCCTTGAAGTCTTGGCTTTTTTTAAGCCTTTCGACCGTCCAGACAACGTCTTTGGCCGTGAAAGGGTTCCCGCTGTGGAAGGTGACGCCTTCCCGGAGATAAAACCGGACGGTTTTCTCATCGATCCGTTCCCACTTCTTGGCCAGGCGCGGCTCGAAAGTCATTTCTTTGGTCCAGCGGACCAGCGGGTCGAAAACCATGTGGGAGTATTGAAGCATGCCGCCGGACAGCTGGACCTGGGGATCCAGCGACACCGGATCGGCATCCATGGCCAGCTTCATGGTCTTGGCCTGGACCGCCGTCCCGAGGGAGAGGGCGATCAGCAACGCGAAAGCAAGGCAGGCGAGTTTCTTCATCTTTCTGTCCTTTCTGTTTGGGTTCGGTTCAATGGGGTACCCCGTATAAATGTTTTACATCATATAGGAAAATGCTCGGTTCGGTCAAGGGGTAATATCGACGTCATAATCGCAGTCGCGATGTCGGCAGGTCAGGAACGTGCCCCGTTTTTTGGTGGTTTTTTCCACCAGAAACGGCGCCCCGCATTGGGGACAGGGCGTATTTACCGGCTTGTCCCACAGGGCGAAATCGCAGTTGGGAAAGCGGCTGCACCCGTAGAAAATCTTGCCCCGCTTCGATTTCCGCTCCACCAGTTCGCCGTCGCATCCATCCGCCGGGCACCGGACACCGGTGGACCGGCCGGCCCCTTCCTGGCCCAGCGACTGGGTGAATTTGCAATCCGGATAGGCGCTGCACGCCAGAAACGTCCCGTACCGTCCCCGTTTGACCACCATGGGACTGCCGCATTTTTCGCAGGATTTGTCCACCGTCTCCTCTTCCGGCGGTGCCACCGGCTCGATATCGCCTTTTTCGTTCCGGGTGTAGTCCCGGGTGAAGTTACAGTCCGGGTAACCGCTGCAGGCGAGGAACAGCCCGTTTTTTCCCATTTTGATATGGAGTTGCCGGCCGCACTGGGGACATTCGAGGCCGGTGGGCAGGCCCACCCGTTTCAGACTGAGCATCGACTCATCGGCGGCATCCAGTTCCTTTTTGAAGGATGCATAGAACCGGTTGAGCACTTTCAGGTAATCTTCCTCGGCCGCCTCCACCCGGTCCAGATCGTCCTCCATGCGCGCGGTAAAATCGACGCCCATGATGTCCGGAAAACTCTTCACGATGAGGTCGGTGACGATAAACCCCAGTTCCGTGGGCCGGAACGACCCCTTGAGCAACTCGACATACCCCTTCTCCCGGATGGTGGACAGGATCGAGGCATAGGTGGACGGCCGCCCGATGCCGTTTTCCTCCAGCTCCTTCACCAGAGTGGCCTCGGAGAACCGGGGCGGCGGCTGGGTGAAATGTTGCTTGGGGTCGTATCCGTTCGCCGTTAAAACCGCCCCTTCGGCCAGATCCGGCAGGGTATCGGGGCCGCCGTTCTCCGTCTCGTCGTCGGAACGGTACAGGGCCATGAACCCCGGAAACTTCACGGACGAACCGGACGCCTTGAACAGGTAATCGCCGATCCGGATATCGATGGAATGGTGGTTGATCAGGGCCGGCTGCATCTGGGAGGCCACGAACCGCTGCCAGATGAGGGTGTACAGTGCCAACTGATCCTTGGACAGATAGGGCGCGACTTTTTCCGGGGTCTGCCAAACCGAGGTGGGGCGGATGGCTTCGTGGGCGTCCTGGGCCTTGTTTTTGTTCTTGAAAAACCGGGGCTTGTCCAGCACATAATCGGCGCCGAACCGGTCCCGGACCAGGTCCAGGGCTTCCAGGGCCGCCTCCTGGGCGATCCGGGTGGAGTCGGTCCGCATATAGGTGATGAGGCCCACCGGCTCCCCGGGCCCCAGATCGATCCCCTCGTAGAGCTGCTGGGCCACGGTCATGGTTTTTTTGGCGGAAAACCGGAGCCGCTGGATCGATGCCTGCTGGAGTTTGCTGGTGGTGAACGGGGGCTGGGGGTTCCGTTTGGTGGTCTTTTTGACCACCTTGTCCACTGTCGGGGTCTTCCCTTCCAGTTGTCCGAGGATCTCATTGGCCGCCGCCTCATCGGGGATCACGACCTTTTCCCCCGCTTTCTTGGTCAATTTGGCCGTAAAAGGCGGCGGCGCCTCGCCCGTCAGGTGGGCCGTGATGGACCAGTACTCTTCGGGCACGAAGGCCTGGATCGCCCGCTCCCGTTCGCAGATGATCCGGACCGCCACCGACTGGACCCGCCCGGCGCTCAAGCCCCGCTTGATCTTTTTCCACAAGAGGGGCGATATCTGGTACCCCACCAGCCGGTCGAGAATCCGGCGGGCCTGCTGGGCTTCGTATTTGCTGCGGTGGAGGGCTTCCGGAGCGGCGATGGCCGCCTTGATGGCCCGTGGCGTCAATTCATGGAAGAGGACCCGATGAAACCGGCGGCCCTTTTTCTTGAGCACATCGGCGGCGTGCCAGGCGATGGCCTCCCCCTCCCGGTCGGGGTCGGGGGCCAGGTAGACGTCCTCGGCGTCGCCGGCCGCCTTTTTCAATTGGGTGATCACCTTCCCTTTGCCGGGGATGGACTTGTACTGGGGCTTGAAATTGTCCTCGATATCGATGCCCATCTCTTTGGCGGGCAGGTCCTTGATATGGCCGACAGTGGCCGAGACGGTGTAATCGTCCCCGAGGTATTTTTTGATGGTCCTCACCTTTGCGGGGGACTCCACGACAACGAGTGGTTTGCTCAAAACATCACCTTTGCTACACAATATTCCGGATATCGGTGGAAAACAGCTTGCCGGGGGATTGCTGCACCACCCCTTTGAGTTCCAGCTGCAAAAGGATGGCGGACAACCGGCCCGGCGCCATGGAGAGCCGGCGCACCAGGTCGTCGATGTGAACAGGGTCGGGCCCCAGGGCCGTAAACACCTGTTGTTCATCCTCCGACAGGGGCGGCAGATGGGCCGGGACCGGTTCCTGTTTCCCCCGCGACCCGGCCCTGTGGACCGTGATCACATGGGAGAGTTCTTCCAGAATGTCCTGGGGGCCTTCCACCAGTTTGGCGCCCTGTTTGATCAGGCTGTTCGTCCCGGCACTTTTATGGGAATGGATGTTGCCCGGGACCGCGAACACCTCCCGGTTCTGTTCCAGGGCCAGCCGGGCGGTGATCAGGGAGCCGCTCCGCTTGGTGGCCTCCACGATGACCACCCCCAGGCTCATCCCGCTGATGATCCGGTTCCGGATGGGAAAATGGTGCGGCTCCGGGGCCGACGCAAGGGGGAATTCCGACATCACGGCGCCGTTTTCGGCGATCCGATGAAAAAGCTTCATGTTTTCCGCCGGATAAACCCGTTCCAGACCGCTGCCCAGAATCGCCACGGTCCGCCCGCCTCCGGACATGGCGCCGATGTGGGCCGCCGTGTCCACGCCCCGGGCCATGCCGCTGACCACCGTGATGTCCAGCCCCGCCAGGTCCGACGCCAGCCGTTTGGTGGCCATGATGCCGTACCGCGTGGCGTTCCGCGATCCCACCAGGGCGAGATTTTTAATGGAAGGGGAGAGGGTCCCGTAGGCATAGAGATAAGGGGGCGGATCGGGGATCTGACGCAACAGGGGCGGGTAATCGGCATCGGTGTAGGGGAGGATGCAGTATCCGAGGGCATCGACCCGGGCCGCTTCCTCCCGGAGTTCATCCGTCAGCCGATGGGACCGGAGGCTCGCCGCCAGGCGGGGCGTCACCCCCTCCACGGCCAGCAAGTCCTCATCGGCCGCCGTGAATATTTTTTCCGGCTTTCCGAACCGGTCCAGTAGCCGTTTGCAGATGAGATTGCCGACGCCCGGCACGCTTTTGAGCGTCAACCACGGAATGATCGTATCCATAGAGCTGTCGAGTTGCGGGTTGACGAGTTGCGAGTGAAAACCGACGGGAACTCATCACGGGGCAATTCGCAACTCACCGACGCCTACCGCTTCCGGCTCAACTCCTGCCAGGCCAGGAGAATCGGGCTCGCCACGTAAACCGACGAGTAGGTGCCCACCAGCACCCCCACGATGAGGGCGAAGGCGAAATCGTGAATGATACCGCCCCCCATGACAAAGAGCGTGATCACCACCACCAGGGTGGTCAAAGAGGTGAGGATCGTCCGGTTCAGGGTCTCGTTGATGCTCTTGTTGATGGTCACGGTCATGGGATTTTTATAATATTTCCGAAGATTTTCGCGAATCCGATCAAAAACGATGATGGTATCGTTGAGGGAATATCCGATGATCGTCAGGAGCGCCGCCACGATGGGCAGAGAGAACTCCTTCCCGAAAAGCGCGAAGAGGCCCACCGTGATGGTTACGTCGTGGATCAGGGCCACGATGGCCCCCATGGCGTATCGGAGCTGGAGGATCCAGAACAGCACCAGCGTAACGATCAGGGCCATAATGATCAACCAGGGAATGCTCACGAACCGGGAAAGAAGCCATACCGCCAGAATCAATCCCAGGGCCATGACACCACTTTTCACCCACTGGAGTTCAAACCGGCCCGAAATATAAATGGTGATGAACAGGAGGGCGTAGAACATCGCGAAAAGGGCCTTTTCCCGGAGATCTTTGCCCACCTGGGGGCCCACCATCTCCACCCGGCGGATCTCCGGCGTCGATCCGGTGGATGCCGACAGAGCGGCTTCGATCTTTTTGGAAATCTCTCCCTCGTCCGATACGGAGGCCTCGCTCCGGACCAGGTATTCGTTGCTTTCGGCTTCGCCGAACAACTGAACCGTGGCGCCGCCCATGCCGATGGTCTTCAGGCCGTCCCGGATACGGTCCACCGGCGTGGCGGTGTCGAATTTCACCTGGACAATGGTGCCGCCGGCGAAATCGATGCCGAAATTGAGCCCCCGCAGCGTGAATCCCAGGCTGACCAGGAGGAGCAGCGCCGACAGGATGAACGCATATCGCTTCTTGCCGATAAAATCGATGTTGATGCCGGGTTTGATAAACTGCATGGATGGTCCTTATCTCAATGGCGAATGGTTGGTATCAGATGCTGAGCGTTTTGATGCGCCGTTTGACCAACAGGTAATCAAAGATCAATCGGCTCACGATCAGGGCGGTGAACAGGCTCGACAACACCCCGAGGCTCAGGGTCACCGCGAAGCCCTTGACGGGACCGGTGCCGAACTGGAACAGGACCAGGGCCGCGATCAGGGTAGTGACATTGGCGTCCAGGATGGTCAGGCTCGCCCGGTCGTATCCGGCGCTGACGGCGGCATAGGGGGTCTTCCCCACGTGGACCTCCTCCCGGATCCGCTCGAAGATGAGCACGTTGGCATCCACCGCCATACCGATGGTGAGGATGATGCCCGCAATGCCCGGCAACGTCAGGGTGGCCCCGAACCCCGCCAACCCGCCGGCGATAAGGAGGATATTGAGGGCCAGCGCCAGGTCGGCGATCAGCCCGGACCCCTTGTAGTAGATGAGCATGAACAGGACCACCAGGAGCCCGCCCACCACCATGGAGGTGAGGCCCTTCTGGATGGAATCATGGCCCAGGGAGGGACCGACGGTCCGTTCCTCCAGAATATTCACCGGCGCCGGCAGGGCGCCGGCCCGGAGGACGATGGCCAGGTCCCGGGCCTCTTCCGTGGTGAAATTTCCGGTGATCCGCGCTTCGCCGCCGGATATCCGTTCCTGGATGACCGGCGCCGAATAGACGCGGTCGTCGAGCACGATGGCCAGCCGCTTCTTGACGTTTTCACCGGTGATCCGCTCGAAGATGCGGCCCCCCTTCCGATCGAATTTGATGGACACGTAGGGCTCGTTGTACTGGGAATCGATCTGGACCCGGGCGTCCGTGAGATAGGCCCCGGTCAGCAGAGACCGCTTCTGGACGAGATAGGGGGTCCGGATCGTCCGGTTGGTCTCCGGATCGGTACGGGTCTGATAGAGAAGTTCACTTCCCGGCGGCACCTGCCCGTTTTCCGCAGCAGCCACATCCCCGGTTTCGTCCAGGAGCTTGAATTCCAATTGCGCCGTCTTGCCGATGAGGCCCTTGGCCCGCTGGGTATCCTCGATGCCCGGCAACTGGATCAGGATGCGTTCCTCGCCCTGGCGCATGATGTCCGGCTCGTTGACCCCGAACTGGTCGATCCGGTTCCGGATGGTTTCCAGGGCCTGGGACACCGCCATCCGCTGGATATCGGCCACTTCCCGCTCCGGCAGGTCCAGGGTCATCTCCAGTCGGTCCGCGGTCGCCGAACGGTCGGCCACCCGGAGACCCGGAAATTCATCGTCCAGCAACTTTTGGAACGCATCGATCTCCTTCTGTCCGCCGACGGCCACCGCAATCCGGTTGTCCGGAATCCGCTCGAGGGTCGTGTAGCGGACATGCTCGGCGCGCATCAGGTTCCGCATCTCCTCGAGAATCCGGTCCATGGTGCTTTCCACGGCCTTCTCGGTATCCACCTCCAGCACCAGGTGCATGCCGCCCTGGAGGTCGAGACCGAGATTGATATTTTTGTGGGGCCACATGCCGGGGAAGATGGTCGGCAGGATATAGACCACGGCGACGATGATCACAGCCAGTACCAAAACCAATCGCCATGAAAGATTCCTCAAGGTTTCCTCTCTTTCTCTCTACAGAAAAGCCCCATAAAATAAGGAGGAGGGGAACAACCGGCCCCGCCTCCCCTTGGGGCTTTTGTGTCCGGAGACGCGCTATTTCGCCTTGGCGGTGTCTTCTTTGTTCTCTTTTCCGCCGGTTGACTGCGCCAGACCGGCGATGCTGGGCCGGTTGACCTTGACGCGGACCTTATCGGCGATCTCCACGACCACGGTACTCGCATCGGTCGACACGATCTGCCCATGGATCCCACCGCCGGTGACCACCCGGTCGCCTTTTTTGAGATTGTTGATCATCTCCTGATGTTCTTTTGCCTTTTTCTGCTGGGGGCGGATCAAAAGAAAATAGAAAATCACAAACATCAAAATAAGGGGGACAAACGCCCCCAATCCGCCGCCCTGTCCTGACGGGCCCCCGCCCTGACCCATTGCGTACGCGATATTCAACAAGATACATCCTCCTTTAGTCCCTTCTGGTACGGTCTCAAGCCCTTGTTAAAAGGGTTGCTATACTGCAATTCATCGGCCACGTCAAACATTTCTTGGCCTTGATCATCGTTTCGGCCAATGCGCGAGCCGCGAAACGGTTGCAGCCGGGTTTCGCCTGTAGCCGGGGGATTCATTCCCCGGCGGCGGCGGCCGGGAATGAATCCCCGGCCTACACGCTCAACCGCCCTGAAGGGCGCTGAAGTGGCTGAAGCGATGGTCAAGACCCATTTCTTCATTTTGCCGCGGTCCGATGGGACGGGCTATTCAAATTCGCAGTTGATCTCGCTTTGCTTCGGCAATTTGCCGGCGTCCCCCTCGATCCGGATGCTCAAATCCCGTCGGTTTTCCAGCTCCAGGATTTCTTTCCGCTTGTTGTTGAGCAGGTAATCGGCGATATCCGAATTGAAGACCGCCCGGACGGTCCTGACGCCTTCTTTCAATGTCTCCAGTTGGAGCCGTCTCAAAAAACTGAGTCCCAGCGTCTCGGTAGACGGGATCAGCCCCTTGCCCTGGCAATGCCGGCAGGGGAGAAATGCGCCGAATTCGATGGAGGGGCGGATCCGCTGGCGGGACATTTCCACAAGGCCGAATTTGCTGATCCGACCCACCTTGGTGCGGGCCTTATCCATCTTGACCCCGTTTCTCAGGGCTTTTTCCACCTCCAGCTTGTGTTTGTTGTCTTTCATGTCGATAAAATCGATGACGATCAATCCCCCCAAGTCCCGGAGCCGCAGTTGACGGGCGATTTCCTCGGCCGCCTCGATATTGGCCAGATAGGCCGTTTGCTCGATGGATTTGTTGTGGATGGCTTTCCCGGAGTTGACATCAATGGCCACCAGGGCCTCGGTCTGGTCGATGACGATGGACCCGCCCGATTTCAGGGGGACCTGCTTTTCGTAGATGGAAGCGATCTGCTCTTCGAGCTGGTATTTGGTGAAGATGGGTTTGGGCCCCTTGTACTGCTTGACGATCCGGCCCTGTTTGGGGGAGATCAGCTTCATGAATTCCCTGACCTCATGGAACACCCCGGCGTCGTCGATGAGAATTTCTTTGACGTCCGTGGTCAAATAGTCGCGGATGGACCGGAGCACGATACTCCGTTCCTTGTACAGGAGCGCCGGGGCCTCCGCTTTGACCCCCTTGGCGTTGATGTTTTTCCACAACCGCATCAGGTACCGGAGGTCCTTATCGAGCATCGCCTTGGTGGCACCGATGCCGGCCGTCCGGACGATGAGGCCGTACCCTTCGGGAAGTTTGAGTTTTTCGACGATTTCCTTGAGGCGCTTTCGCTCTTCATCGTCTTCGATCTTCCGGGAAATGCCCCTGCTTTTGGAGCCGGGCATCAGCACAAGGCAGCGGCCCGGCAGGGAGATGAAGGTGGAGAGCATGGCCCCCTTTTTCATGATCGGGTCTTTGGTGACCTGGACCAGCAGCTCCTGTCCTTTCCGGACGATGCTTTTGATGGACTTGTCCCCCGAATGATTGTCCTGGTAGTAGTCGCTGTGGATCTCCTGTTTCTGGAG
>CAYPCE010000143.1:0-9467 GCA_964409085.1 uncultured Desulfobacteraceae bacterium | reverse complement strand
CAGTGGACCCTCCAGTCCATCGTCAAAAAGCATTCCGACTTTGTCCGCTACCCCATCCTCATGGATATGGAAAAGCAGGAGCCCATCCCGGACGAGGAACAGATCAAAGACAAGGACGGGAAGCCGGTGGGCGAAACCATGCGCACGGTGGTTAAAGAGGAGACCTTAAACTCCATGAAGGCCATCTGGGCGCGGAACAAAAATGAAGTCACGGAGGAGGAGTACAAGGAGTTCTACAAACACCTCAGCCACGACTGGAACGACCCCCTGACCCACCTCCACCTGAAGCTGGAAGGGGTCACGGAATACAGCGCCCTGCTCTACATCCCGTCACGGGCCCCCTTCGACCTGTTCGACCGGGAGCGGAAGCACGGCATCCGGCTGTTCTGCAAGCGGGTCTTCATCATGGACGACTGCAAGGAACTGATGCCGGAATACCTCCGCTTCATCAAGGGCGTGGTGGATGCGCCGGACCTCAACCTCAACGTCAGCCGGGAGATCCTCCAGCAGGACCGGCTGGTCCGGAACATCCGGAAAAATCTGGTCAAGAAGGTGCTGGAACTGATCAAGAACCTGGAAGAGACGGATTTCGAGACCTTCTATGATGAGTTCGGCCAGGTCCTGAAGGAAGGCGTCCACACCGACTGGGACAACAAGGACAAGATCGCCGAACTGGTCCGGTTCAAGACCACCAAATCCGAAGACAAGCGGATTTCCCTGAAGCAGTATGTGGAAAACATGCAGCCGGATCAGAAGGACATCTACTATATCACCGGCGAAAACCTCACCACCATCGCCAACAGCCCGTTGCTGGAGCGGTTGAAGGACAAGGACTACGAAGTCCTGCTCATGACCGACCCGGTGGACGAATTCGTGGTCACCTCCCTGACCGAATACGACGGCAAGCCGTTGAAGAGCGCGGAAAAGGGCGACCTGGACATCGAGGAGGAGAAAGAGGAAAAGGAGAAGAAAGACGCCTACACGGCCCTGTTCGGCTTCATCAAAACCAAGCTCCAGGACAAGGTCAAAGACGTCAAACCCTCTTCCCGGCTCAAAGATTCCATCGCATGCCTGTCGGGCGACGCCTACGACATGAGCGCTTACATGGAAAAGCTGCTCAAGGCCTCCGGGGCCCAGCCCCCGGAGAACAAACGGGTCCTGGAGATCAACACCGGCCATCCGGTCGTCGACAAGATCAAGGGCAAGTTCGAAACGAACCGGGACGACCCGTCATTGTCGGATTACAGCGAGCTGTTGTTCGACATGGCGGTGATCAGCGAGGGAGGGAAAGTGGAGAACCCGTCTAAATTCAATAAAATGATCGGGGAATTGATGACGAGCGCGTTGTAAAACCGTCAAACGAATTATCAACGCATACTCCCCCTTGCCATTCGGATTTCAAAATGGGAAGGGGGAGCTTTGTTTAGATTCAGATTGGTGTAACAACGAGCGGCTTCAGCCAAAAAAGAATAAAAAACACCAAGGTTTGATCCAGTCACCGCAGAAAGTGCATTTCATTTCTCTTTTATAAAAATTGATGTTTTCTTCCGGAATATAGGTTTTACAGAAAGGGCATCTTCTCGGGCGGTCATCCATTTCCTCCATCATACATTCCACTGGGAAATCAGTATAGCCGACATCCACTCCTACATGGCCGTCCACATGAGCCTGCATCTTTCTTCCTTTCTTTGCCGGATCAAACGATTTCGGATTGTTCCTCGGGGGAGTCACCTATCTTACTGTTTTCTTTATTTCAGGAAAACATCGCCCTTTCCTCCCATTGTTTTTCCAGCCGGAACCGTTGGAATGAAGTACATCCCCGGCGCTGGAGTCCACCGTCCATCCGACCTTGCTCCCCCCGGTAAGCGGCGGGATGATTCGCGGATAGAACCGTCCAATCCCTGTTGACAATCATGACGTCATTTAACGCAATGGTGAAGATCGGTTTGAATAGGTTCTCTAACATCCCGTTTCACAGCGCCCTACAATAGATTTAACAGACTTGACGGTGAATTAAGCATAATCTGGACTAACGGTGCGTATCATTCTCTTACCATTTTTTCAAGAAAAAATTTTAAGGCGCAAAGCTTAGGGATGGCTTGGGAGGCCCGTTACCCCCACCCAATCCAGCAAATGCCGCCCTGTGAATGACCTTGCAACAGCCATATCGTTCGATGGCAGTTTGCTCCAACGCTTCCGCCCGGCTGCTAAAAAGCGCCATCCACCGGGGCTAGGATCCATATTTGCAGGGTATCGTTATCTACCCGTTCATCATCACTGACCGGAGACCACTTGAAGAATCCCGATGCTGTCTCCCAGCCCCAGTTTCCCGTTGCCATCGAAATCGCCATCCATTGGGTTCATGGTCCGCGAGATCCAGTCGTAAAGGGAGGAAATACGGGCGTAAACGCCATAAAAGCCCGGCTGTGCACAGCCCTCGCCCCAGGTGGTCACGCCGGCCAATTTCCAGGCGCCGCCATCATTAATCATCAGAGGGCCGCCACTGTCGCCGGCGCAGGTGTCGACGCCTCCAGCTTCGTATCCCGCGCAAACCTCCCAGTCGGTAATGATCCCATAGTAAGCATTTTCGCAGACGGCCTGATCGACAATCGGAACCCGGGCTTCCATGAGATCGTAAGGATACATCGATCCAGACGCGTCCGTTGCTCCCCAACCGATGATCGTCGCCATGACGCCCTCCAGAGAACCCCTTCCATCATATAACGGAATCGGCGTCTGCGTCGCCTCCGTTTCCAATTCGATCAAAGCAATATCCGGTACTACCAAACCGTCGCTGTTGAAAAATCTCGGATGGATAAAAACGTTCTTAGCGTTAATTCTCACCCCCGTCTCGTCCAGATTATCTATGCCCAGCAATACCTGGAAAGGGGGTTCATTGACACAGTGCGCCGCTGTAGCGACCCATTTGGCATCGATTAGCGCTCCGGCACAAAACTGATCATAGTAATTGTGATTTCCGTCGACGAGCGCGACCATCCAGGGCCACGCGTCTGCTTCTGCTTTCTCGCCCCCGACGATTTTTGGCATGGATTTCTCGGGTTTATACCTTTCGGCGTGTGCGCTGCATACAACGAAGACGGTTACGGCCATGATAAGGATGGTTTTAGATAAAAACTGCGTTCCGAGTGATTTACATTCCATATCTGTTCTCCTTTTTGATGATTTATCGGTAAAATATACAACCCCTTGACACGCGACAGCCGGTGATCGTGAGGTTGACGGATGCCCCTCCATTTATGGTTATTGGGTCAATATGTCAACGAAAAGCATAGAAACATCCCGTTCATTTTTTTCTCTTAAAATTGTAACGCGATTTTTCGATTGAAGCGAACCTGCAAAAAGTCGGACATTATTCAAAACACCATTTTCCCGACTATCGACTCATATCGCTTGATACAGGCAATTATATCGATTTTTATTTTTTTCGACAAAATAAAATCAGCCATGCTGAATGCTACAGCATGGCTGAAAACAGCCTGAGGCGATCCCCGGGATCCGGAGACCAAATTCCGTATCCTCTTTGTTGTTTATTGCGGCAGGGCGCTGACGTTATCCTTCCTTTCGCAACAACTTACAATGCCGGGGAGGTACCGTCACCGCCACCGGGTCTTCCCGCCGAAACGGTTTGGTTTTCACGATCCCGATGACGTGGATGACCGTCCCGTTCTCCAATTCCACAAAATAGCTGACCTCGCCTCCCATGTAGCTGCGTTCCTTGATCTTGCCGAAAAAGCAATTGACCGCCTCGTCGGTTTGGTGGGAATCCCTTGGAACGATGTCGAGTTTCTGGGCGCGCACCACCACTTCCACGGCGTCGCCTTCGCGCCAATCGCCGCCTTCGGCCATCAATTCGTTGCCGTCTTGGAGCTTCACGCGGTAGCTGTCGCCGTCCCGGCCCTGGATCACGCCCTCCACAAAATTGGAATGGCCCAGAAAATCCGCCACGAAATGGTTGGCGGGATTGTTGTAAACCTCCTCCGGTCCGCCCTCCTGCTGCTTCCTGCCCCCTTCCATGACCACGATCTTATCGGACATGGACAGGGCCTCGCGCTGGTCATGGGTGACGAAAATGCTGGTGACCCCGAGCATCCGCTGGATGTTGTCGATCTCCATGCGCATCTCCTCCCGCAGGTTCTCGTCCAGGGCCGACAAGGGTTCGTCCATGAGGAGCACGTCCGGCTCGATGACGATGGCCCGGGCCAGGGCGATCCGCTGCTGCTGGCCGCCGGAAAGCTGGGAGGGCATCCGGTTTTCCACCCCCGGCAGGCGGACCATTTCCAGGGCGCGGGAAACCTTCTCCTTGATCTTGTCCTTGGGAATATTCCGGTATTTCAGCCCGAAGGCGACATTGTCGAAAATGGTCTTGTGGGGAAACAGGGCGTAATTCTGGAAAATCATCCCGAGATTCCGCTTGTGGATCGGCACATCGTTGATCCGGTTGCCCTTGATGTAGATGTCGCCCTCGGTGGGTGACTCCAGGCCCGCCACCATCCGCAGCAGGGTGGTCTTGCCGCAGCCGGACGGCCCCAGAAGCGTGACCAGAGAGCCTTCGGGGATGTCCAGATCGGTTTTTTCAACGGCCAGCACCTCGCCGAACTGTTTCATCACCCCTCTGAACTGAACCAGGCCGGGATTTTTCTCCTTTTCCAAAATATCACTCCCCCCTTAAGACAATCATAGTAGATGGCTCAACCGTAACCCTCCCCCGGCCCCCTCCCCTGGGAGGAGAGGGAGCGATGATTGGTCGGCGCTTCGCCTATCGGTAAGACGATTGGAGGCCGATCTCCCCCCTTCCCTCTCAGGGAAGGGGGGCCGGGGGGTTAGGTTATTAGGTTCTTAAACGCCCGCCTTGATCCGGTCCCATTTCTCGGTCCATTCGAGCTGGTGGCCGTTCCAGTACTCGGGGTCGGCGAACAGATACCCGTCCAGGGTGCCGGTGGGATCGAAGGCCGGCAATTTGGCGATGGAGCCGGGCAAGTCGACCTTCCGCGGATCGAGACTGGGCGGATATTTCTGAGCTTCGGCCACGGCGATGGCCGGTTCGGGTTCCAGCATGAAGTTGAGCAGTTTCTGGGCCACCGCCATATCGGTGCCCTTGAGGACGTACATGTATTCCATCCAGGAATAGGTGTTGGGCGGGGACAGGTAACCGATAGGATGCCCCTCGGCCTGGAGGTTGGCCACCCGGCCGGACCAAGCCACCGTGGCGTACACCTCGTCGTTGGCCAAAAGGCTCATCAGCTCGGAGCCCGAGGCCCAGTATTTTTTGATCATCCCCCGCTGTTCCTTCAGGGCGTTCCAGACCGCGTTCAGGTTGGTGATGTTGTTGGGGCTTTGTTCGGTATGGAGGGCCGCGTACCACATGTTGGTCCGGAAGTCGCCGCCCCAGCTCCCCAGCTTGCCCTTCAGCTCCTTATCCCAAAGCAGGGATGCGCCCAGTTTTTCCGCCTTTTCCTTGCTGATGTATTTGGTGTTGTAGGCGATGCCGGTCTGTCCGTAGTCGTAAGGCACGGCCGACAGCTTGCCGTCGGTGATGGCCCGAAGGGTGTCGGTCATCTTGGGCAGCACATTGGCGAGGTTCGGGATCTTACTTTCGTCCAGCACCGAGTTGAACCCGAATTTCTTGTACCGCTCATAATCGTACACCGCGCTCAGATGGGCGAGGTTGAACTCGCCGCCCGGCGGATAGGAGGCCTTGACCTGGGTGAGGAACGCGTCCATGCCGGTGAAGGCGGCATCGACGACCTCGATGCCGGTCTCTTTGGTGAACGGATTGAAGGCGTATTTCCGCAGGGCCTCGGATGTGGACCCGCCCCAACTGTGGAAAGTGATTGATTTGGCGCCAAACGCCTTCCGGGCCATGCCGAAGGGGCCGCCCACGATACCGGCCGCCGCCCCGGCGATGCCGAGATATTTCATGAAATCGCGCCGGGATACCTTGCCCTCGCGGTACGCATCCATCATCCTGTCGAGATTCTCTTCCATCTTCTTTCCCATGTTAATCCTCCTTCTGTTTATGGTGAGTGGTTGTCGTTTAAGGCGAATTTACCTTCCGGGACGGGGTCATTTACGGATCATCATACATGGCATTACGCCCGATCCCTTAGCTATCATTCGTTCCCCCTTGCAAACCTCCGCGACACATACCCCGCCGCCAAGGGCAGCGAGACGGTCAGAAGAATCATGACCGCGCCCAGGGCGTTGATTTCCGGGCTGATGGAGTTTCGGAGCATGCCAAAAATCTTCACGGGCACGGTCTGGTTCTGGGCCGTGGCCCAAAAGAGCGTCGCCGTCACATCGTCGAAGGAAATGGTGAAGGAAAACAGCATTCCCGCGAAGATGGCCGGCGCCAGCAGCGGGAAGGTGACCGACCAGAAGGTCTGGAGCGGACTGGCCCCCAAGGTCTGGGCCGCCTCTTCGTATTCTTTTCTGATCCCCACCAGCCGGGCCTGGACCACCAGCAGCACATAGGGCAGCGTCAGCACCACATGCCCGATGAGCAGCAGGGCAAAGCTCTTGGGCTGCTGGAGCCACCGGATGAAAATGAGCAGGGCCACGCCAAGGACCACTTCCGGGATCATAATGGGCGCCAGCAACAGGGTGTTGAGGGTCTCCTTGCCCGGAAATTTGTACCGCACAAAGGCCATGGCCGCCGGAATGCCGATGGCCGTGGTCAAAACAGCCGTGAGGGACCCCAGCACCAGGGAATTCTTGAAGGCGCCCAGAATCGTGGCGTTGCCGGCCAGCTTCACGTACCACCGGAAGCTGAACCCCTCCATGGGAAACGATCCGAACTGCTGGGGGTTGAATGAGAGCAGCACCACCGCCACGATGGGCGTGAACATCCACACGTAGACGAGCAGCGTGTAGATCTTAATCAGCGACCAACCCGATGGACGTTTCATATCGTAATCCTATTGCAGGCTTTTGAAAATCTGGTTGATGCCCAGATACCGGTTGTAGGTGTAGACGATGACCCCCAGCAGCCCCAGGAGGATGGTAGACAGGGCCGACCCGAAGGGCCAGTCGAGGGTGCCGACGATCCGCTTGAAGATGAGGTTGGCGATCATGTCGTTGCCTGGACCGCCCAGAATCATCGGCGGCAGGTAAGTCCCGCAGGTCAGGACAAAGACCAGCAGGCAGCCCGCGCTGACCCCCGGCAGGCTCAGGGGGAGTGTTACTTCCTTGAACGCCTGCCATTCGGTGCAGCCGAGACTTTGGGCCGCCTCGGCCAAGCTTTTGTCGATGCCGTCGAGGCTGACGTAAATATTGAGGATCATGAACGGCAACAGATATTGGAGCAACCCCATGAGCACCGCTGCCTCGTTGTAGAGCATCTGGAGGGGCGCGTCGAGGAGCCCGATTTTCATCAGGACGTGGTTGATCAGGCCCGAATCGCCCAGGATGTTGATCCAGCTCAGGGTCCGGATGATGAAGCTGATCCAGAAGGGCAGCATGATGAGGATCATCAGAAAGGGCTTGAATCGGGATTCGGTCCGGTAGAAAAAATAGGCCGGGATGTACCCCATCACCAGGCACAGGGCGACCGTCTCCAGGGCGACCCGGATGGTCCGGATCAGCAGGGACGGATAGAAGAAATCGTCAAAAAACTTGGCGTAGTTCCCGAACTGGAAGGCCGGAATGTCCCCCCCGTAGGGCGACCGCAGCCAAAAGCTGTAGACCACCACGAAACAGACGGGGATGACCAGCAGGAAAAAAACGGCGCTCAGGGACGGCGCCAACAATGCCCATGGTTTCCATCGTTTAGTTTCCATCGCCCCTTCAAATGATGATAAAGATTCATCGGTTTGGTGACACTGAAAAATATGCTCAGTATTTAGTTAGAGGATGTGAGGATGGATGTCAAGGATGAATACGAGAAAAGGCTTACAAGCGAAAGATTTCGCCGGTCTCATGTTGGGCGGCGACGGTCAGGTTGACGCGGGAATGGGAAAGGACCGGGCCCGCGGCCCGCAGGGCCAACTCCGGTGTGTTGTTCTGCTCGCTCAGATGGGCCAGCACCACATGACCGAGGCCGTCGTGGAGAAGTTCCCCCAGCAGGTCCCGGGAGGCCTCGTTGGCCAGATGGCCGGTCCGGCCCCGGACCCGTTGCTTGAGATGCCAGGGATATGGCCCCTCCATGAGCATTTTCGGGTCGTGGTTGGATTCCAGGACCAGCAGGGAGCAGTTTTGAAGGTGGGTCCGGACCACGGACGTGGCGATGCCCAGATCCGTGGCGATGCCGATCTTGACGCCGTTTCGCTGGACGGTGAAGCCCGCCGAATCGCTGGCGTCATGGGAGGTGCTGAAGGGATGGATGGTCAGGTCGTCGATGGCGAAGGACCCGCCGCATTCGAAATGGCGGACATCCTGGATCTTCCCCATCTGATGGGCCGCCGCCTCGTCGGTTCCGGGACTGATGTGGACCGGCAGGCCGTACCGCCGGGAGAGCACCCCGACCCCCCGCACATGGTCCGCGTGCTCGTGGGTGACCAGGATGGCGTCCAGGGCCGCGGGGTCGAGGTCCCGGGACCGCATCCGCCGTTCGATCTCCTTCCCGGAAAGCCCGGCGTCGATCAGCAGCGACGTCCGGCCGTCGGAGATGAAGATGGCGTTGCCTTTGCTGCCGCTGGCGAGAATGCAGAGGGTCAGAGCGGTGTCGTTTGGCGTGTCGATGCTCAAATGATTTACCCCCTATTTAAGTTCACAGCAAATTAGCATAGTGTCCAATCCGCATCCTGGCCGCCGTTGGCCGCGCCGCCCGTTGAATCGCCGTTTTATTTTAGGCGGGATGGGAATGATCCTCACGCAGCAGTGTCTCCACATCCGCAATCATTTGCGCGGGTGAAATCTCTAAAGCGCCGGACAAAAGCAGAATCGTCCTTAGCGTGGGCTGGCGCATCCCCCGCTCCAGAAGGGAAATGTAGGTGCGGTCCAGGCCGGTCATTAACGCCAGTTTCTCCTGCGAAATCTTTTTTTCATTGCGTAAACGTCGAAGGATTTGCCCGAACGCGATCTTAACGTGCAAGGTGGTCTCCTGTTGAAGAAAGCCGCACTGTATTTGATTTGACATGGCTGGGTCTACGGACTATAGTCTACAAAAATGCGGTTGCATCCCGCACATGGCTCATGGTACAGACTCATTGCGAATTATCTGACATTTGGAGAAAGCATGTCCGAATCCGATCATTTTTTTAAAGCGTTAGGCGTAAAAAGCGACGACCGGAAAGCGGTCGCCAGATTTTCCAAGGCAACGGGAATCAGCGCGAAAGCATTGAGATATTACAACAACACCAGCACATTGCCGACCGGGGAAGACCTGGACCGCCTATGTTCGGCCGCCGGTATTTCCCCGCTGTTTTTTCGCTTGCGATGGGGAAAATCGACCGGCAAGTTCTGGCGGCCATCCAGGAAAACGCCGGCGCCGTCGAGGATATCCTCCAAAA
>CAYPCE010000142.1:0-9468 GCA_964409085.1 uncultured Desulfobacteraceae bacterium | reverse complement strand
GCCGACAGATCCCGCATGCCGTCGGGATGTTCCTCGGTGAACCGGCCGCCGATCTCAAACCAAGGCAACAACCCAATGGAGAACATGTAGTTTTCGGCACTGTCTTGAAGTTTCCGCCGATGGGGCTCCACCTGATCGGAAAACAGAAAATAGAGCTTTCCCTCCTCCGTCACGGCCGCGTTGGGTGCATTGAACAACCCGGTATACCCCTGAAGGGAAAGGCCATTGTGAAATGTCGTTGCCGCCATACCGGGCATCGCCAAACCCACCAATCCGAAAACCAGCCATTGAATCGCTTTTTTCATGAGGATTTCCTGTGTTGAACCGATTGATCTTTCAGGGCCCCGGACCATTGATCCCTTGTCAGTATCAAATCCGAAACTGTTTGACAAATCCTTCCTTTATCTATAGGTATAGATTCCTCTATGGACGGTTTTTGCAGGTTACCCATCGAGGCCTTTACTGAAGACAACACTTCGAGAGGACGGTCGTTACAGCATGGCGCCAACTACTAAAAAACAGACCCAAAAAACAACCCATCGTTTCTGTATCATCGGGAGCGCCCTCCTGTTGATTTGCCTCATGCCCCTGCCGGGGATGGGCCAGCAAAGCGGCCTTCCCGCCGGCATGGATTCGCCACAGGTCCAACGGGCCATCCAGTCGGGCCGGGTCTCCCCACAGACGGTTCAGCGGGCTTCTGAATCGATGCAACGGGGCGATATCCAAAGCGGCCGGGAAGCCGCCGATATGGGCTCCCTGTCGCCCCAGGAAATCCAGATGGGCAAGCAGCTCATGGAGGAGAGACGGAGATCCACCGGCGGCGCGTCCGGAATTTTGGACCGGAAAGACGACGGAAAAGGAGATCAGCGGGAGGAAGAAAAAGAGGAAGAAAAAGAGGAAGAGGAAGAGGAAGAGGAAGAGGAAGAGCAGGATCTCGTCAGCCAGCTTGAGATCTTCGGCCATAACCTTTTCTCGGATACTCCCGACGCATTCGCCCCCATCAAATCCATGCCGGTGTCCGACGACTACATCATCGGGCCGGGGGATGAAATCCGGATCTATATGTGGGGCCGGCTGGACGAATCCCACTCCCTGGAAGTCGATACGGAAGGGGTCATCAACCTTCCCAAAATCGGTCCGCTCACCGTGGCCGGCCTGACGTTCGGCGAACTCAAAGAGTTGATCCGGCATAAAGCCGAAGCGATCACCGGCGTGAACGTCAATGTCTCCATGGGCAAACTCAAAACCCTTCAGGTATTTATTCTCGGAGAGGTCGAGAACCCCGGCATCCACACCGTCAGCTCGCTGTCGACGGTGACGAACGCGCTGCTGGCCGCCGGCGGCCCCACCCAGTTGGGGTCTTTGCGGCGGGTTCAGCTGAAACGACGGGAACAAATCGTCGCCATCATCGATCTCTATGACCTCCTGCTCAAGGGCGATGTGTCGGCCGACACGACCCTCATGTCGGGGGATGTCATCTTCGTCCCCCAGGCCGGGCCGCTGGTGGCGATTTCCGGCAACGTAAAACGGCCGGCGATCTACGAACTCAAAGACATCGTCTCCCTGGAGAAAGCCCTGGACATGGCCGGCGGGCTGGCACCGAGCGCCTACAGCCAGCGAATCCAGATCGAACGGGCCGTGGAAAACAAAGAGCTGATCGTCTTGGACATATCCGACGATCAACTCCGTCGGGGCCGAACCGTGGCCTTGAAGGACGGCGATGTCGTCCGGATCTTTTCGATTCTGCCCGCCGCCGTCAATGCCGTCTATCTATACGGGAACGTCGCCCGGCCCGGCCGCTACGCCTACGAGCCCGGACTGCGGCTTCGGGATGTCCTCCGGGATGTGGAAAGCGTCCTCCCCGACACCTATTTCGACTACGCGCTGATCAAGCGCTACCAGTTTGCGGAGTCCCAGGCCGAATTGATCCCTTTCCACCTGGGCCGGCTTCTCTTCTCCGGCGACGACCGGCAGAACATCCCCCTGATGCCGGGGGACGAGATCTACGTCTTCAACCAGGAACAATTTCAGGACAAGGCGTATGCCGACGTCAGGGGAGAAGTCCGGGAACCGGACCGCTACGCCATCGACGATATGACCCTCCGGGATCTCATCCTCAAGGCCGGTGGGCTCACCCCCGATGCCTACATGCCCCGGGCCGAACTCATCCGGTATGATAAGGACCGCAACCAGCACACGATCTATTTCGATGTGGCGGCCGTCATGGCGGAAGATCCGGCCCAGAACATCAAGGTCCAGCATCAGGACGAAGTCATCATTCATTCGGTCCTGGAAGAACAATGGGAAAAGGTCGTTTCGATCATGGGTGAGATCAACCAACCTGGCGAATACACACTCACGGAAGGCATGCGGCTCCGGGACCTCATTTTCAAGGCCGGCAGTTTCACCCGGGACGCTTACATGGAGATGGGCCACCTCCGGCGAACAGCCCCCATTACGAAAGAGATCACGATCCACTCCTTCAACGTCGCCAAGGCCATGGCCGGCCATTCCGAGCACAACATCCCTCTGGCGGATCTGGACGAAATCATCATCTACAGCGTTTGGGATTACAAAGAAAAATACACGGTCACCATCAACGGACTGGTGCGAAATCCGGGCGATTACCCCTATGCCGAGAACATGACGGTCCATGATCTCATCCTGCTGGCCGGCAACGTGCGGGACGCGGCCTACATGGAAGAAGCCGAACTGATCCGGTTTTCCATCGAGGACGGCCGGACCGTGAAAACCAATATCATCACGTTCAATATCCGTCTGGCCAGGCAGAACCATCCGCAACACGACCTCCCGCTCAAACCCATGGATGTGGTCACCATCAAACAGATCCCCGACTGGTGGGAACGGACCCGGCTGGTGACCATTACCGGCGAAGTCTTTTTTCCGGGCACCTACCAGATCAAGAAGGACGAACGCCTCAGCAGCGTCATCGAACGGGCCGGCGGGTTTACCGACCAGGCCTATTTCCGGGGCGCCCAGTTTACCCGGGAGTCGGTCCAGGAAGTGCAGCAGCGCCGCATGGATGAGATGTTACAGGAACTGGAACTCGAAATCGCCCGACTCTCTTCCGAAGAGGTGAAAAAATCCCTTTCCGAAGAAGACCTCGCAGCCCAATCGCAATTTATCGACGCCCAGAAGATGCTCATCGATAAATTGCAAAAAAGCCGGGCCACGGGACGCGTCATCGTCTCCCTCTCCCCGCTCTCCACCTTCCGGGGCAGCAACACGGACATGGTGCTGGAAGACGGCGACTCCCTTCACGTGCCCAAACAGATGAACACCGTCAACGTCATGGGATCCGTCTACAATCCGACGGCCATTATTTTCGATAAGGACAATCCCGAGTTGGCCTACTACCTGGACCGGACCGGCGGCCCCACCGAAAACGCGGCCGAAGACCTGATCTATGTCATCCGGAGCGACGGAACGGTGGTCAGCAAAAACCGGGAACGATCCTGGTGGCGACGATTCGAGAACATCGATCTGTATCCCGGGGATACGGTGCTGGTGCCCGAAGAACTCGTTCGCTCCAACTGGATGCGGGATACCAAAGACATCACCCAGATCCTCTACCAGATCGCCACCACCGCCGGCGTGACCGCGGCCATTTTCTGATCGACGAATTGAATACGATGAATCCAACGACGGCAGACGAATCGGGGATCCAGCGGATTCCCACGAAGGAACACGCGGTGCCCCCCGTGACCGAAGAAGACGAGATCAATCTCCTCGATCTTTTTCTGGTGCTGCTCCGGCACAAATTCCTGATCGGCTTTCTGGTGGTCGCCGCCGGCGTGGGCGCGGTTTTCTACAGCCTCTCCCTGGAGAACATCTACCGCTCCGAAGCCACCCTCACCCCCCGCGAAGAGGAAAAAAGCGGCCCGTCCATCCCCTCCCTCGGCGGGTTGGGCGGCATGGTGGCGGGTCAGCTCGGCATCGGCGGGGGCGGCAGCCTGGAAAAACTGGAGGTCGTGCTCAGCAGCCGGGAATTGACGCTCAAAATCATCCAGAAATACGATTTGATGCCGAAGATTTTCCAGGATCAGTGGGACGAAAAAAAGAAGGCGTGGCTCCCCGAGGTCGAGGAACCGCCGTCCCTCCAGGACGGGATGAAGGCCATCAAAGACGGCATGCTCAAGGTCAGCACGGACCCGGAGAAAGGAACCCTGACCGTGGGCATCGAACACAAAGACCCGGCACTGGCCAAACAATGGGTCGACTATTACGTCAAGGAACTGAGCGAGACCCTTCGGGCGGAAGTCCTCCATGACGCCAATGAAAACAAACGGTTTTTCACGGAACAGCTGGACCGCACCAGCGACGCCCTGCTCAAAGAGAAGATCTACAACCTGATGGCCAAGGAGATCGAAAAAGAGACCTTCGCCAAGGCCCAGAAGTATTACAGTTTTCAGGTGATCGATCCCCCCATCGTGTCGGATCTCGACAAGAAAGTAGCCCCCAAACGGTCCATCATCTGTATTCTTTCGGTCTTCGTCGCGTTTTTCTTTGCCGTGTTCCTGTCCTTTTTCCTGGAATTCATCCGGCGGATCAGGACCGATGACCCGGAGCGGTACCGCCAAATCAAGAACGGCCTCAAGCCCTGGAAGCGGATGTAACCCCATGGCGGTGCGCACCGGGCTGGACACGGTCCAGTCCGCACTGGCGGATCCGGACTGGGGCCGGCTGGGCCTGCTCTGCAATCCGGCTTCTGTGGACAGCACCCTCCGCCACGGGCGGCTGGGGATCGCTGACCGGTTTCCCGGCCGCCTGACGACCCTCTTTTCCCCCCAGCACGGCTTTTTCGCGGAAAAACAGGACAACATGATCGAATCCGATCATGGGGTCGATCCGGTGCTGGGCCTCCCGGTGTTCAGCCTCTACGGGACCACCCGCATCCCAACGGAAGCGATGCTCGACCGCATCGATACCCTCCTGGTGGACCTCCAGGACGTGGGCACCCGGGTCTACACGTTCATCTACACGCTCTCCTACTGTATGGAGGCCGCGGCCCAATACGGAAAAAAGGTCGTGGTGCTCGACCGGCCGAATCCCGTCGGCGGGGAGGCGGTCGAAGGCAATTGCCTCGATCCGGCATATGCGTCCTTCGTCGGCCGGTATTCCCTGCCCATGCGCCACGGGCTGACCATCGGCGAGCTGGCCCGCCTCTTCAACCGGCGATTCGGCATCGGTTGCGATCTCCAGGTCATCGCCATGCAGGGATGGCGTCGTTCCATGGACTTCACCGCCACCGGCCTTCCCTGGGTCGCGCCGTCGCCCAACCTCCCTACGCCGACTGCGGCAATGGTCTATCCCGGTCAGGTGATCTGGGAAGGCACCAACATCTCCGAAGGCCGGGGCACCACGCAACCCTTCGAAATATTTGGCGCCCCGTTTATCGATCCCCGGCAGACCCTCGATGCCATGGGGGGACGGCATCAGCCGGGGATAATCCTCCGCCCGATGGCCTTCGAACCGACCGCCAACAAATGGGCCGGCCGTATCTGTCATGGGTTCCAGATCCATGTCCAGGATCGACACCACTATCGGCCCTATTGGACGAGCCTGAAGCTCCTCCAGACCATCCGGCGGCTGACCCCCGAGGCATTCCAGTGGAAGGCACCACCCTATGAATACGAATACGAAAAGAACCCTTTCGATCTGATCACGGGGGGATCGGAAATTCGGAAGGCCGTCGAGCGAGGGGAAGACATCGAGGGTCTGGCGAGACGCTGGCAGGAGGAATCCGATGCGTTTATCGAGTTGAGCAGGCCGGATCGCCTCTACGATTGAGCCGATCCCTCAATCGACGAACAGCGGCACGGATTGAAACCGGTCGACGTCCACCAGTCCCTTATCGGTAATCTTCAGGGAGGGGATCACGGGCAACGCCAGAAACGAAAGGGTCATAAACGGATCGGCCATCCGGCATCCCAGTCCGTGGGCGGCACGGTTCAGCCGATCCATCCGCCGGCGCACGCTGTCCATGGATGCATCGGACATCAGGCCGCCGACGGGAAGGGGCAAGGTTTCCAAAAGCCCCGTTTCCCCGCCGCCATCGCAGGCTACCGCCAATCCCCCCTTCATGTCCACCACCGCCGCCAGGGCCCTTCGCATATCGGCATCGTTCGTTCCGACAACGATGAGGTTATGGGAGTCGTGCGCCACGCTGGAGGCCATGGCGCCGCGAGCCAGATGGAACCCGCGAACGAACCCGTTACCGGTCCCGCCACGCCCCGTATACCGCTCCACCACGGCAATTTTCAGGAGGTCCCGGGAGACATCGGCCACCGCCAGCCCCCCCGACCGGGGCACGCGCTCCACGGACTGGCGGGTGATGAGTTGATCCGGTACCACGTCGATCACCCGTATCCGCTCGCCCTCGGCCCGCACCCGCAAATCGACGCGGTCCATGGGGACGGCCATGACCGATGGGGGCGATCCTGAAAGCGGGGGAGTCTCCGCATCCATCATCTCCCCGTTTGCGGCCCGTTGAACCCCCTGGGTAAAGACCATCTCGGCCCGGGGAGCGCCCAGGTCGGAAAACACCACCAGATCCGCCTGCCGGCCGGGGGCGACGGCCCCCAGGTGATCCAGACCGAAATACGCCGCCGGATTGAGCGTCGCCATGCGGATGGCGAGGATGGGATCGAGCCCCGCGGCGATGGACCGTCGAACCAGATCATCGATGCTGCCATGGGCCAGCAGGTCGTGGGGGTGCCGGTCGTCCGTGCACCACATCATGCGATGGTGGTTCCGCTCGGTGACGATGGGGAGGAGATCGTCCAGGTTCCGGGCCCCGGTCCCTTCCCGGATCATGATGTACATCCCGGCCCCCAGTTTCTCCAGGGCCTCTCGGGGCGTCGTGCATTCGTGATCGCTGGCGGCCCCGGCGGCCAGGTAGGCATTCAAGTCACTGCCGGTCAATCCGGGGCTGTGGCCGTCCACCGGTCGGCGGCGGCATCGGGCCCCTTCGATTTTCCGGAGGGAATCCGGCGCCCCCGTGAGCACCCCCGGAACATTCATCATCTCCCCGAGGGCCACGATCCGGGGTTCCCCGAAAAGGGGCAGGAGGGTCTCCGCCGACAGCTCGGCACCGGCCGTCTCCATCTCCGTGGCCGGCACACACGACGGGAGGGTGAAAAACAGATTCATGGGCTGGCCGTCGCTGGCCGCGAGCATGTAGCGGATTCCTTCCACCCCCAGTACATTGGCGATTTCATGGGGATCCGCCACGGCCGTGGCCACCCCCCGGGGCAACACCGTCCGGACAAACCCCGGAATGGCGGTCATACTGCTTTCAATGTGAACATGGGCATCGATGAAGGCGGGACATACGTACCGCCCCCCCAGATCCACCGTTTCAGCGGCCCTATACGGGCCGATCCCGACGATGCGCCCATCGGCAATGGCGATATCGCCTGATACGATCTCGCCGGTAAAAACATTGACGATCCGGCCGCCGGTCAGCACGCGATCAGCAGGTACTTCGCCCCGGGCGCACTGGATGATGCGGGCCGTGGTCATGATGCACTGTCCTTTTTGGGGATGGCGCCTCCCTCCGGGAGGATGGCGGCGGCGATCCTGTTGACGGCGTCTCCTGCGGCGGACCAGTCGAGGGTTTGAAGACACCGGTCCCGCACCACCCATCGCCCCGCGACCATGACATCCCGGACGTCCGCCCCGTCGGCTGCATAGACGAGATGGGAGACCGGGCAATGCAGGGGTTCGAGGTGGGGTCGGTGCGGATCCAGAATGACCAGGTCCGCCGATTTGCCCACCGACAGCGACCCGATACGATCGGCAAGTCCCAGGGCCTCGGCACCGCCCATGGTGGCCGTCCGCAAGACGGTCCGGGCGTCCATCACCGTGGGATCCCCTGTCGCGGCCTTGTGCAGCTTGGCCGCCATGTCCATGGTCCGGAACAGATCGAGGGTATTGTTGCTGGCGCAGCCGTCCGTACCCAGCCCCACGGAGATCCCATCGGCGATCATCCCGGCCACCGGGGCCACCCCGCTGGCCAGTTTCATGTTGCTTTGGGGGCAATGGGACACGGCGGCACCCCGGCGGCGGAGGAGGTCCCGATCCCCCGACTCCATCCAGACGCCATGGACCACCAGTGTCCGCTCATCCAGAATCCCCAGTCGATCCAGATAAGCGATGGGCGACCGGCCTCTTTCTTCCCGGATCTGGCGGCATTCCGATTCGGTCTCCGCCACATGAACCTGAAACAACAGATCGCCGGCAGCCCGTTTGGCCCGCTGAAGTGTCTGGGCGGAACAGGTATAGGGAGAATGGCAGAAAATAGAAGGGGTGATCAGCGGAGATCGGTCCCGCCATCTTTCGGTGTAGGCCTCCGCATGGGCGATGTTGTCCGACGGGTCCGTGACGCCGGGAGCGGGAAAATCGATCACCCCCTGCCCCAGCACCGCCCGGATACCGACCTCGGCCACGGCCGCCGCAACACTCTCTTCATGAAAATAGCCGTCGCAACAGGTGGTCGTGCCCGACAGCATCATTTCGGCACAGGCCAGGAGCGTTGCCGGCCGAACCGTTTCAGGCGAGACATGCCGTTCTTCCGCCGGGAAGATATGGGCCTGCAGCCAGGTCATCAAGGGCAGATCGTCGGCCAGCCCCCGGAACAACACCATGGGCAGATGGGTATGGGTGTTGACCAGCCCCGGCAACACGATGCCCCCGTCGGCGTCCACCCGCGTGGTGGCTCGGGGACAGGTCCCATCGGGCGCCGCCGGCCCGATATCGGCGATCCGGCCGTCCGAAACGGCGACGAATCCATCTCGGATGATCTCGAAATCGGAGTTGACGGTAACGACTGTTCCGTTGTGGATAAGGGTGTCCCATGCCATGGGGGAGGACAAACCACACCCGCAAACGGCTGTCAAGGCCGAAAAAAATCCCGTGGCGATGATCTCGCACACGGGATTTTTCAGCGACAGCCGCGGGCCGCTATTTGTTTTCTTCTTTTACTTCCTCGAAATCGGCATCCACCACATCCTCATCGGACTCCCCGGCGGCCCCGCCGCCACCGGCCTGGCCGCCACCCGCTTCGGCACCCGGCTGGTCGGCGGACGCCTGCTGGTACATCGCTTCGGCCAGTTTGTGGGACGACTGGGTCAATTCATCGCTCAACCGCTTGATCTCCTCGGCGTCATCGCCTTCCATGGCTTTTCTCAACTTGCTCATGGCCTCTTCGACAGTCGTCTTGGTGCTGCTGTCCACCTTGTCGCCGAGGTCCTTGAGGGATTTTTCCGTCTGGTAGATGAGGGAATCCGCGGTGTTCTTGGCCTCCACCAGTTCCCGTTTTTTCTTGTCATCTTCGGCATGGGATTCGGCATCCTTCACCAGCTGATCGATCTCTTCCTGGGACAGCCCGCTGGAAGCGGTGATCCGGATCGACTGTTCCTTGCCGGTGGCCAGGTCCTTGGCCGA
>CAYPCE010000141.1:0-9478 GCA_964409085.1 uncultured Desulfobacteraceae bacterium | reverse complement strand
ACCTAACAAAAAATATCGAAACCATTTACTTTGTTAAATAACGATATAAAAAAACATGTTAAAATAACGGATATTTCGCAGAGCGGGAGGCATTGGGGAGGACAAGAAAGGAGATATGCACAAAATCAGTCCGATTCCACTTGTCACCTCATCCGCCCTTTATGGGCATCCTCTCCTATGTCTCGTCGTTCATCCTCGACAAGGAATGGGCCATGGCCCAGGGCTGCTCCAGGGCTGCTGGGACGGCGACATCGCCAACGCCGCGGAATACAACAATCCGGCGCCCGGCCATGAACCCCTCCAGAAGATCACCAACGGCACGGTCGCCTATCGGATGAAATCCTGGGAGCCGTCGCGGCAGTTCGTCTTCGAGCGTTTCGACGGGTACTGGGGCGGCAAGCCGGCCATCGGGACCGCCATCTTCAAATATGTCAATAAATGGTCCACTACGACTTCGACCTGGAAAAATCCGCCGAACACCTCAACGGGCAGGTCTGGGAGAAGGGCTTTTCCATGGTCCTCACCCACAACACCGGCAACGAGATGCGGGAGGCCGCGGCCCACATGCTGGCCGAGAACATCATGTCCCTCAATCCCAAATTCCGGATCGAGGTGCGCAACGTCGACTGGAAGGATTACCTCGTCCAGTACCGCAACTACATGTACCCCATTTTCATCATCGGCTGGGGCGCGGACTATGCCGACCCGCACAATTTTCTCTACACCTTCATGCACTCCCAGGGCGTCTACGGCCGGTACATGGCGTATAAAACCGACGAGGCGGACCGTCTCTGCACTGGAGGCATTCCCGCCGCCAACCCATCGAAGCGGGCCGAAATCTGCTCACGGGACCAGGGCATCTGGTATGAAGACCCCTGACCATGTGGTGTTAAAAATGACGAAGGGAATCTATGGACGGTATGGACAGATCAATCGTTCACGCTTTCCACCTGCGGCAGAAACGCGTTGCCGGCGTACACATCGGTGATGGTCGCGTAATCGAATACGGCATCGCCGCGTTCGCTTTGGCGGTTATCGGCCCCCTTTCCCTCGACGATCCACGTGGAATATTGGTACTCAGGCCGCCCGTCGCTTCGCCATGTCGCCGCCCCTTTGACGCCCGTCCATTGCGGATGGGCCATCAGGGCCTGGCGCATTTTTTCGGCGTTGGTGGACGCGGCCAACTCCATGGACCGCACCGTCTCCTTCACGCCGAAGAACGCGGCCATGGCATAAGGGTCGGGAGGACGATCATAACGGGCGAAATATTTCTCCGAAAAAGCCTCACTGGAGCGGACGACCGCCGGGTCTTTGAATCCGCGCATGTCGTGGTACCAGAACATCTGCCCCCAGACGTTTTGAATGGCTGCCGGCGGGATGTTGGTGGCGAACACATCCGTCAGCCAGAAGTGAAAGACCCGCATCCGGTCTTTCAGGCCCCGTTTTTCGATCTGCTCGAGCATTTTGATGGCGTCATTCCCCCACTGCCCCACCAGAACGACTTCAGGGTCATATTGGGCCACGCCGTCGAGGGAGTCGCTGAAGTCCCCGGCTTTTACCGGGGTCCAGAAGACCTTCCGCGTTACATCGGGCCGGTTCGCGGCCACCGCATCGAATCCCGCCAGCGTCGCTTTACCGATGGCGTAATTGGGGATCAGGCAGGCCACCTTTTTGGCCTTCATATTGTCCATGATGTAGGCCGCGGCCCCGCGGCCCGCGGACTCCCCGCTGGCCATAATGCAAAACGCCGTGGGCGATTTGATCCCTTTTTTGAAAAACCGTTCCGGCACACCATTGGTGGCCATATAAAAAAGGTTTTCTGCTTTGGAAATGTGATTCAGGGCCATGGATACGTGGCCGAAGGTGCCGCCGACAATGGCGCTCACGTCCCGGGCCGCTGTCAATTCTTTTACCTTGGCGATGGCCTGGTGCGGGTTCGTCTGGTCATCCAGGAACACGGCGTCGAGAACGAACCGGGCATCCCCCAGTTGGACCCCACCGGCCTCGTTGATTTCCCGAACAGCCAGTTGAGCGCCTTCTTTCTGGATCTCGCCCAGGCTCGAACCGGGTCCTGTCAGCGAATAGACGATCCCGATGGGAATGGTCTCCGCAGCTTGGGAGACATTCAACGGACAAAAGATGATCATGAGAGACAAACAGATGGTGCTGATGGCGCTGATCCGAGTCATATCGCATTCCCCTCCTCTGTTTTCGCGTGGATGGTCAAGGGTGCCGTCTCACCCGGCGGTGGCGGCGCGCCGTCGCCGCCGGAGATGATCCGCTTCAATTCCGTTACGGTCTCATCCAGATCCGTCGCCTGTTTGTGCAGATGACCGGACACGGCCGCCGCCTCCTGGGCGCTGGCCGTGTTCTTCTGCACCACGCCGTCGATCTCTGAAACGGCCTGGTTCAGGTTGTCGACGTTACGGGCTTGTTCGTCGGAGGCCAGCGCAATGGCTTCCATCAACCCGTCGATGGTTTCGGAATACTGGATGATGTCAGTAAAATGGGTCTCAGTTTCCTTTAGCGAATCCGCTCCCGCTCCGATGCGCGCCATGGTTTTTTCAATCAGCGCATGGGTGCTGCCGGCCGCCGAGGTCGTCCGTTGGGCCAGATTTCTCACCTCTCCGGCGACGACGGCAAATCCCGCGCCGGAATCGCCGGCCCGGGCCGCCTCGATGGCGGCATTCAAGGCCAGCAGATTGGTTTGAAAGGCGATATCGTCAATGGAGTTGAGGATCTTGCCGATCTCCACGCCGGTTTCCGAAATCACTTCCATGGACTGGCTCAACGTTTTCATGGCCTGATCGGTTTGCTGAATGGCCTGTCGCGATTCCTTTGCCATCCGGAGAACGTCCTGGGCTTTTTCGGCGTTTTCGCGAATCCGGCCCGACATCTGGACCAAAGACGAGGCCGTCTCCTCGATCCCCGCGGCCTGTTCGCCGGCGCCGTCGGAAAGTTTCTGCGAAGCGGAAGCGATCTGATGCGCGGCGTCGGAGACCGCTTCAGATCCGGCGCCCAGGCGGCCAACAATGCGGTTCAGGGGTCCCGAAATACGGCGCGTCAGCATGGCGGCCGATACCCCCCCCAAGCCGATGGCGGCGAGGATGCTGATGCCGGCGGCGGCCCTGGCGTTGGCGGTCCAGGCCGCAGCTTGCCGGGACAAATCGGCGGTTTTTTCCATGCCGTCACTGGCCGCTTCTTGGGTTTTGGCCAGTATGCCGGATGTGATGCCGTCCCGTTGCTCGTTGAGTTGCTGCAGGGCCAGCCAGTGATCCCGGAGCGCGATCAAAGCGGCGGTATAATCGTCGGCGGCCGATTTCACCTGGTCCAGCAGTTGAATGTCCTCCGGCAACAGGACCATGGATTCCAGATCCTGGAATTTGTCCTGGATCGCGCTGAAATCTTCCAGGGCTTCCTGGATCAGGCCCGGCTTTCTGAGGGCCTGGAACTGGAAGGTCACCGTTTGAACGGCGTTTCCCTTGTCGATGATTTCATGGGCAAGGCGGATTTTATCCAGCCGTTCAGCGAGTTCCTCGGCGCCGAGCCACATCCCCAGCTCGGTTTTCATGGCGGCTTCCTGGCCTTCCAGGAACCGGCGGCAGCTGTCCATGTAGGCGGACGAGGCAGCCGCCAGCCGCCGGTGGTTTTCGGCGATGCCCTCGTTGCGGTCCGCTGTCTGACCGATGAGGCGGTCATATTGATCCACCATCGACGCAATATCGG
The DNA here is from genome assembly GCA_964409085.1 of uncultured Desulfobacteraceae bacterium. Taxonomy (GTDB): domain Bacteria; phylum Desulfobacterota; class Desulfobacteria; order Desulfobacterales; family JAABSP01; genus JAABTD01. The sequence goes on along the minus strand of CAYPCE010000141.1, from coordinate 5,752 downwards.
CAATATCCCCCGCCAATTCCGCCGAATGGGTCCCCCGGGCGATCTTCTCCGCCTCGGGCAGCAGATCCCGGACCTTCCGCATGTAGCCGAGGCCGGACTCAAGATACGCCGCCTCGTGGCTCAGCCCATAGCCGCGCATTTCGTGCATGGTCAAAAAAGAAAGCCGTTCCAGTCGGTTGGCAAGGGTCACTTCCGGCACATATTGATGGGCCAGTTTGGACACATCGGTATTGAAACGGCTCAGAAACAGCATCGCCGTTGCCGCCAGCAAGGAAAAAATGGCCACGAAAAAGGCGAAACTAAAGCCGATTTTAAACGATAACTTCTTTTTTTTCACGCGCCGTCCTTTGAAATCCCCTTTCCGGATGCGTTGGGTTTTGGATCGGGCCGTTGACGACTCTCCAGGATTCCTGGGGTGCGGCCCGGCGGTTTTTGAACCGTTGTATAGTGCGAAAACCGATCCGTCGTCAAGGAACGAATCCGTCGTTTTCCCCTGCGGCTGTCGGCGGCGTCGTTTTCCTTTTGACATCCGTCCTCAATAAAGGGTAAGAAATAATACGATATTCGAGAAGCGGTGCCGCTGACCCTCAAACCGGAAGGAGACCCCCATGGACACCCCCCAGCTCAGCCGGGAGATCGTGGAAAACCGACGCGCCAAGGCGCCGATGCTCAAATCCGTGACGGCGGCCTGTGAATCGTTCCTGGACCGGCTGGCGGCGGTCCGGACAGCCCTCCAGGATCTGGAGGAGACCGACACGCCGGAGATGAAGGACCATCTGGCGGAACTGGACCGGACGACCGCCGATTTGGACACCCTGCGGAAACGGGCCGAACTGCGCCATGCCCGGTTCAACCGGGGGCTGGTGACCATCTCCATCGCCGGACTGGAAAAAGCGGGAAAGACCTCTTTTCTTCGGTCCCTCACCGGCATCGACGCCCTGCCCGCGTTCGACGAGCGCTGCACCGCCGTTCTCTGCGAAATCCACTACGACGCGAAACGGTCCGATTTCGACCTGGAATTTTACACCGAAGACGATTTCCACGACCGGGTGCTCCGGCCGGCCCTGGAGACAGCGGTTTCCGGTCTGCCGGAGGACCGGCGGGCCGGTCTGCGCCTGCCCGAGTCCGCCGCCGGGTTCGCGACTTTTTCCCTCCCCTCCCCCGAGTCGGTTCCCGGCGGCACCACCGCCTACAAGCTCCTCAAGGACCTCCACGAACTCCAGGCCCATTTCGACGCATGCCGGCAACATTTGGGCCGGCCGCCGCTGCCCGGGCAGCCCCTGTCCGGATTGGGGGGATGGGTCTCCCACCGCCCCGCCGGGGCCGATACCTCCCAGGAAGACAGTGGGCAGGAGGATCGGGCCGCCCGCGGAGTCCATCTGGCCCGGGTCTCCGCCGTCAAGGTCTGCCGCGTCCACACCCCGTTCCAGGGCGGGTCGGAGCAGTTGCGGTGGATCGACACGCCGGGCGTGGATGATCCCAACCGCCGGGCCCGGGACCTGACCCTGTCGGCCATCGCCGAAAAGACCGATCTGCTGGTGGTGGCCAGCCGTCCGGGGGCCACGCCGTCGGCCGGGGAGAGCTTTCACCGGTTCTGGGATTCGGTCTCCCGGCAGCCCGACGAAATCGACCTCATGAGCCGGCTCCTGTTCGCCCTCAACTGGGACAAGCGGGTGGACCCCGAGGGCGAAAACATCAAGATCCACCGCCGATATCTCATCGACGCCGGAGTGCCGGCCCAACTTTTCATCGGTCCCTTCGAGGCCACGGACCCCGAGGACGCCGCCGGCCTCATGGACCGGGCCAACGCCCACCTGGCCCAACACCTGCCCGACCAGGACGACAAAGCCGTCTCCCGCCTGGAAAGCGCCCTCAAACACCAGACGGCCCGGGTCCGTCTGCTCCATGACGCCCTGGCCAAGACGCGGCCCTCCGATGCCGGGCAGCAGGACCTGGAGACCGAAGAGTTTCACCGCTGGTTCCACTGGTACCACGGCGACGAAGACAGCGGCTTCTGGGCCGATCTGGTGACCCTGCTGGACCGTTCCGCCCGGACCATTGCCGAATCGCCCCGGATCCGGGAGTCCGAGGAGGCCCTCAACGCCATCTTCGCCGAGGAGGCCGCCGCCATCCAGGAGGCCATTCCCTCGGCCCAGGCCCTGGAGGAGTTCGTCGTCCGGCATCGCGGCGAAAACCCCATCCCCCACGGCATGCGGACCATCTCCACCTCCTTTTCCCGGATGATCAACCGGCTGGCCGACGAGGTGCAGGAGTTCGGCCCCTTCATGCAGGAGGAGCTGCTCAAGGTGCTCACGGAAGCGGGATTGCAGCCGCTCCTGTCCGGGGAATCCGGCGCGGAGCGGCTGGCGGGCCTGCTGAAGAACTTCGAGGGCCGACGGGCCGACAGCCCGGTGATCGAGGTGCTGCGGGAGACCCTGGAACTGCCCCGGAACCTGAAATACGTCCTCCGGTACGAACTCCGGGGCGCGGTAGATTTCTGCGACCCCACCCTCTGGGACGAGAAGGAGACCGCCTGGGACCGCCTCCGGGACATGGTGACCGCCAACAACGGCGAGCTGGACCGGCTGGCGGAATTCCCCACCTTCCGCCATCCGCCGGTGACCGATTCCCGGGACCAGGACAGCGAGATCCTCAAACGGATCGCCGGCAACGCCATGCTGGGGATCCACGCGGTGCTCAACAATGAGCGGTACCTTCCCCGCCGCATCGCCGACGATTTCATGCGCGACTGCCGGGTGCGGCTGGTCTTCGCCCCCGAATCGGAGCAGGAATGGCGCAGTCTTCTCTACCGGAACCGGGGGACCCTCCTGGCCCAGACCATCGGCCAGATCCGGTCCAAGTCCGACCGGATCCAGGCCTTCCACGGGGCCCTGGACCGCCTGGAGGCCGGGCTGGGGTAGGGAGAAAGGAGCGCGCCCATGGACCGACAGTTCAACGAGGCCATCGCCCTGGCGGAACAGGCCGGGTACCGGGACATCCGGGACCGGCTGGACCGGGCCCTTTCCGAAATGCGGGCCGAGACGTACCGGATCGCCGTGGTGGGAGAATTCAAAACCGGGAAATCGACCCTCATCAACCGGGTTTTTCTGAAGGAGGACCTCCTCTTCACCGATGTGCTGGAGGCCACTGCGGTGCCCACGGAGATCTGCCACGGCCGGGAGCCGATGCTGGAAGTGGTTCCTTACGTCCGGGGCAACGAGGGCGTAGAGGGCGAGCCCGTCCGAATCGCCAACCCGAGCCGGGAAGCCATTCGGGCCCATACCGCCGCCGCCACCCCGGAAGGCCGGGCCGATCTGGCGGCCCTGACCTCACGGGTCCGCCTCTACTGGCCGTCGGAGAACCTGAACGGGTTGACCCTGTTCGACACCCCCGGCATCAATTCCATCAACGAAGCGGTGGTGGCCACCACTTACCGGATCATTCCCGAAGCCGATGTGGTCCTGTTCGTGACGGACGCCCGGCAGCTTTCTTCCACCGAACTGGATTTTCTCTCCGGCCGGGTCTTCAGCCAGGGAATCACCCGGGTGATGGTCGTGGTCACCTATGATCCGGCGGCGGGGGAGCTGTCCCCGGAGGGACGGACCCGGCTCCTGTCCGCCATGGGGGCCCAGCTGGCCGGCCTGGGCCGCGAAGACGCGCCCGCCGCCATGGTGGACCTGCGGACCGAATGGGAAAAACCCTACGAATGGCCGGTCTCCATCCGCCAGCGCATCGACGCGGCCCCGGCGGGGCGGCCGGAACGGAAGGCGGACGGCGACGCCTCGCCCTCCGCGACCGCGGTGATCGATACGTTATTGGGGCCGCGGCCCCCCAAAGAGACGGTGCCCGAGACCACCGGATCGCCCGTCTCTGAAAACGAAGGGCCCCCGGGAATCGGTATCCCGTCTTTTGAAAAGCGGTTGATCTCTTTTATCCGGGACAATGTCCGGCCGGCCCGGCAGGAGAAATCGGCCCGGTTTCTCGCCGCCCAGCTCCGGCTGGCCCGGATGCGCGCCGCCACGGAACTGGCGGCCATGGACCGGACCGAATCGGAGCGCGAAAAGGCGCTGGCCGATCTCCAGCAGCGGGAAGCGGCCATCCGGGAAGAGCATGCGTCCCTGACGGCCCGGTTCCGCGAGGAATTGACCCTGGTGCGGCGGCGGTTCACCCTGGAGATCCTCCAGGGAATCGACCGGATCACCGGGGACTTCATCGCCGGGTTCGACGACTGCGAAGAGATCGGCGATGTCCAGGCCCGGATCCACATGGCCGAGGTCGAGCTGAAGCGGGAGATCGAAATCCTTTTCCACCGAGAATCCGAGGCGGTGAAAACCGAGGTCGAACGACTTTCCCGCGACTTCCGGGCCAAAGGCCAGGTGCTGTTCGCCCCCTGGCAGGAGATGATCCAGAAAGACCTGGCCATCGACGGCGGGGTGCTGGCCGACATCCCGCCGTCGGCCATCTTCGCCCTCGATTTCTCCATCTTCGTCCTTTTCGGCCCCTTCCGACCGGTGGCCCGGATTCTCATCCGCCTGCTGGCCGGCGGGGTACCGTTTCTCAACAAGATCCTCCCGGCCAACGTGGCCGCCGGTATCTTGCGGCAGAAGGTGAAAAGTTCATTAAAAGACCAATTCAAGGCCGCCAAGGCGGAACTCCCCCAGCGGATCGAATCGGCGTTCCGCAGCGTGGAGGAAACCCTCATGGACCAATGGAAGACCGCCGCAGAAGAAGAACTGGCCGCGGTTCGGGAGGGGGTGGCGGCGACCTTGCACGGCCCGGTGGACACCTCGCGGCAGGACCTGCTGACCGACATCACGGGGCGGATCGACAGGCTGTCGGCCGGGACAATTTCCGCAACAGGCGGGCACAATCCGCTTCCTACCGGATCATCGCCCGAAAAAGGAGAGAAATGACATCCCATCCATCATCGATCCGAAGACGTATCCGTGTGGTGACCCTCCTCACCCTCGTGCTGTTCGCCGCATCCTGCGCCACCGTGCCGGTGACCGGGAGAAGCCAGCTCAATCTCATTCCCTCCCAGCGGCTATTGTCCATGAGCAATGAATCCTACCGGCAGGTCATGGCGCAGTATCCAGCGGTCCGGGGGACCCGAGACGCCCGGCGGGTCAAGGAGGTGGGTCAGAAGATCGCCCGGGCCGTGGAACGGTACCTGCGACAGCAAAACCGCGCCGGGGACCTGGCCGGATACGCATGGGAATTCAACCTGGTTCGGGAGGACCAGGTCAACGCATTCGCCATGCCCGGCGGTAAAGTCGTGGTCTTTACGGGCATGATGCCGGTGACCAAAAACGCCGCCGGGCTGGCCACGGTGGTCGCCCATGAGATCGCCCATGTCGTTGCCCGCCACGGCAACGAACGGCTCAGCCAGCAATTGCTGGCCCAGGTGGGGACCCAGGTGCTGGATTCGGCCCTGCAAAAACAGCCCACCCGGACCCGTCAGCTCTTCATGGCGGCTTTCGGGCTGGGAACCCAGGTGGGCGTGTTGCTGCCCTACAGCCGGATCCAGGAATCGGAGGCCGATAAACTGGGGTTGATCTTTATGGCCATGGCCGGTTACAATCCCCAATACGCCGTCGATTTCTGGGAGCGCATGGCCGCCGCCAACAAGGGCCCCGCCCCGCCGGAATTTTTAAGCACCCATCCATCCCATGGATCGCGGATTCAGGCCCTCCGGGAATATATGCCCACGGCCATGCGGTATTACCAGCGATAGAGGGATGCAAGACAGAGG
>CAYPCE010000140.1:3296-9562 GCA_964409085.1 uncultured Desulfobacteraceae bacterium | reverse complement strand
TGAAGGATGTCGATGCGCCCGCTGCTTTCCAGCGCGGCCTGAAGATCGCCATACGCAGCCACGCCGGCCATTAGTGTGCCGTGACCGTCATGATCGGCGGTCCCCCATTCAGGATTGACGGCGTGGCAGTCTTCATCCAGAAGAATGGGTTCCAGAAGAAGGTGGCCGTTGTTAACGCCTGTATCCAGAATGGCGACCGCCACGGCGTGGTCATCGGGCGTCGACAGACGGTTGCGCAAATCTCTGACCCACTCGTTATGATCTTTGTTGTTCAGCGCGAGAAAAAAGCCCGCCGTTTCCTTGGCGCGCCGGATTTCGGCGATGTCGTCGCTGGAATCGATGAGTTCCGTCAGTTGTTCCCGGTTTGTCCTGGCCAGAAGAACCGTGCGTTCCGGGAAGCGCAGCACGTTTTCCTGAACCTCGATCCCAAGCGTGTCGGCAATTTCGCGGAAGGCATATTCCGTGGCGTTTTCTTCGCCTCTTAGCCAGATTTCACACCAAATCGGGACGTCTCCGGGCATCAAGTCGGAAGCGTCTTGCCAAAAGGACTCCAGAACCGCTGCGCGGATATCTTCGATGCTGTTGATCAGCTCTTTGTTTTTCGGTTTACCCGATGGGGTCTCCTCTTCGGTGTATTTTCGGACCTTTTCTAAAAATTTGCGTTCCGCGCCTGTTGGGATATAGACTGTGGCGCAGGTGATGGCATGTTCCGAATTGTCCTTTACTGGAACGGTGCGCACGTTCAACAACCGGATGCCAGCGCGTCTGTCTTCGAGACTTTTGGTGACCAAGTCTCCATCCGGGCGCTTTCAAACTCCAGGTAAACGCCTTGCCGGGCTGGCATGGCGACAGCCGTTCTCTGCTCTGCACGCTGCCTCATCATTTGCCAGGCGGCGTCCAGTTTCCGGCGTATCATTGTGGCGTGATCCTGGCGGTTGCGTAAAGGGATCTTTGGGTCCGGCCCAGGTTTTCTGGGTTTTGTAAACTGAGACGTGTACGCGGATTGGTTCAGAAAAATCAGCCTGTAAGATTCCGCCATCTCTGTTTATCCTTTCTCTTTTCCGTAAGCCGAGAGACGCTCTCTTATCATGGTTTTCAAGAGAGTGGCCGTGACCGTTTTTCGGTCGTTTATAATACTTTCCTTAATCGCGTCGTCGCATGCCTGGGTGATCTCGGCGTGGCTGAGGTTTTCCGCCTCATTTGCCGCTACATTCAGAGAGAGCTTTTTTTCTCGAAATGGACCCAGCCGGTTTTCCATAAGCTGACGGGTTTCTTCGATGGTGGGAAGCCGATAATACAGCACGTCGTCAAAGCGGCGGAAAAGCGCCTGATCCAGAATGCGGGGGTTGTTGGTCGCGGCCACGATCAGGCTGCTGGATCGATCCTGCTCGATAAACTGGAGAAACGCGTTGAGGACCCGCCGCATCTCCCCCACATCGTTGTCCCGTCCGCGCTCCCCGCCGATGGCGTCGAATTCGTCGAAAAGGTAGACGCCCCTTCGATCGCGGATCACGTCGAAAATCTGCCGCAACTTGGCGCCGGTTTCGCCCATGAACTTGGTCACAAGCTTATCCATGAGGATGGTGTGGAGCGGCAGATGGAGTTCTCCGGCCAAAACGGCGGCGGTCATGGTTTTGCCGGTGCCGGGGGGGCCGGCCAGCAATGCTTTCCGGCGGTTGCCAAGGCCATGTTTTTTTAGTTTTTCCTGTTGCCGATATTCCTTTAAAATCCGCTCCATGCGGTTTTTCATGTCATCCGAAACAATCAGATCCGCAAGCCGCTCCCCTGGCTCGGCTGAAATCACCAGGTCGGCCAGTTCCCGATTGAAGCGGACAATCGAGACCGTTGTAGATTTCGCCTTGTCCACAAGAGATCGGATTTCATGGGCCAGAGCGCCGTGACCCTGTTTTGCCTCATGGGCGGCCAATTGAAGCGCAATGGTCGCGAACCGTTCGCCGTCATCGGCAAAATGGGATCGAATCAATGATTTGAGTTGTTCAGCGGTGGCCATGCTCGCTCCGTTTATTGTTGAAAATGTTGCTTTCCTGTTGAAGATAGGCGGTTTTTTACAACTCGTTGGCGAGCTTGTCTATAATCATTTATCCGATGAGCTGATCTGACTCTGCCCCCCTTTGGCTCATCTGCCTTTTGCATTCGTCTTTGATGGGGGAGCAAAAGTTTCTGGCTTCATGACCTTGTAAATGTCTCTGTCCGGATACCATTCGACAACCTGCCCATCTTTATGTATGATCACGCCGTCGCCGTTGCGTCTGGCTCTTTCATGAACCTTTTTAGCGGCGCGTCTCAAGGCGATCAAGGCGTTTTCGATATCTTCGTCTGTACCAGTTTTCGCGTTTTCGATCTCTGTCATGATCTCCCGCCTTTTTCGATCATAATCGGTATTTGTTTTGAGCTATCATACATCGCCCACCAATCGACGAGAGGCTTGTATAGCTTCTCAAAATTCGCAAGACCGGCATGATACCGCCGGTTAATCGTATCATCATCAACCCAATGCCCGCCATCCCGAACGCGCCTTTTCACCCGTGAGATGGCCATTGCAACATCTGGCAGCCACAGAAAGATCAGCTTGACTTTGAAGCCTTTGGCTTGCCAATCCGAAATCATGCGGGCATACGCGCGACCGCTGAGGGTGGTTTCAAAGGCGAAGCTGACGCCTTTGGCGACATATTCCTTTATCTGCAACATCATCAGTTTTCCCGCCTTGATCGCCATTGTGTGCGGCTGAAACGGGCTCAGACCGGCGGCGATGGCGTCGGCGTTGACGAAGGCGGGGCAGTTGGCTTCATGCAAGAGGAAGTTTTCGGCAAAGGTGGTTTTTCCCGCGCCGTTTGGGCCGGCAATCATCAGTATGCGCTGATTGCTCATACGGTGATTTCTCCGTTCATCAGGCGGGGAAGGAGGAGGTCGCGAGCTTTTGCGAGCAATTTGACCTGTTGTTCCAATACAGATATTTGCCTGAAGATAGTTTCGACTTTTTCATGAAAAAGCTTCAGTATTGGCCGATCTGGAATGAGCACTTTTGCTCGTTCGAAATCGTCTGGCCTCACTGCCGGATAACTTGCGCCTGTTGTGTGATTAACAAGATGGCCAACAAATTCATCAGTGGTTACAAGTAGATACAGATATGAAAACGGAATGGCTCTCGGTGTCAAGACCGTGAAACCGGTTGAAAATACATCGTATTCTTCAGGATCAAGGACCAACGCGTAAGCACGGAGGTTTGGACGAACATTTGACCATATAACGTCGCCAGAGCCTGCTTTTCTGCGCGCCCTCCCCGGTGCCTTTGATGACGGCATTGTATTTTTACCGATTATACCTCCTTGTTTGACCGAAGAGATGTCGATGTGATTAATTTCGTCCGGCAAAGCATTTTTCTTATATGTCTGAGTGTTAGTCGAAATAACATCACCAAGTGGTCTCTTCTCCCAACCAGCGGGAACATCATCTTTGACCTTAACATGCCCATGTCCAGGAAAGCGAAGATAAACAAACCATTCCTTGTAAAGCAGCCGCGCCGCCCGCTCCAGCAACCGAATTCGCCGCCGGTTGTTTTCGATTAGGTCGTCGTAGGCTGATAACACATCAGCGATACGTTTCTGCGCTTTTATAGACGGAATGGGGAACTTCAAGGACAGGAGTTTTGCTTGGCTTAAATTATCTTGTGCGGCACCCTGAGTGAATTGTTTGAACCTTTTTTGAAGCATTGCATCGAACAAGTACTTGATGAACCGTGTGTCCGCATTGCCATTTTCAGGAATGAAACCGATTACGCTATCCGGGAAGCAGGCATCGGTGCCCAGAATCGCAGTATCTGCAATATTCGCAGCAATTGTGATGCATAGTGTCCCCGCGGGCCACATTCGGCTCTGAGCGAGTCCTGCATCGCTATAGGTTTGCGAATATTTCGTCAGATACAACCCAGCGTGTTTGACATCTCCAGTCTGAACAAAAGGGTATGGCCCTCCATAGAGGTGAGCAGCATCACGCGGACGATGACGAGACCGTCCTCGGCTTACATAACCTAACTGATCAAGGCTTTTGGGTTCCCACTTCATACCCCAAGCTCCTTGAAGTTCTTTTCGATGGTCGCCGCCAGTTCCACCGCCTCCGCATTCAAATCCTCCAACTCCACATGAATCTCCCTCAACGCCTCCTCGAAATCAAAATCCGCGTCTTCCTCTTCGGGCGCCACACCCACATACCGCCCCGGCGTCAGGGACCAATCGTTGGCCCCGATCTCAGCCCGGTCCACCAGCTTGACCAGCCCCTCCACGTCCCGAAGTTCAGCCTCCGGGAACCGCTCGGTGAGCCAGCGGGCCTGTTTCCAGAAATACCGAACCCTCTTGAGCTGCTCGACGGCCGCCTGCCGTGCCTCATCGGCCGCCTTCCGGGCGCGGACGATCTCACGGTTGACCCAGACGTCGCTGTCCCGCGCCCCGCAGTCATTCTCGCAAATCTCGATGAGCCGGCAGGCGAGCTTGTAAAGCAGGTCCGTCTGCTTGACCAGGTTCCGGCTGGATTCGGCCAGCGGCAGCAGGCGGTCCACCGCCTTTTTCAATGCGCCGTTGCTCGTCTTCTGCCGCTTCCAGGCGGCTTCCTGTTCATCCACGGCCTTTTGAAAGGCGTCCACATTCGCCTTGAAAGCCGGCGCCGCCTCTCCGAATTCCTTCAACGCTTCCGTGTGCGGACCATCGGCAGGTTGCGTCGCCAAAAACGGTTTCAACGCCCCTTCCAGCGCTGTCAGCGCGGCCATGAACGTCGGCAGCGGCTCGACCCGCTCCCCGTCGGCATCCTGCCCCTCAAAGCACCCCTTCCCCACGTCGAGCATCCGCCGGCAATACCAGGCCACAAGATCCAGGTATTTCTCGGTCTTCCCCCGATACAGCCAGACAACCGCCAACAGATTCCGCTCCTGCTCCGGACTGAAATCGTAAATCTTGCGCGTCACCTTCCGGTACACATTCCGCGCGTCGATCATCAGCACCTTGTCCCGGTGCGCCTCCGGCTTGTCCCGGTTGAAGAACCACAGCTCGCAGGGGACGGTGCGGGTGTAGAAGAAGTTGGAGCGGATGGCGATCATGATGTCCACGTCGCCGGTCTCCACCGTCTTTTGCCGGACCTTGGCCTCGTCCCGCCCGGCGCTGGACGCCTGGGAGGACATGACGAACCCGGCCCGGCCCCGCTCATTCAGGTAGCTGTAAAAATAGCTGATCCAGACATAGTTGCCATTGGAGACCTTCCCTTTTTTGTTGGTCCCCGGCAGCCCGAAGGGCAGCCGCGGGTCCGTCTTCACCTTGTCGGCGTCGATCTCATCCACATTAAAGGGCGGATTGGCCATCACGAAATCGGCCCGCCCCGCCAGCGCATGGGAATCTTCGTAGTAGGTGATGGCCTTCTGGATGTCGCCCTCCAGCCCGTGGACCGCCAGGTTCATCTTGGCCAGGCGGATGGTGGTGGCGTTCTTCTCCAGGCCGTAGAAGGTGAGCTTGTCAACCGGGTTTTCGTCCCGCCGCGCCACGAACCGGGCGCTCTGGACAAACATGCCGCCGGACCCGCAGGCCGGGTCGAGCACCACGCCCGTCTCCGGTTCCAGCACGTTGGCGATGAGCGACACCAGGGAGACCGGCGTGAAAAACTCCCCGGCGTCGTGGGCCTTCTGGTCGGCGAACTGGGTGAGGAAATACTCGTAGATGCGGCCGAACACATCCCCCGACGCCCGCCGGAGTTCGTCGGGGTCCAGGGTCCGGAGCAACTGGCCCAGGACATCGTTGTCCAGCTCCTGATACTCGCCCTTGGGCAACACGCCCCGCAGACTCTTGTAGTCGGCCTCGATGGACTCCATGGCCGCGATCACGGCGTTGGCCCGGTCGTCGCTGTCGGTCAGTCCCACCAGATAATCGAATTGGGCCTCGGGCCGAAGAAAGATGGCGCTCTTCTGCGAAAAATCCTCTTTGGACAACGCCCTTGTCTTCCCACCCCGCTTGGGATTGTGTAGGGCATGGCGAAAATCCCCTCCATTTTGTATTTTGTGAACAGTTCGTTTATCACCGAGCTGACCGAACCGCGCCAGGCGAATTCTGAAGCCCCGGCCGCCACACGCTCGGGAACCGCGCTGAACAGATGCCAGATGGCATTTTTAGGATCTTTCGAAACCCGGCTGAGGACGATAATCCGGATGTCCCGATTCGTTGGGTAACGCGCAGCAACGGCATACAATTGAAAATCTTCCATGGGCAACA
>CAYPCE010000140.1:0-3196 GCA_964409085.1 uncultured Desulfobacteraceae bacterium | reverse complement strand
GAGAAGGCGATGCCAGTGTATCATGTCCGCTTTGAGCCCGATATTCGCTGAAGTTAAAGAAAAATGGACGATTCGGGTCCGTAGCCATTTATGTGTTCAATTTACAATAGAAGCAAAAAGAGAGCAAGCGGGCCTTTGATGGCGGAGCAGAAAAAAGCCCCTTCCATTCCTGATTCCGGTATCATCCGGTCAGGAGTGGAAAGGGCTGGGATTTCACCCAATGAAAAGATCGTCAGGGATGCATTTAATCGCGAACCCCAGAAGCCATCTCAAGCCCATAGATCGCCTCTGCAAGCCCAATCCTGCCATCGCCGTTCACATCATCGAAACCCGCGGCGTCTTCCTCGATTCCGGCCAGGATCCGAAGTATTCGAACGACGTTAAAAAGCGATCCTCCCCCTGAAGAAAGGGTCGTCCGGATCTTGGTTTTGACGGTGTTGCCGGCGTCGTCCCGGCATTGGACAAAAATGTTCTTCATCCCTTCTCCGGGCGTCAACACCCATGATCGACGGATGATCCAGTTCTCCCATTCGCCCGCCTGGCCATACCCCGAATTGCTGAGGTAAACGCCGGTGGCCCCGGTCGCGCCAAGGGTGAAATGGACATTTGGCGTCGGGGTGATCGGGGGTGCGATAATATTCAGATTATACGGTGAAACGGTGTCGATGCGGAAGCTGATGCTGGCCGTGTCGCCGATCCGGCCCCGGTCGTTCACCGCCGCGACGTGGAAATAATAGGGGACGTCATCGCCCTTCAGCCGGCCGCTGGTGGCGGTTCTGAGTTTGGCGGGCCGGCCGCCGGGCGCATTCCGCTTGGTGATGGTGTGGGTGGTCGCTTTGTTGTATTCGTAATAATATCCGAGATCCGTTGCACTGGAAGGCGACCAGGTGACGGTTACAAACGGGTTATTGGAGACGGTCGGCGGGCCGGTCACGTTTCCGGGTTTTTGCGCTGTATCGTCCATGCCCGCGAAGCCATGGGTTGTGGACAGCAAGCCCTGAACCGGGCCGGGCGTCAACGCTTCGCCATCCGCGGTTCGGCCGGCGGAGCGTCCCACGACTCCCGTAAAGCGGAAATTGACCGACGCGCCGGACTCGTAGGCAACGGCCCCGGCCGGCGTGGCGTCGTTCACGTTGTCGATGCCCAAATCTCCGCTGCCGGCCCATTGGCTCAGTCCGCCGCCTTCAAACAGAAGATTATACGTTCTGCCGGGGTCGAGCCCCTCAACTTCGAAGTCGCATCCGCCCTCGCATAGGGTCCGCGAAAATGCAACGAAACTGCCGTTTGCCTCAAACACGTTGATCTCGAATTCTTTGCCGTCCGACGGATTCCCGTTTGCATCCTGGATGGTTCCGGAGATGCGGTTTCCGGCGCCCCGGGTCAGGGTAAAATCGACGGCGTCGCCGACCTTAAACAGATGCGCCCGGCATCAATTCGAAATCAACGGCCGTGTCCGGAATGCCGTCCAGCGTGTTTACAAAACCTGCATCCTCGATGGTGAATACATTTCCATCTGGATGGAAATATTGGCCGAGAAAGCGGTCGGATTGGGCGAAAACAATGGAATCGACTGCCTTATTTAGCCCGCCGATCCAGTAGGGTGTCGGCGTTCCGGCATCATCCACGGGCAGGATGCGCATGGCTTTTTCCATGTCGGCGGACTCCGAAAAAGCGATCCCCCAAGCGTCTTCTCCCGAGGAGATGCCCGGAGGGAAGACGATATGGCCCGATATGGCCGTCGTCAGGGAGGACACTGTCATCACCCAGAAGCTCAAGGCGGCCGGTGAAACTTTGGGAATTCAATTGCTAGATCACATCATTTTCAGTAAAAAGGGGTATTATTCGTTCAAGGAATATGGGAGTCTGTGATGGTTTGTCTCAACGTGTCCAGCCGCGCCTCGGAATGAATTCCGAGGCTGAATCCATAAAACCGGCTGGTGGCCGGTTTTGGTTAGCGTTTTTGCAATTGCCCTTAAAAAAAACCCAACTAGACCATCCCATGACTTAACGCTTGACGTTATTATCCCGATGCGTTATTATCCCTCCAATGATAAATTCTTTCCGGGACAAAGAGACAGAAAAAATATTCAATCGGCGGCTATCAAACAAATTCCCGCATAATATTCAACGTATTGCGCGCAAGAAGCTGGTGATTCTCGATGCTGTTACGGATTTGAATGATTTGCGAATTCCACCGGGTAACCGATTGGAGGCAATGAAAGGCAACCGGAAAGGCCAGCATAGCATCCGCATTAACGAGCAATGGCGAATCTGTTTCAAATGGCGTGAAGGCGATGCGCATGAGGTTGAAATCATAGATTATCATTAGGAGATTTCGTATGAAAAACAAACAGTTTCCTCCTATACATCCGGGCGAAATTCTTTTGGAGGAATTTCTGGAGCCCATGAAAATAAGCCAGTACCGATTGGCAAAGGATATCAGCGTGTCGCCCAGGCGCATCAATGAAATTGTGCATGGCAAAAGAGCCATTACTGCGGACACCGCTCTGCGTTTGGGACGCTTTTTCGGTATGGCGCCGCAGTTTTGGTTGAATCTGCAAACCCGGTTTGATCTTGAAAAGACCGAGGACCTGCTTGAAAACCGCCTTGACGACGAAGTGCGGGCGCTTCAATTGCAAACCGGATAATGGCTTTGAAGATGTCACAAGGAATCAACCATCCATGATCACCGGCGAAACCAAATCCAAAATCGACCGCATCTGGGACACCATGTGGTCCGGGGGGATCTCCAACCCGCTTTCCGTCATCGAGCAGTTGACCTATCTGCTGTTCATCAAGCGGCTGGATGAGCTGCACACGTTGAAGGAGCGCAAGGCCGCTCGCACGAAGAAGCCTGTCGAGGAACCGGTTTTCGGGACGGGCCAGGACCATCTCCGCTGGTCGCGGTTCAGGGAGACGGCGCCGGAGCGGATGTTCGCCACGGTGCGCGACGAGGTGTTCCCCTTCATCAAGAGCCTGGGGCATAACGGGGGCGACGGCGATCCGGAGGATTCGACCTACACCAACCACATGAAAGACGCCCTGTTCATGATGCCCACGCCCCGGGTGCTGGCCAATGTGGTGGACCAGCTCGACGGCATCGAGATGGACGACGCCGACACCAAGGGCGACCTCTACGAATACATGCTCGGCAAGATCGCCTCCGCCGGGCAGAACGGGCAGTTCCGCACGCCGC
>CAYPCE010000139.1:0-9650 GCA_964409085.1 uncultured Desulfobacteraceae bacterium | reverse complement strand
CTGAGGTTCTCATGGAACACGACCGTGTAGTACAGCCGGGTCCGGGTATCGACGACGGTTTCATCCGGGACCGGGGAAAGGGCCCCCTCCAAATTGTCGTTCATCTCATTTCCATCAAAATTCTGGTAGGTGTATGCCCGCGTCCGCCAATACCCCCCGAATTGATGCTCCATCGCCATGGCCGGAACCGAGAACATCAGCACCAGCAGCGCCGCAAAAATCAACAAAGCAGCCTTCTTCATCTTCTTTCCTCCTTCATGTAAGTAATGGATCGGTAAAACAAACCTAATAACTCATCGTTTAAAACCTAACACACGCATGTCCGGCCCACGCGAGGCCCCTGCCTCACCTCCTTTCTGAACCTTCAAATCTTCTTTCTGAAATCTATTACCTTAAAACAAAAAAAGATTCAACAAATTTTTTCAAAACAAATCCTTTTGGGTTGCTAACAGCACTCAGTTTCCATGTCAAGTCATTTTTGCGCGGATGATATTAAAACCATCTCTCGGGCCAGGCGCATGGCCCATTTCCCGTCGCCCCCCGCCACGACCTCCCCGCAACCCCATTTGGTTTTCGACCCGTCGGCCATCGTCGCCGCCGATGAGGCGGATGTCCTGGATTCGCGGAAGACGGGGAACGCCTCTTTACGGTTATGGAGGGATAACGGTCCAGCCAATGGGTCAACGGCGCCTGGGACGCCAAGATTGACCCGCGCTTCGATCCGATTCGCCGCCGTTATTATTGCTCGGAATAAACCGCGTTAGGGATGGCGTCGTCAAGGAAAACATCTCCATCCGGCTTTTTCTGAGCGTCATGAGGGGGTATTTTTCCCGGATCCCGGATTTCGGCGAACGAGGATAAAAAGGAGGGGGTTTGACTGTGGCGGAAAGATTGCGGAGAGAAGGGGAACTCCGTGGGGAAATCTGCGGTAAAATGCAATTATGGCAAGAATTTTTGGCAAACGGCCTTCTTTCAAGCCTGAATTATTCATAAACGCAGTTTTTGCTGTAAATTCAAGGCATGCAAAAAACTGAGTTTTTAAGCTGATTCTGAATATTATAAATATAATCAATGGTATATGTCAATTTTGGCAAAATTTATGAATAATCCAGGCTAAAACCCTCGGAACGCCAAACCCATCATTGCTCGGCGCCGGCCGGGACCGCGGCATTCAATTTTTCCAGCTTTCGGTTCAGTTCCGCAATTTTTTGTTCCGCCATGTCTTTTGATAGAAGTCCTTTGGCCAGGAATTCCTGGCATAGTTCTATTTTACCGTAGATGGCGCCTCGCTTCTCTCCTCGCTTCTCTCCTTCTTTCCTTAATTTTTCCGCAACGGTCATAACCCCCTCCTTTTTGTCCTCATCGATGACCTGTACAAGCTTTTTTTCCGTCTTTTCCGGATCGATGTCGTCACGCACATTATAAATGTACCGCAGGACGGTTTCAAGATATTGCATCCCCGTCCGTTTCCTCGACAGTTCGGCGAACAAGGGCAGCATCCTGTCAAGGTGTTGGCTAAAATCCGGGGAAAATATCCGCCGCATAACGCCCAGAAAAAGCCGGACCGATATATTCCCCTTGATTTCCGCGTCGCTGAACGCCGAAAGGTCCCGGACGACGTGTTGAAACCTGGGCCTGCAATCCGGCATCAACGCCGGCTCGACGATCAAGTCTTGAAACCGCGGGCTGACGGTCCATGGGTCTTTCCCGTGATAAAACAAAATGGGGATAATTTCCGGAAGCCGGGTCGCACCCGGATTTTGCTTTAAAAACAAATCCCATATCCCGCCCATGTAGTGATAAAAGCGCAACGGCATCCAGTTGTCCACAGTGGACTGGTGCTCAAGCAGCAGGTAGAGGAACACCAACGCGTTTTTCACGCGAACCGTGTAGAGGATGTCGGAGAACCGCTCCTTTAAATCCGGAGAAATAAACGTCTCTTTGACAATTGTAAGCGTCCGCCAGTCCGCCCGGCCGGCCACGTCTTCGGGCAAATATTCCCGGAAAAACGATACCGCGTTTTCCTTCCGGGTCAGAGTTTCCTTGCAAAACCGGTCGTGGGGGTTGTTCATTTCCCGCCTTTATCATCAGTGCTCAGAGTAAGTTGCGCTTTCCCTGGTCAATTTTTCAAGTTCCCGGTTAAGCTCCGCAATTTTTTGCTCTGCCATGTCTTTCGATAGCAAACCGCTTGCCAGAAGCTCTTGCCATAATTTGATTTTACCACGGACTTCCCCACGGGCTTCCCCACGGATTTCCCCTTCTCTTCGCAATCTTTCCGCCACGGTCATAACACCCTCCCTTTTATCCTCGTCGATGACCTGAATAAGCTTTTTTTCCGTCTCCTCCGGATCGATGTCGTCACGCACATTATAAATGTACCGCAGGACGGTTTCAAGATATTGCATCCCCGTCCGTTTCCTCGACAGTTCGGCGAACAAGGGCAGCATCCTGTCAAGGTGTTGGCTAAAATCCGGGGAAAATATCCGCCGCATAACGCCCAGAAAAAGCCGGACCGATATATTCCCCTTGATTTCCGCGTCGCTGAACGCCGAAAGGTCCCGGACGACGTGTTGAAACCTGGGCCTGCAATCCGGCATCAACGCCGGCTCGACGATCAAGTCTTGAAACCGCGGGCTGACGGTCCATGGGTCTTTCCCGTGATAAAACAAAATGGGGATAATTTCCGGAAGCCGGGTCGCACCCGGATTTTGCTTTAAAAACAAATCCCATATCCCGCCCATGTAGTGATAAAAGCGCAACGGCATCCAGTTGTCCACAGTGGACTGGTGCTCAAGCAGCAGGTAGAGGAACACCAACGCGTTTTTCACGCGAACCGTGTAGAGGATGTCGGAGAACCGCTCCTTTAAATCCGGAGAAATAAACGTCTCTTTGACAATTGTAAGCGTCCGCCAGTCCGCCCGGCCGGCCACGTCTTCGGGCAAATATTCCCGGAAAAACGATACCGCGTTTTCCTTCCGGGTCAGGGTTTCCTTGCAAAATCGGTCGTGGGGGTTGTTCATCGGCCATATCTCCGGTTTCTTCGTCCGCGCTCAGGACCTTCAACACATCGAACGCATTGCGGATCACCGGTCTATGATATCATTTCTGTTTGGCGGCCGATGGCCTTTTCGACGCCCCCAAGCGCATTCGCCCCCTTGAGCACCTCCATGATCAGATCCAACCGCCCCAAGTCGTCAATTTCCCTTACTTTCGGCATCAAACCCATAGCTTTATCGCCGAATTTCAAGTACAACCCCAATTCAATGGCCTCCCATTTGCCTTCTTTCCGGCCCTCTTTCCGGCCTTCTTCAATGCCGCTTTTCTTTGCCTCGTTCAAAAACATGGCCTCGTCTTTCGCATACTTTTCCTGTCTCTCCGCCCACTCCTTAGCGCTTACGGTTACCTGCTCGCCATGCACATCGTAAAACGTCACGCTCTGATCATTGTCTTGCATGGTTTCGCCTCCCTCATTTTTTAAAATTTCAGCGTCCCAGGTCAACAGCCTTTTGAACACGAAATCGATTTTGGGACTCAATGGATGCTTGACACATCTCCCGCCGCCCCCTAAAATTAACACCTCGACATACCATAAAATACCCTTTGCCAGGAAAGCCCGCAACCACCAAATGAAATACCCGCCCATCGATCCGAACCTGTTCATTCGAAACCGCCAGCGGCTCGTCAACCGCCTGAAGCCCGCCTCGCTGGCGGTTTTCAACTCCAACGACATCATGCCCACCAGCGCCGACGGGGTCCGGTCGTTTATTCAAAACACCGACATTTTTTTTATGAGCGGCATCGATCAGGAGGAATCGGTTCTGGTGCTCTGTCCGGATGCACAGAACGAAAAACACCGGGAGATCCTCTTCATTCGGGAGACCAGTGAAAAAATCGCCACCTGGGAAGGGCCCAAACACACCAAGGAAGAGGCGTCCAGGCTCTCTGGGGTCAAAACCGTTCTATGGACTTCGGAATTCCAGTCGGTTTTTCGGTCCCTTGCCTGCGATTCCGAGCACATTTACCTGAACACCAACGAGCACCTCCGGGCCGATGTTTCGGTGGAAACCCGGGACAGCCGGTTCATCAAATGGTGCCAGTCCGCTTTTCCCCTCCACAAATACGAGCGGCTGGCCCCCATCATGCGCCATCTGCGGGCCGTCAAATCGCCCATCGAAGTGGACCTGATCCGGGAGGCCTGCGCCATCACGGAAAAGGCGTTCCGCCGGCTGCTGGGATTTATCCGGCCCGGCGTGTGGGAGTTTGAAATCGAAGCGGAACTTGTCCATGAGTTTCTCCGGAACCGGTCCCGGGGGCCGGCCTACGAGCCCATCATCGCGTCAGGGGCCAGCGCATGCATCCTCCACTACGTTAAAAACGACCGACAGTGCCAAAACGGAGACCTGGTCCTCATGGATTTCGGGGCGGACTACGCCAATTACGCTTCGGATTTAAGCCGGACCGTGCCGGTAAACGGCCGCTTCACGCCCCGGCAACGGGCGGTCTACGATGCGGTCCTGCAGGTCCAGCGGAAAGCCATCAACATGTTGCGGCCCGGCACGACGTTAAAGGACTACCATAAAGCGGTCGGCGACTTCATGGAAAAGGAGCTGATCGATCTGGGATTGCTGGACGCAAAGGAAGTGGCGGAGCAGGACCCGGAAAAACCGTTGTACAAGAAATATTTCATGCACGGAACCTCCCACCATTTAGGCCTGGATGTCCACGACGTGGGGGATCTTCACCGCAAATTTATGCCCGGCATGGTCTTTACCTGCGAGCCGGGCATCTATATTAAGGAGGAGGAGATCGGGGTCCGGATCGAAAACGACATCCTCGTTACCGGGGATGCGCCTGTGGATTTGATGGGGACGGTTCCGGTCGAAGCCGAAGAGATCGAGGAGTTGATGAACCGGTAAAGCGGCTGGGAAGTATCTATCCTGCAGATATAAATTTTGAAAGCAATCCGGGTCTACGCCAAAAAAAGCTCAGTTCTTGATATCGCCATTAGCGGAGACCCGGCAGTACCCCTTTAAAACCCCTTTGTTACGCTGCGTTGTTCACCATCTCGCTGACCAGTTCCGCCGCCATATCGAGGTCCATTTTCGACTGGTTGATCACCATGCTGTAGTGGGTGGCGTCGTCGTAATCCCCCCTGTTGAACAGCCGCATCAATGCTTCCCGTCTTTTGCCCTGCCGATCCACCGCTTCCCGGGCTTTTTCCGGTGACAGCCCATACTGTTCCTGCATGAAGCGGATCCGGTCGTTCCGTTCGGCCACGAGCAGGACATGGAATGTATCGGGCCGCCCTTTCAGGATGAATTGCGCCCCTCGCCCCAGCATGATCATATTCCCCTCATCGGCCACTTCGGGGACGATTTTGTTGAGCATGTCGATGTAAATCTCCCCATCCATATAGTTCCGGTTCTCGTCCATCACGTGATCGATGAACCGTTGGCGGGTCAGGAAATAGGAGGCCCGTTTCAGCAGCCCTCTCCCCTCGTTCTCGAAAGCGCTGACCACGTCGGACGACACCTTGGCCTGTTCCGCCAGTTTTTCGATGATCTCTTCGTGGGCGATCTTGTAGTTGAGTTTGTCCGCAACTTTCTGGGCCAGGGTCTTTCCGCCGGCGCCGAACTGTCTGGAGATGGTGATGACTGACATGAAACGCCTCCTTGCTCATCAGGATGGTTGTAGGGTGCGACGTCGCCGTGTGGCGTCAAATCTTCTTCATCCACTAATTTTTAGCAATATTCGGAAAGATTGTAAAGCGGACTTTCGACCCGATTGCCAAACGCCTCCGCGGATTCAGATGTTGATTCAGATTGACGAATGTGCCTGTCATGCGTAAAATAGGCGCATATAAAGGAGGTATCCCCCATGTCGAAAACCCGCTTAAATATCAGCATCGATCAGGATCTGGCCGATTTCGCCAAAGTGTACGCCAAGGAGAACCGTATGACTGTTTCCGATATCGTTACGCAATATTTTCTTGCCATCAAACGGCGAGCAAACGGCGAAGCTACGGAAATTTTGATGTCGGATCCGGCCTTTCAAGAAGAGATGAATGAGGTTCGCTCAAAGCTTCAAAACGGAACGGCCCGCTGGTACACCTTCGACGAGGTGTTCGGCGATTGATGGAGACCCGGTTTGAAAAAGGATTTCTCAAAGGGGTTCGAAAACATGCCGCCATCAAAAAGCAGATAGAGCAGAAGGTGCGTCAAATCGTCGAGCATCCCATTGAACTAGGTGAACCGCTGAAAGACAATTGGAGAGGATTCTATTCCTGCGCCGTCCGCCGTAACTTTATCATCATCTATCTCTATTGCCGGGCCTGTCGAAAAAAGGGAGACGCGCCCTTCGTCGCCTGCTCCGATTGCACCGAAACGCCTGACGATACAGTTAAATTCGTGTTGGTAGGCCCCCACGATGCCGCTTACCGGCTGAAATAAGCCAAAGGTCAGCTCGCCAAAAGATATGCTGAATGGCCCGTTCCCCTCCCGGCCATCCTGCCCCATCCTGAAAAATCCCGCTCAATCCTCCTGCAACTCTTCTAAGTCGGCATAATAATCGAGGATCTCCGGGTTCCGCAACGCATCCTTGTTGAGGACCGTCTTGCCCTGGATCACCTTCTTGACCGCCAGTTCCACCTTCTTCATGTTGAGGGTGTAAGGGATATCGGGGACTTCGATGATCTTGGCCGGCACATGGCGGGGCGAGGCGTTGGACCGGATGGTGGACCGGATCCGGTTCTTGAGGTCGTCGGTCAGTTCGTACCCCGGCATGAGCTTGACGAAGAGCACCACCCGGACGTCGTTTTGCCAGGGCTGTCCGATGACCAAGCTGTCTTCGATCTCGTCGAGCCCCTCTACCTGCCGGTAGATTTCGGCGGTGCCGATGCGCACGCCGCCCGGGTTGAGGGTGGCGTCGGACCGGCCGTAGATGACCACGCCGCCGCGCTCGCTGACCTCGATGTAGTCGCCGTGGCGCCAGACGCCGGGATAGACGTCGAAGTAGGCGTTGTGGTATTTTTTGCCGTCGGGGTCGCCCCAGAAATAGATGGGCATGGAGGGAAAGGGCTTGGTGCAGACCAGTTCGCCCTGCTCGCCGATGACGGGCTGCCCCTTTTCGTTGAAGGCTTTCACCGCCATGGCCAGCCCCCGGCACTGGAGTTCGCCGGCGTAGACGGGTCCCATGGGGTTGCCCAGGGCGAAACAGCCGTTGAGGTCGGTGCCGCCGGAGATGGAGGCCAGTTGCAGGTCTTCTTTGATGTCCCGGTAGACGAACTTGAACCCCTCAATGGAGAGCGGCGATCCGGTGGACAGGACGGCCCGCAGAGGGCTCAGGTCGTATTCCTTGCCGGGCTTGACGCCGGCGGCCTCCAGGGCCGACAGGTAGCCGGCGCTGGTGCCGAAGACGCTGATCTTCAGATCCTGGGCCATCTCCCACAGGGCGCCCGGATGGGGATGGAACGGGTTGCCGTCGAAAAGGACCAGGGTCGCGCCGGCCCCCAGCGAAGACGTGAGCCAGTTCCACATCATCCATCCGCAGGTGGTGAAATAGAAGATGGTGTCGTCCCGGGTCAGGTCGGTATGGAGCATCAGCTCTTTTAAATGATGGATCAGGATGCCGCCGGCGCTCTGGACCATACACTTGGGCAAGCCGGTGGTGCCCGACGAATACATGATGTAGAGGGGATGATCGAAAGGAAGCTGGGCAAACTCGATCTCAAGGCCCGGCTCGGACGCCTTGAAATCGTCGTACATCACGGCGTTGGGGACCCCGGAGATGTCCGGCGCGTCGTCAGTGTAGGGGACCACCACCACTTTCTCCACCGTCCCGATCTGCTTGAGAATGTCGGTGATACGCGCCAGGGAATCCAGCTGTTTCCCCTTGAAGGAATACCCGTTGGCAGTAAACAGCACCCGGGGCCGGATCTGACCGAACCGGTCCAGGACGCCCTTGATGCCGAAATCCGGGGAGCAGGAGGACCAGGTCGCCCCGATGCTGGCCGCCGCCAGCATGGCGATGATGGTCTCGGGCATGTTGGGCATGAAGCCCACCACGCGGTCGCCCGCCTGGATGCCCATCTCCCGCAGGGACCTGGCCACACGGGCCACCTCATCGTAGAGTTGGGCGTAGGTGAGCAGCCGGGGGGCCATCCCTTCCCCCTTGAAAGCCAGGGCGGTCTTGTCGTCCCGGTACCGGAGCAGGTTTTCGGCAAAATTGAGTTTGGCCCCTTCGAACCATTTGGCGCCCGGCATCTTGTTTTCGTCGTCGATGACCGCGGTGTAGGGGGCCGACGCTTTGATGCCGGCGACATCCCACATTTCGGCCCAGAAATCGGGGAGGTTTTCCACCGACCACGCGTACAGGTCGTTGTAGCCTTTGAAATCCTTGCCGAACTTGTCGTTGATCCGGGTCATGAACCGGTACATGTTGGTCGCCTTGACCCGCTCCTCGGAAGGCGTCCAGAGCAGCTTGCCCATTGTTTTTTCCTCCCTCTCTTTCGATTGGTTGCTTGCGTCAGCCCTCGTACAGCACCGCCAGAATGGTCGCGGTTTTCTCCCTGGCGGCAATCAGGTGGGGCGTGGTGGACAGGTAATAGGCGCTGTCACCCGGCTCCAGCTCGAACCGCTCGTCGCCCACCTTGAGCAGCACAATCCCCTCTAACACAAAGATGAACTCCTCGCCGTCGTGGAGCGAGGTTTCTTCGTCGGGATTTTCCTCCAGTTGCACCATGAGGGGCTCCATGTGGCGGTTCTTCACATCCGGGGCCATGCTCTTGTAACTGTAGAGATGGCGCTGCCCCTTCTGGGTCGTGGAGCGGGAGACGCTTTTTCGCTCGGCCTTCCGGGTGATGGTGTAAGGCCGGTCGCCGGCGCCGGAAATGATCCGGCCGAAGGCGCCGTCCAGGGCCTTGGAGAGCTTCATCACTGTCCCCAGCTGGGGCTGGACCTCGTTGTTTTCGATCCGGGAGAGCAGGTCCACGCCGTAGCCGGTCACATCGGCCAGGGATTCCAGGGTCAGGCCACGCTCCTCCCGCAGGGTGCGGATCCGTTTGCCGATCTCCGGTACGGAGGCGGCGCTGCCTTCGTCGATATCTCCGGTGAGGTCCTCGAAATAATCGACATTGATATGGGGTTTCTGGTTTTTGGGTTCCATAATGGCTCCTGGGATGGGCGGGGCCGGACCGGAAATGGGCGTGCCCGGCCCCGCCGCGTTTGTCGGTTGGCGATCGTCGGTCAGGGCCGGTACTGCTCAGGCAGCACGGCCTTGTCGCCCCACTCCGCGGGCAGGTTCTGATCCGGCGCCTCGCCCAGTTTCTCTTTTCGTTTCTTCAGACCGGGACGGGCGAACTTGGGATGGCCCTCCTTGAGGGTCCGGCCGTTGATGGCCGCCTCGGACCGGAGCCGCCGGCCGATGGTCTTTTCCATCTGGCGGCCCAGCCACAGGATCCGGTCCACATCATAGCCGTGTTCAATGCCCATCTCGTCCACCTGCACCAGCATGTCCTCCAGACAGGTGAGGCCCACGTAGCGCGGATCATTGTAGTAATATTCGCCGGTGCCCGGGACCGGGCTGTCGTCCAGGAAATTGGCGGGCTGGCCGCCCAGGCCGCCCAGGGTGGCCTCGAAATTCGTGATGCCCGC
>CAYPCE010000138.1:0-9761 GCA_964409085.1 uncultured Desulfobacteraceae bacterium | reverse complement strand
AATCCACCCCGGTGAAACGGCGCAAGGCCGCCTGGCTCTTCGCCCAGTTCTGCGTCGCCAAGACCACGTCGCTGAAGAAGACTCATGTGGGCCTGACGCCGATCCGCGACAGCGACATCCGGCATGAATCCTTCACCGAGCGGGCCCCCAGACTGGGCGGCCTGGTGGAATTCTACCGCAGCCCGGCCCGGGTCTCCTGGACCCCCACCGGCACCAACGTCCCGGACTACCCGAAACTGGCCCAGCTCTGGTGGCAGAACATCGGGGAGGCCGTGGCCGGCGAAGTCACCGTTGACACCGCCATGGACAACCTGGCCGCCGAACAGGACCGCATCCTGGAGCGCATCGAACGCGGCGGCTTCCTGGAACGGTGCGGCCCGGAACTGAATCCGGAAAAGAAAGAATCCTACTGGCTGAGCCAGCCCGGCGCGCCCAAACCCAAGCTCGAGAACGAAAAGCCCCAGGGCGAGACGGTGAAATATGATGATCTGTTGAAGGCGTGGAAGGAGGGGCGGGTGAAATAAAACACCGCTCGTCTGATTGAATCGATTGAAAGGGACAGGGCGCTTTGTGCGCCCTGTTACTTTTTGTCACCCGGACGCACGCATCGGAAAAAAACGCCTTGTAACAACCGCTACAGAAACCGCTACCGCCGGATGTTAGAAATGGGGTAACTTAACTGGAAGGAGGTGACATTCCATGCCCAAATGCGGACTGTGCGGCGGAGACGCCCCGAAACAACCCTGCGTCACCGAGGACGGCAAATGCGATCTGTGTGGTAAAAAAGTCGTGCTGGAAGAAGAAAAGGAAAAAGCGAAGAAGTAGATGAACGGAGTCCCCCCGGGGAGGCGAGAACCCCTCCCCGGCTTCGGACGCCGTCGCCGCCGGAACCAACGCCCCATCTTCTTGAAAAAAGGAACGAATATCATGACATGCGCCTGTGAGGAACTGGCCGGCGGGGAAGTCGATATTTCGCCGGTTTGCATCGGACAACTCTGGATCTTCGAGCGATTGACCCCCGAGGAACTTGGCGCCCTTGTGGAAGCGGCTTTGCGCAAGGTCTACGAAAAGGGAGAGGCCATTTTCCGCCAGGGCGACCCGGCGGACCGGATGTTTCTGATCAAAGGGGGGCGGGTCAAGCTGAGCAAGGTGGACGAGGACGGGACCGAGACCACCCTCGACATCCGGAAGGCCGGCGACTTCCTGGGCGAAACCCAGTTCAACGAGGATGAGGCGGAGCGATACCCCCTGACCGCCTGGTGCATGGAAAAGACCCTCATCTGCGGCCTCGCCCGAACCGGGTTCGAGAAACTGGTCCTCGCCTATCCCAACATCGGTCTCCAGGTCATCAAGAACCTGAGCCGGCGCGTGGGATGGCTCACGAGCCGGGTGGGGTCCATGTCCGCCACCAACCTGGAGGAGCGGTTGTACCGCGTCCTGGTCAACGTGGCCCAGGAACACGGCGTGCCCGGCCCGCGGGGCGTCGCCATCCATTTCCCCCTCACCCACGAGGAATTGGGGTTTCTCGTGGGCGCCCATCGGGTCAGCATCACCCGCGCCCTGAAAGATTTGCGGGACACGGGACGGATCATCCAGGAAGGACGGAGGCTTATCCTGCCGGCCGAAGACCCGGCGCTTACGGTTCACCCTTAACCCGATTTCAAAAAACGACGCCCCGGCTGCGGTCGCGGCCACCGGCATCGGTCGAGGGGCGCCGGGCGTGGAGGAAGCCGCCGGTCAGGCGACCCACGCGCTGAAACTGGCAAGGTATGGAAGTCGTCGCCGAGTTATAGGCCGTCGGCAACCCGGAATGCATGGTCTGCGGTAACGGCGGTGAAAGAGCAACGAGCCTTGACGCAGCATCTGATGGAGCAGGTTAATCCGCAGATATGAAGCATTAAACCACTTTTACCCCTCCCCGCCTCTCTGAAGCATACCCTTTCATTTCAATATAAATACAGTTGATTAGGCTAAAATGACCATGCGGCTTTTTTAAGCTGTGCTCTTTGTAGCCGATGCTACAGAAATCCACCGGAAGACGCGGATACAATCAGTATCAACTTTGACTCTGTAAAAAGGGCCGATTACGGCGTCCGAAAAAAACGGCATTATTCGGCATCGCCCCTTTCTTTTTTCATAAACAAAACAGGAAGGAGAAAAAAATGAGAAAATTCGGCATGTATTTTTTAATGGCGTCGCTAATTGGGTTGCTCTCAATAGTCGTTGGCTGCGACGACAGCGACAGCACCATCGATCCAATAACACCGGATACCGCTACACAGGCACGCATCGATCGATTCAGCGCTGATGCGGGAACCCTTTTTGTCAGGGACGGAACAAATGGTCTCCCAGGCGTCGACGAACCCATTCGGTTCGACCAACCGCCCTTCATTACAATGGGTCTCGGTCCCCAGGGAGAACGCGTCAAATATTATGATTTCGATGTCCATCCGACCACTTCGGCGCCCATCTTCGCCCTTTTTCGGGAAGGATCGGACACCCCCGTGGAAGGGCAACTCAACATCATCGACGTGATCCCCGGCGATGACCACTACAGCGACTTCTGGCACGTCCACAAGGTGACCGTTCCGGCGGACTACGAAGCCAACACCATCACGAGCATCGACGCGTTGATGGATTCGGGCTACCCCATCGAACGGACCGATCTGATCGTCAACTGCCCCGTGGTTCCGGCGGGCTCCACAGCGATGCTCCGATACGACGACGGCGACACCGGCCTGATCCGGGGCTGGTACAAGGACATGGTGGTCCACTATTTCGATTTCTCCGAAAAGATCCTCACCGTGACCCCGCCCCCCGAAGGCCACCCGGAGGTGCCGCTTTCCGATATCTACGTCGCCTTCAACATCAACCCGGACCAGCCCGGCGGCGGCCCGCTCTCCGGTTTCATGACTGAACCTGGGACCAGCCAAACCCACAACGTGGTGGAGACCCTGCCGGAGGATATGGACTATTCCCCGTTCTGGGATGTCGACGTGTATGACAACGCTGATTTCCACAGGGTCTACGATCTCGTTTCAGCCCAGTCGGCGATGATCCTGGCCACCGGAGTGGCACTGGTCAACTGTCCCATCGTCTCCGTGGACGAGGAGGGGGTCGTCCGAAATCCGGACACCGCGCCCCAGGCGGCCATCGACCGGTTCAGCGCCGAGGCGGGGACCCTTTTCGTCAGGGATGGAAACAACGGACTCCCCGAAGCCGACGAACCCATCGATTTCGACCAGGCGCCCTTCCTCACCCAGGGCCTCGGTCCGGCCGGGGAGATCGTCCAGTACTACAATTTCGACGTCCATCCGACTACCTCCGCGCCCATCTTCGCTTTTTTTCGGGAGGGATCAGACACCCCCGTTGAAGGACAGCTCAACATCATCGACGTGATTCCGGGGGACGACCACTACAGCGACTTCTGGCATGTCCATAAAGTGACCGTGCCCATGGATTACAGGGTTAATTCGATCACGAACCTCGATGCGTTGATGTCTTCCGGGTATCCCATCGAAAGGACCAATCTCATCGTCAATTGCCCGGTTGTTCCGGAAGGCTCCACGGCGATGCGCCGATACAACAATGGCGACACAGGCTTGATCCGCGGCTGGTACAAGGACATGGTCGTTCATTATTTCGATTTTTCCGAAAAAACCCTGACCGTGCCCCTTCCCCCCGAAGGTCACCCGGAGGTCCCGTTGTCCGATATATTCGTAACGTTCAACATGAATCCGGACCTGCCCGGCGGCGGCCCGCCGTCTGGTTTCATGACCGAACCGGGGACCCGCCAGACCCACAATGTGGTCGAAACCCTGCCGGAGGATATGGATTATTCCCCGTTCTGGGATGTGGACATTTATGACAACGCCTTTTTCGACCAAGTGACCGATCTCGCCTCCGCACAGATGGCGGACATTCTGGCGACTGGGGCAGCGCTGGTCAACTGTCCCATTGTATCAATTCAATGAACTGGTGGTCTGTTCATGTCCTGCATGCCGTCCCTGTGGCATGCTTGCCGTGCCTCGCACGGCAAGAGTGGGGATATTTTGATGGCGAACGACGTTAGGGGGGCGTTGGCATCTCCCATTAAGAGCCATTGTGATGTGTCACGGTACGGCCCGAAACTCAATCCGGAAAAGGAAAAATCTTACGGGCTCAATCAGCCCGGCGCGCCAAAACCCAAGCTGGAAAACGAAAAGCCCCAGGGCGAGACGGTCAAATATGACGATCTGTTGAAGGCGTGGAAGGAGGGGCGGGTGAAATAAGACGCCGCTCGTCTATCCGAATCGAGTAGGGGGGGTTCCTTGCAGTTCCCCCCCCCTCTCGTACCACCGGGCATGCCCATCGGCGCTGCGGCGGTTTCCGGTTGATCTTAACCTCAAATACCTTTCGGCCAAGCTGATAAATCCCTGTCTCGCAAACCATTTTCCTGCCATCGTGCGAGTTGCTTGAGCGCTCTCCGACTTGCGCCACCAACCCTTGCCGGCCTCGGAGGACTCAAGCCGCCCTCCTCAAGGACCGGAACCGGCGAGGTTTGATGCGATCCATGATGAATTTCTTCAGGGTTTGCTCTCTTGGCGAATCCCGGAGAAACTCAGGCATACAATTGCGAAAGGCAGTTGCGACAACCGCCTCTGAAGGAGCATGAGACGTGTTGGTCGTTCGCATCCAACTGCCAAACCTATCCCACACTTGCTGACCAATTGGTGTTGTTTTGGGACTCTTGGTGAAATTTCTTTACCGCCGGGATTTTTCGACCCTCTTTGGCAACCTTTATTCCATCGCCGACCAGGACCATCCACCCTTTTATGAGAAAGGGGGTAAAGCATTTCAGCGCCAAAAAATACCACAGCTCGCGGAGCTTATTGAATTTGATTGCTTGCGAATGGAACCAGTGCCATAAACGTGAGGAACATGGCTGAATCAGCCTTTCTCAACATATTACGAACATAAAGATTTGCGGAATACGCTTGATTAAAGGCCCTTCGCAGTGGCGAACCGTCGCAGGCAAATCGGCAGGACATATGCCCAGTGCCGCCAAATATCCTTACAGGGAAAATGCCTCCATCATCATCCGAATTGCCATTTCCCTCGATTTACGGTAAGGTCTCTATCGCATTGTTCAACGTAAACGACCGGACCTGAACCGAAAAAAAGGAGGCGACATGAAGTGGAAAGCGATCGGCGCGATGCTCTTGACCTTGTATTTGATGACAGCGGCTTGCGGAAGAGATCGGGTGGCCATGGAGGACAGCCGCTCCCGGATGTACGCCCAGCCCATGGTGGCCACACAGGCCGAACCGGTCGCCGGCGACGCCGAACCGGACATCCAGAAACCCGGTTTCAACACCGAATCCTACGACTACATCGCCGAAAACCCCTTTTTGCAGGTGGCCCAGAATCCCCTGTCCACCTTTTCCATCGATGTGGATACGGCCTCTTACGCCAATGTCCGCCGATTTCTGAAACGGGGCGAACTGCCCCCGCCGGACGCCGTGCGCCTTGAAGAGATGATCAACTATTTCGATTACGATTATCCGTCCCCGACCGAGGACTATCCCTTTTCCATCAATACCCTGGCTGCCGGCTGCCCGTGGCAGCCGCAACACCGGTTGTTCCGCATCGGCCTGAAGGGTAAAGAGATCGACCGGGGCGAACGCCCCGCCGCCAACCTCGTCTTCCTCCTCGACGTTTCCGGGTCCATGGACGAACCCGACAAGCTCCCCCTTCTCAAACGGGCCATGAAGCTGCTGGTCCAGGAACTAACCCCCCAGGACCGGGTGGCCGTGGCGATCTACGCCGGCGGCTCGGGGCTGGCCCTGCCCTCCACCCCCTGCCTGAAGGAGAACAAGGTCTTCATCCTTTCGGCCCTGGACAAACTGGAACCGGGCGGCTCCACCCACGGCTCCGAAGGCATCCAGCTGGCCTACGACGTGGCCCAAAAGCATTTCATTTCCGGTGGGATCAACCGAGTGATCCTGGCCACCGACGGCGACTTCAACGTCGGCGTCACCAACGAAGGCGACCTGGTGCGGCTGATCCAGGAGAAGGCGGAATCCGGCATCTTCCTCACCGTGCTGGGATTCGGGACCGGCAACCTCAAGGACAGCACCATGGAGAAGCTGGCCGACAAGGGCAACGGCAACTACGGCTACATCGACTCCATCACCGAAGCCCGGAAGCTGCTGGTGGATGAGATGGGCGGTACCCTCGCCACCATCGCCAAAGACGTGAAGATCCAGGTGGAATTCAACCCGGCCCAGGTCGCCGCCTACCGGCTCATCGGGTATGAAAACCGGCTCCTGCGGGACGAGGACTTCAACGACGACACAAAGGACGCCGGGGAGATCGGTGCCGGCCACACAGTGACCGCCCTCTACGAGATCGTGCCCACCGGCGTGGCATACGAAGGGCCGGGCGTCGACGATCTTAAATACCAGCAGCCGCGAAAGACCACGAAAGCCGCAGACAGCGGAGAACTGCTCACGGTCAAGCTGCGCTACAAAAAGCCGGACGCGGACGTCAGCAATCGGCTGGTCATGGCGGTCAACGACATCGGGCTGAAATTCGAGCAGGCCGGGACGGATTTCAAATTCGCCGCTGCCGTGGCCGCCTTCGGCATGCTGCTGCGGGATTCCGCTTTCAAAGGAAATGCGACCTACGACGATGTGATTCGGATGGCCCGGGCCGGTCGGGGAGAAGACGAACACGGATACCGCGCCGAATTCATCAATCTGGTGGAGAATGCGGCGGCGTTGAGTGAGTAAAAAAAAGGGACAAAGGGAGAAGGGACAAAGGGACAAAGGGGTATTCGCCTTACTCTGTCCCTCTGTCCCTCTGTCCCTCTGTCCCTTTGTCCCTTTTGTCCCTCTGTCCCTCTGTCCCTCTGTCCCTTCTTTCACCTCGTCAACTGCCGGTACTTGATCCGGTGGGGCCTTTCAGCGTCCTCCCCCAGCCGCTCCCGGCGGTCGGCCTCGTATTCGGTGTAGTTGCCGTCGAACCAGACCACCTTGCTGTCTCCTTCAAAGGCGAGGATGTGGGTCACGATCCGGTCCAGGAACCAGCGGTCGTGGCTGATGACGGCGGCGCACCCGGCGAAATTCTCCAGGGCTTCTTCCAGGGCCCGCATGGTGTTGACGTCCAGGTCGTTGGTGGGTTCGTCCAGCAGCAGGACGTTGGCGCCCGATTTGAGCATCCGGGCCAGATGGACCCGGTTCCGTTCCCCGCCGGATAACAGCCCTACTTTTTTCTGCTGGTCCGATCCGGAAAAATTGAACCGGGCCACATAGGCCCGTGAGTTGACCTCCCGGTCGCCCAGCTCGATCTTTTCCTTGCCGCCGGCGATGACCTCCCAGATCGATTTTCCCGGATCCAGGGTTTCCCGGCTCTGGTCCACATAGGCCAGCTCGACGGTGTCGCCGAGACGGATCGCCCCGCTGTCCGGCTCCTCCTGGCCCGTGATCATCCGGAACAGGGTGGTCTTGCCGGCGCCGTTGGGGCCGATGATGCCGACGATGCCGCCGGGGGGGAGGGAAAACGAGACCTTGTCCATCAGCAGCCGGTCGCCGTAGGCCTTGGTGAGACCGTCGGCCTCGATGACCACGTCCCCCAGCCGCGGTCCCGGCGGGATGAAGATCTCCAGTTCTTTGGCCTGTTTTTCCGAGGATTTGGACAGCAACTCTTCGTAGGCCTTGATGCGGGCCTTGGATTTGGCGTGGCGGCCCTTGGGCGTCATCCGGATCCACTCCAGCTCCCGTTCCAGGGTCTTCTGCCGCTGGCTCTCGGCCTTCTCTTCCTTCTGGAGCCGATTGCGTTTCTGGTCCAGCCAGGAGGAGTAATTGCCTTTCCAGGGGATGCCGTGGCCCCGGTCCAGTTCCAGAATCCAGCCGGCCACGTTATCGAGAAAATAGCGGTCGTGGGTGACGGCGATGACTGTGCCCTCGTACCGCTGGAGGTGCTGCTCCAGCCAGCCCACGGTTTCGGCGTCCAGATGGTTTGTGGGTTCGTCCAGCAGCAGGATGTCGGGCTTCTGGAGCAGCAGCCGGCAGAGGGCCACCCGCCGCTTTTCCCCGCCCGAGAGTACCTCCACCAGCGTGTCCCCCGGCGGGCACCGGAGGGCGTCCATGGCCATTTCCAGCCGCGCGTCCAGGTCCCAGGCATCCAGTGCGTCGAGTTTTTCCTGGACAGCGCCCTGGCGGGCGATGAGCTTGTCCATCTCATCGTCGGACAGGGGTTCGGCGAATTGTTCATTGATCTCATTGAATTCCTTCATCAGATCCACGGTCTCCTGGACCCCTTCTTCCACCACCTCCCGGACCGTCCGGGTCGAGTCCACCAGGGGCTCCTGCTCCAGATGGCCGACGGTGTAGCCGTCGGACAGGATGGTCTGGCCGTTGAAATTCTGTTCCTTTCCGGCCATGATCCGCAGCAGGGTGCTCTTCCCTGCCCCGTTCAGGCCCAGGACGCCGATTTTGGCGCCGTAGTAATAGGAAAGGGAGATGTCCTTGATGATCGGTTTTTTCTCATGGTATTTGCTCACTCCGATCATGGAGTAGATGACTTTTTTTGTATCGGTGCTCATGGGGGAAAACGCCTCCTTGGAATTGGATGGTTCTCGGGTTTAAAATGGAAGAGAAAACCCTATTTTTAGGGCCGTGTCAACCGGGATTTTGGACGAACCGCCGGCCCGGAGGCACGGGAAAAGGCACGGTTTACAAATCGTCGGTCGATCTGGTAGGTTCGGCCCAGATGATTCACGAAAAGGGAAACGGCTTGAAAAGGAGGACGGGGATTCGATGACGGAACGGACGCCGGACGCGGAAAAAGAACGGAAACGAATACTTCTGGATGCATCCCTCCACGATCAGCTTCGGGAATACTGCGACGTCAACGGCCTTCGGCTCGTGTCCTTTGTGGAAGAGGCGCTGGAAAACGCCATGGACATGAAGGAAGAGCTGAAATACCTGGACGAGGCCGAAACCCTCATCTCGGAGGTCCAGGACGAAAAGGAGCGGGCCTATCGCCGCGGCTACCGGGTCGGCCTGCTGGCCGCCTTCTTCGCGGCCCAGGGGAATCTGGGAACCTCCATTGCGTACCGGGCCCGGGAGCGGGAATTGAAGGAGAAACGGTTCAGGGCCGTGGACGGCGGCGGGCAGTTGGAACTGTTCAAGTGACGGCCGGATCCGCCCTGTCGAACAGATCCATGGCGATCTCTTCGACGACCCCCGCCAGCTCGAGGGCTTCAAGGTATCGTTGCGGGATCGCCCCCCGGCCCAGCAGCGTTCCCAGGATATTGCCGGCGATGGCCCCGGTGCTGTCCGAATCCCCGCCGTGGTTGACGGCCAGGCACACCCCTTTTTCGAAATCATCCCCGGCCGCCAACGCGCAATAGAGGCCGATGGCCAGCGCCTCTTCGGCGATCCAGCCCGCCCCCAGGCCTTCCACGGTCCCAACCGACGGCGGGTGGGTTTTCCAGGCCGTCAGGGCGGCCCGGACCGCTGCGGACGTCTCCTCATGACGGGGCCGGGTTTCCAGAACGGCTAACGTCGATTGGACGGCGCCCGGCAGCGACGCTCCAATCTTCAGCCGATGAATGATCAGCGCAAGGCATCCGGCCGCCAGATATCCCGTGGGATGGCCGTGGGTGATGGCTGCGATCTCGCAGGCGGCGTCGAACACCGCCGCATCTTCCCCGAGAAACAACCCCACCGGCGCGATGCGCATGACCCCGCCGCAGCCTTTGCTGTTGTTGATGG
>CAYPCE010000137.1:1258-9770 GCA_964409085.1 uncultured Desulfobacteraceae bacterium | reverse complement strand
ACCGGGCGGGCAAGACCATCGTCGTCTCCTCCCACATCCTGTCGGAACTGGACCAGTACGCCACTGACCTGCTGGTGATCCGGGACGGCCGGGTGGCCGAACGGCCCATGCCGGCGGCGTCCGGCCCGGCCCGAAAAAAGCTCCGGGTCCGGTTGATGGGTTCCATGGACGGACTGGCCGGTGTGCTGGACCGGTTCCCCGAAGCCGACCCCGACACCACGGAAGGCGACACGGTCCACCTCGGATTCACTGGCGATGACCAGCGCCAGCACGATCTCCTCAAGGCCCTGGTGGATGCGGGCCTGACCGTGCTGGAATTCTCCGTTGAACGGGAGACCCTCCAGTCCCGGTACCTGGAGACGGCGGCAACGGGAGGGCTCGGCGCATGACGGTCCCCATCCTTTTCAACAACCCGGAATTCCGGAAAAACCTCTGGCTGGAATTTTCCAGCGCCCGGCTGATCCTCATGCCGGTGGTATTGGGGGCCGTTTTTCTCCTCACCTATCTGGCGGCCGACGAATACGTCGATCCCCTGGGGTTTCTCCACCAGATGGTCATGGTCCATTTCGGCGGCATCGCCGGCATCTGGGGCTGCAAACTGGCGTCCGAGGCCGTTGTCTCCGAATTCAACGACCGGACCTGGGAGGGCCAGCGGATGACCTCCCTGGGCCCGTGGGAGATGACGGTGGGCAAGCTGCTCGGCTCCACCTCCTTTGCCTGGTACGGCGGTCTCATCTGCACCGCGGTCCATGTGGCGGTCTCTTTCTTCCGGCCCCAAACCGGCCGCCATTTGATCTCGGCGGCGGTCCTGGTGCTGGCGGCGCTGTTCATCCAGGCCCTGGCCCTGCTCCTGAGCCTCGTCCGGCTCCGCCGGCAATCCTCCGCCGAAAAGGTGAGCGCCACGCCGTTTTTCCTGCTGGGCGTCTTCGGCATCGTCTTCATCCTGCCCAAGCTCCTCCCCTGGATCATGAACTCCGAGGAACAGATCTTCTGGTTCCGCTTCACCCTGTCACCGGTCAGTTTCTCGATCTTCTCCCTCGTTTTTTTCCTGGCCTGGTCCCTGGCCGGCATCCACCGGAACCTGCGGGCCGAGTTCGGGCTGGAAAACGGCCCCTGGGCGTGGGTCCTTTTTCTCACCACCATCATGGCCTATTATGGCGGCTTTACCGCCGGCATCGACGGCGTGGACACCGGCCAGCGGATCACCATCGGCTTCTACATCGCCTTCGGCATCGGGCTGGGGTTCACCTATGTCATGGCCTTCTCGGAACCCAAAAACCCCGTGGATTACCGGGCCCTTCTGGAAGCCGCCAGTGCCCGGAACATCGACGCCATCGGAAAACGGCTCCCCCTCTGGTCCCTCTCCCTGATCCTCACCGTCCTGCTTTATGGCCTCATCGTCTTTCTCTCCTTCATCATCGGCGGCCTGCCACGGCTCGACGATGAATTCGCGGTCACGGCCCTCTACCTGCTCGGCATCCTGGGGTTCGCCGGCCGGGACATCGGCCTGCTGCTCTGGGTGAACCTCCGGTCCGGATCGGCCCGGGCCGACGCCGCCACCTTCTTCTACCTCATCATCCTTTACGGCCTGATCCCGGCCCTTCTCTGGGCGTCCGGGGCGGAGGGCCTGCTGCCGGTGTTTCTGCCCGTTTTCGACCGGCCCCCGTCCCTGGGAACGGTCCCCGTCATGGCCCAGTTGGCCCTCGTCCTGGTCCTGCTCATCCGCTGCGCCCGGCAGAAACTCGCCCCGCCGGCATCGTGAAGACCGACCCCGCCTTCCTGTCGGCCATGGACACGGCGGTCCGGCTCCTGGCGCCCCGGCAGCACACCGAGGCGGAACTGCGGCGGAAACTGGGGAAACGGGGAGTTGATCCGGAGACCGTCGATGCGGTCCTGGCGGAATGCCGGGACCGGAAATACGTGGACGATGCCGCCACGGCCCGGTTCTATCTGGCGGAACTGATCCGGAAGGATTACGGCGTCAACCGGGTCCGCGAGGCCATGCGGGGGAAGGGGTTCGACGAGGCCCTCATTGACGCCATCGCCGACGAATATGCGGGATCGGCGGATGAACGGGGGGCGGCCCGCAAGGCCCTCGCCAAAAAACGACCGGCCCTGGCGCGGGAACCCGATCCCCGGAAGCGGCGGGAGAAGGCGTACCGGTTCCTGGCGGGGAAGGGGTTTACCGGGGAGGTGATTCGGGTCGCCATGACGGATGGCGAAATGGATGCCGATCTTTTTTGACGCAGGGGGATGTCATGTTCGGAAAAAAACGACTGGAAAAGGAACGGCGGCAGGGGCGTTCGACGTTCGGCCTTCTGATCTGCGCCGCTGCGGTATTTCTGCTCTTCTGGAACGAAGGCCGGGGGGTCAGGACCGCCCGAAGCCTGAGCGTAGGCCGGACCCGTGTCGTCTCCATCTCCGCCGGCGCCGTGGACCCCGCCAACGACGGCCGGCTCGTTCATGTGATCGGGCCGCTCCATACCCCGGATGCGGGGGTCCGGGACCCCGAACTGGGCATCCGGTTTCCGGACCTCGTCAAGGTCCGGCGGTCGGTGGAGATGTACCAGTGGAAAGGGACGGACAAGAGCAAAGGGTCCGACCCGTCCTACAAATACAAAAAAGTCTGGGACAACGACCGGATCGATTCAACCGACTATGCCGGGGACCGGAAAAACCCGCCCTTTCCCTTCCCATACAAGAAAATGACGGCCGACACGGTCAAGATCGGCGCCTTCGTCCTGTCCGACGGCGTGGCCCGGCGCATCACCCCATCGGATAAGATCCGGCTGGAAGCGGATCGAATCGACAGACTGGCCCCGGCCTTGAAAGACCGGGCGATGATTTACGACGGGGGGATCTATATCGCGGCGGGGGGAACGCCGGACCCCACGGACCCGCGGATCGGCGACATCCGGATTGTCTATTACGGCGCCGGGGAGACGACAATCAGCGTCGTGGCGCAACAGCGGGGGGATCGGCTGGTCCCGTCCGTGGGAACAGAGGGCGTGGAACTGGCGATGCTGGAACCGGGCCGCCTGGACGCCGCCCAACTGTTCGCCGAGGCCGCCCGCCGGAATACCTTCATGACCTGGGTGCTCCGGTTCATGGGGCTGTTTCTCCTGTTCGCCGGCATGCGGCTCACCCTTCCGGAACCGGCAAAACTGGCGGGCGGCGTCCCGGTCCTGGGCCGGATCGCCCGCAGCGGCCGGACCCTTGCGGCCGCCATTACGGCCGTCGCATTATCGCTGGTGGTCATCGGCGCGTCGTGGTTCATCCACCGCCCCCTGACCGCCGCCTTTGCGGCCGCGGGCATCCTTGTGCTGGCGGCAGTGGCGTACCGGTACCGGACCAAACAGCGCGCCCGAGACGAAATTGGCCGGTTGAAAACCGACATCATGAAACTGGCGGTGGAAAAAGGCGGCCGGTTGACGGTGACGGAGGTCACCGTCGATTGCGGCATCGAGCCCAGGACCGCGGAAAATGCGCTGACCGCTCTGGTTCAGGACGGCGTCGCCGGCATGGATGTGACGGATTCGGGGGTGATGGTGTATACCTTTTGGGAGGCGGGGAATTTGGGAAAAAAATAGATGATGTAACATACATTCCATTCCCCCAGTCACCAAAAGTTATCTGAATTTTCTGGCCGGACTTTTTCAAGGATCGGTAAACACCCGCGGAGTTAGGCCCAGCGCTTTGAGGCATTCGAGGTGTTGCGGTTCCAGCGGTCGGGCGAGTGGTCCGACGCCCGTCCCACCCCCGCAGAGTTTGACCGGTATCCGCCACGTATTGGCGAAGGGTTCGCCCGATTCATTTCAAGTCCGCCAATTCGATTATGCCATCCGCTCAATCTCCGCCCGCTTCGATTCCAGCCGCTTCGGCGATACCTTGACCGGCGTCTTGAGTTCCTGGGCAAACAGCGACACCCGATATTCTTCGATGAGCCAGTGGTAGTCTTCCAGGGCCTTTCGCTTTTCATTGGATGTCGATGGCGAGAGCGTCTCCAGCATCCGGTTGAGGTGGTCCACGTGGACCTTGACCTCTCTGGCCTTGGCCTGATCCTTGTCAAAACTGACCAGGGCCCGCCGGGCCCGGATGGTGAGCGCCTTGACGTAGCGTTCCAGGTGGCCGAGACGGTCGGTGTCGTAGAGGGCCAGGAAGTTGTCCGGGACGAGGCGGTTCAGGGAAGTCCGGAGGCCGGACAGGAACGCCGTGATCTGTGGATTGTCCCGGTGGCGCAGTTCCATCTCGTAAAGGGTATTCCGGGCCTCATCGCAGGTCGTCAGGACGTCGCCGGTCGCCTTCAGCCGGTCCCGGCCCACGGGCAGGATGCGGGATTTGACCGACGTGCCATAATCGCGAAAGCCGGATTCTGTCCGGATGTTTTTCCGGAAGAGGTCATCGACGACGCTGTTCAGCAGGGCCTTTTCCACGGATTTGGGGCCGCCGAAATAGTGAGCGGCCTTCTTCAGGTCGGCGGGCAGGGACAGGGATTTCTTGAGGAACTTGATGTCGTCGGCAAACCGACTGCGATAAAGTGCCGCGACGCCGCCGGGGTGAGCTCGGTCGGCTTTGGCGAAGTCCTCGAACAGGCGCAGGTCTGCGCCGCCGCCATTTTCGGCGGGCTTCAGCCCCGGATAGACCGTCCATTTCCGGCCGTTGCCGCCTTCGAGGGTGACGCTGTCGGGCAGGTCTCCGAAATCCCAGTCGGTCAAGCCGTCCCGTTCCCACTGCTTCCGGGCGTCCGCATAGGCATTGGTATCCGTACGCCGGGCCGCGGCCTTATAGAGCACGTCGGGGTCGCGTCCGGCCCGGAGTTCCTCGCCCCGGGGGCCCACCACGGCGATGCGCATCTTGAGATGATCGGGCAGGTCGGCCACCGGCCAGGCCGACGCCGGAATCTGGACCCCGAGATGTTTGGCGATGAAATCCCCCATGCTGGTGATGAGCGATGCGTCGGACCGCTCCATGTCCCGGACGACCCGGTCCACGGTGTCGGTCACCGGAACCAGCCGTTTCCGGTATTCCTTGGGCAGCCCCTTGATGAGGGCCGTGATCTTTTCCCGGAACAGCCCCGGCACCAGCCATTCCAGGGCCTCCGGGGCGATGGACGGGGCCTGGGACGACGGGATCTTGACCGTCACCCCGTCCGTGGCCTCGCCGGGTTCGAAATGGTATTCGCAGGGAAAGACGGTGTTGCCCAGGGACAACCGCTGGGGATACCAGGCCAGCTCCCCCTTGTCGGGGTCGTAATTGAGCAGGTCGTCCCGGCGCATCCGCAGGAACTTGTCCCCGCCCTGTTTTTTGATGTATCGGGCCAGGCTTCGGACGTCGTAGATGTCGGGCAGCCGCTCCCGGTAAAAGCGGAAAATTTCCGCCTCGCTCACCAGCAGATCCCGCCGCCGGAGACGGTTTTCCATGTCGCGAATCGCCGCGATCCCCTTTTCGTTGTGCTTCAGGAAGCCGAAGGGTTTCCGGATTCCGCCGTCCACCAGGGCGCTCTGGACGAAGATGTCGGCGGCCCGCTCCGGGTCCACCGGGCCGTAAGAGCGGGTCCGGCCCGGTTCGAAGATCAACCCAAAGAGGCTCACCTGTTCGTCGGCCATCACCTCGCCCCGGTCGGCGTTCCAGTGGGGATTGAGGTAAGCGTATTTGCACAGATCGCCCCCCAGCCTTTCCAGCCACCCCGGATCGATGGCCGCCGCCGTCCGGGCGAACAAACGCGATGTTTCCACCATCTCGGCGGCCACGATCCACTCGGGCGGCTTCTTGAAGAGGCCGGAGCCGGGGAAGATCATGGCCGTTCGGCCCTTGGTGGCGGTGAAAATCTGCTTTTCCTTTTTGACGGCGATGTTGGAGAGGAAGCCGCTCAGGATGGATTGGTGAATGGCGGAAGCGGTGGTTGGTGGCGGGTGGTTGGTGGCTGGTGGTTGGCCACTGACCACCGGCCACGAATCACCGCTTCCGCTGCCCATTTCCTCCTCCAAAATGGACCGGATCTGATGCCGCACGTCCCGCCATTCCCGCATCCGTTTGAAGGAGAGGAAGTGTTCCTTGCAGTATTTCCGCATCTGGTTCTGGGTTTTCACTTCCGCCCATTTCTCATGATAGCGCCGCCAGATGTTGAGCAGGGCCGCGAAGTCGGATTCCGGGTCGGTGAATTGGGCGTGTTTGGCATCGGCTTCGGCCTGTTTCTCGGCCGGGCGCTCCCTGGGGTCCTGGATGCTGAGGGCCGCGGCGATGATGGTGATGTCGTCGAGGCAGCCGTTTTCCCGGGCTTCCAGGAGCATCCGGGAGAGGCGGGGGTCCAGGGGCATCCGGGCCATGATCCGGCCCCGGTCGGTGAGCCGGAACCGCTCGCCGGACCGCTTTTTCCCCTTGGCCGGCGCGATGGCGCCCAGTTCCAGGAGCAGGTCGTAGCCGTCCTGGATGTGCTTGGCCGAGGGCGGGTCGATGAAGGGGAAATCAGCAATTTCGCCCAATCGGAGCGAGATCATCCGCAGGATAACCTCGGCCAGGTTGGACCGGAGGATTTCCGGCGGCGTGAACCGGGGCCGGTTTTCGTAATCCTCTCCGGAATAAAGGCGGATGCAGACGCCGTTTTGGACCCGTCCGCACCGGCCCTTGCGCTGGTCGGCGCTGGACCGGGAGATAGGCGCCACGGGCAGGGCCGTGGTGCGGGTGCGGGGACTGTACTGGGAGATCCGGGCCAGGCCGGTATCGACGACAAACTTGATCCCCGGAATGGTGATGGAGGTTTCGGCCACGTTGGTGGCCACGATGATCTTGCGGCCCCGGACGCTTGCAAAGACCCGGGACTGCTCGCCGGCCGACAGGCGCGCAAAGAGCGGCATCACGGTCACGCCGGTGAAGTTCCGCCCCTCCAGCAGCTCGCAGGTCTCCCGGATGTCGGCCTCGGTGGGCATGAAGACCAGCACGTCGCCGCCGTAGGGCCGCTCCCGCTGGAGCTTTTCCACGGCCCGGACGGCGGCACCCACATGGCCCGCATCGTCGTCGTCCGAAGTTGAAGGCGGATCGTACATCACATCCACCGGGAACATCCGGCCCGACACCTCGATAACCGGGGCATTGTCGAAGGCGCTGGAGAACTTCTCCGTATCGATGGTGGCCGACGTAATGATGAGCTTGAGGTCTTTCCGCCGCTGGACCAGGGTCTTGAGGATGCCCAGGGTGAAGTCGATGTTGAGACTCCGCTCGTGGGCCTCGTCCACGATGATGGTGTCGTATTCGTTGAGGAAGCGGTCCGACTGGGTTTCGGCCAGCAGAATCCCGTCGGTCATCAGCTTGATGTAGGAGGACGGCGAGGATTTGTCCGTGAACCGGATCTTGTAGCCCACCGATTCGCCGGTTTTTTCGCCCAGTTCTTCGGCGATGCGGTTGGCAACGGTGATGGCCGCGATCCGCCGTGGCTGGGTGCAGCCGATGACGCCGTCCACGCCCCGGCCGGCCTCCAGGCAGAATTTGGGCAACTGGGTCGTCTTGCCGGAGCCGGTCTCGCCCGAGACCACCACCACCGGGTGGTTCCGGATGGCGTCGACGATCTCGTCCCGCTTGGCGACGATGGGCAGGTTCTCGTCGCAGGTCGGCCGGGGGACGGCCGCGGCCCGCTTTTCCCGCTTTTCGATGGAGTTCCGCAGCCGCTTTTCCAGGCGGCCGATGCGGGCGGCGGTTTTATCGGAGTTCAGGGCTTTGGGCGGGAGCTTTTGGATGCGGCGGATTTCGCCGATGAACTGGTGGCGATCCGCTCCCATGGCCGTTGGAATACGGGTTTCGATTTTGCGGATTCGGTCGCGCTGCGATGGTGATTGTTTCGTTTTCATGAACTACAAAAATTAAAGCACGAAATGGAAAAATCAATGCCCAAGGCCAATCGAGTCCTTCTCCTTATAAGGGTGTAAAACGACAGAGCCCTGGCTTATTGACAGACCCGATGTGGCGCTTATTATAGGAAAACTTTCGTCCTGGCCCCGCAGGCCGCCCAAGGACCGAAAGAGCCGGAGACAAGATAGAGGAACCGCCTGAATATGAACATCAAAAGCGCCGGATATGCAATCCTTTTCGTCCCGATTTTTCTTTTCGCCGCCTGCGGCTACAGTCCCGTGGAAAAGGCCTTTACCATCAGCGGGGACGCCTACCGCGAAGCGGTCATGGACGGGTCGTCCATCCGGATTTTGAACTGGAACATCCACAAGGAAGGCAATGAAAAGCCCTGGCGGGACGATTTTCTCCGGATCGTGGCGGAAAAAAAACCGCAGATCATCACCTTCCAGGAGGCGCGGCTGGAAACCGGGTTCCGGTCGCTTTTCGATAAAGACCTGCGCATCGGATGGGCCTTTTCCCCCAACACGTTCCAGGAAAAATACAACGCCTACTGCGGCGTTCTGACCGCTTCCCTTTTCCGGCCCGACGCGGTCCAGGCCATGCTCTCCAGCGGATTCGAGCCCATCACCCGGACGCCCAAGGCCGCCCTGTTCACCCGGTACGATCTCGG
>CAYPCE010000137.1:0-1158 GCA_964409085.1 uncultured Desulfobacteraceae bacterium | reverse complement strand
TACAGCCAGGCGCTGCTCGCGCCCAAAACCGGAACGTCGGATGTGCTGGAAGAGGTCCGAACCTCCGATCACCGGCCGCTCTATGTCGAGTTGACCCTGAAGCGGCCCGCCGGGGACAAGCCGTCCCTCAACTGATCGGATGGCATCGCGGTGAAATTTCGGCGGCCGGGGAAATGCCCCGACCGCCGTTTTTGTTGGCGGGCCCCGGCGAGACCTCGGATTCGCCAATAACAGGTTGACAAGAAACATGTCGGCTTTTTAGACTGTTTCCATCGATACGACTGAAATGCGCAGACGACAGGAGAGTGAACGTGGCAATCGACGAGAAAAAACGGCAGAAGAAGCTGGCGAAGAAAAAAGCGAAACGGAAAACCGTTGTCGCGGCCAAACAGAAGGCCGCGGGCCGAATCGGCCTAACCGCCGATGAGATCCGGGACGCCCCGGTCCATGAATGCCTGATGACCAGGGAATTGTTCGACCACGGCATGGGGAGCGTCATCCTTTCCCGGAAAATGCCGGGCGGCGACATCGCCGCGGGGCTGTTCCTCGTCGATGTCTACTGCCTCGGGGTCAAGGACGCGTTTTTCACCATGAGGACCGAAGCCGAATACGAGACGATGCTGGAGGGCCAATACGACCGGGAGAACCTGGAGACCCTTCATCCCACCTGCGCCCGGAAGCTGGTGGAAGGGAGCGTGGTCTACGCCTCGGACCTGGGGCTCAAACCCCACAAGGATTTCGCCGGCGTCCGGCGCATATTCGGCGACCTGGACCCGGACGCCTGCCCCCAGACCTTTGAATAC
The DNA here is from genome assembly GCA_964409085.1 of uncultured Desulfobacteraceae bacterium. GTDB lineage: Bacteria > Desulfobacterota > Desulfobacteria > Desulfobacterales > JAABSP01 > JAABTD01. The sequence goes on along the minus strand of CAYPCE010000137.1, from coordinate 355 downwards.
GGAAAGGACGGAAAGCCCTTTTACATGTCCGGTCCCCACGATACACCCGCCCGGTCCCGGAAAATTATCAAGACGCTGTCGAAAAAGGTGGGGGAAGGCAATTTCCACTACACCATGGCGCTGAATCCTGAAGAAATGGACAATGACGATATCTTATAACGGAACGGAGGCCATGAATGGCATTGCACGAACTGGCGGGAAAGCCCGCCCCCCGATCGATGCTGGTCAACATCCCCCGGCTGATCAGCGCCTATTACACCCATCGGCCCGACCCCGCCGATCCGGCCCAGCGCGTCGCCTTCGGCACCTCGGGCCACCGGGGATCGTCGTTTAAAAACAGCTTCAACGAACCCCA
>CAYPCE010000136.1:0-9810 GCA_964409085.1 uncultured Desulfobacteraceae bacterium | reverse complement strand
GCGAAAAGGTCGCCGAACGGAGTCTCGATTTCGCCAACCAGGTGGAAAAGGTCCATGCCGACCTCTACCAGAAGGCCCTGGACAATCTCGGCAAACTGCCCGAAACCGATTATTACGTCTGCGAAGTCTGCGGCTATACCTGCGAAGACGAGGCCCCGGATGTCTGCCCGGTATGCGGCGCCAAGAAATCGGTCTTCTTCAAGGTGGATTAACCGTCATCAGAGGGATCTCCCCTCCCGAGAGAAACGGCCATGAAAAAACGACCCTTTCCGCCCTTGACGGCGGTTTTCCTTTTGGCGGCGGCCCTGATCGCCGCCCCTTTCCTCCTGGGTATCCCCTCGTCCGCCGCCCAGTCCGACGACGGGATGGTGGATGTCTACGACCCTTCCGATCCGGATGCTGCAGACACCCCTGTAGAAGAACCCGAGCCCTGGGAGGCGGAAGAAATCACCGGGGAATGGAACGACGAGACGGCCCCCGAAAATCCCCCGCTTGAAGAGGAGGCCGCGGAAGACGACTGGACCGATCTGTACCCGGACATCTACGATGATCCCGAGGGGATCTACGAAGGCATAGCGGAGCCGACCGGGGAAGACGCCGACTGGGAGAGTGAAGAATCCGCCTACGAGGATCAACCCTATGACGACGAGCCGGCCGACACGTATGACGACGCCGTCCAGCCCTACGAATAATCCGCTCCACACTGAAAGGCCCCTCCCCCGATGAACGGAAACTGGCTCCTCCATTATCCGGTTTGGCACCTCGACATTTTCGGCGGCGGTTTTTTCATCGCCCTCATCGCCACCATCCATGTCTATATCGCCCATTTCGCCGTCGGGGGCGGCCTCTTTATCGTACTCACCGAAGCCAAGGGCTACCGCGAAAACCGGCCGGCGGTGGTGGATTACGCCCGGATGCACGCCCGGTTTTTTCTCTTGCTCACCCTGGTGCTGGGGGCGCTCACCGGTGTCGGCATCTGGTTCACCATTTCCGTGCTCCACCCTGCCGCCACCTCGACGCTCATCCACAGGTTCGTTTTCGGATGGGCCACGGAATGGGTCTTTTTCGCCGCCGAGATCGCCGCCCTCTTTGTCTACTACTACACCTTCGGCGAGATCGACCAGCGACGCCACCTGACAATAGGCTCGCTGTATTTCGTCTTTGCCTGGCTCTCCCTTTTCGTGGTCAACGGCATCATCTCCTACATGCTCACGCCGGGGGACTGGCTGGAGACCCGAAACTTCTGGGACGGCTTTTTCAACCCCAGCTTCTGGCCGTCGCTGTTCTTCCGCACCTTCATCGCCCTGATGTTCGCCGGCATCTTCGGCTTCGTCACCGCCGCCTTCCTCAAAGACGACGACCTGCGCCAGCGGATGCTCCGGTACGGCGCCGGATGGCTCATTCTCCCCCTTCCCCTTTTGCTGGCCTCGGGCTGGTGGTACCTCCTGGCCCTGCCCGACGCCCAGACCACCATGATCCTCTCCCATTCGCCGGAGATCATGCCCTTTCTGAAGGCCTTCGGGTGGCTGTCCCCGGTCCTGGTCGCCGGCGGCGTTCTGCTGGTGTTCCAGGTCCCCCAGGGAATGCAGAAGACCATCGCCCTCCTGCTGGCGGTCGTGGGCCTGGCCTACATGGGCTCCTTTGAATGGATCCGGGAAGCGGGCCGGCGGCCCTACATCATCCACGGCCTGACCTATTCCAATTCCCTGCCGGCCGACGCCGGGGAACCCCTTCGAGACGGCGGGCTGCTGAAGGCCATCCGGTGGACCGAACACCGGAAGATCACCGGCGAAAACCGGCTGGCCGCCGGCGCGGACCTTTACCAATTTATGTGCGCCGGATGCCATTCGGTCAACGGCCCCATGAACGACATCCTGCCCCTCACCGAAGGGTTCACGCGGTACGGGATGGCGGGATTTCTGGGGGGTATCGGCAAGATCAACCGGTACATGCCGCCGTTTCCGGGAAACGCCGCCGAACGGGACGCCCTGGCCGCCTACATCGTGGAAGATCTCCACGGAAAGAAGAGCGAAACGGCATCGGATGCAGACCTCTCCCCCGACGCCATCGAAATCCCGCCCTTCGAATCCGAAACGGACGACTACCTCCTCCTGGCCTGGTCGGGCCGGGGGATGCACTTCATGACCGATTGCGACGCCCGGTTCAGCCTGTCGCCGCCCGGCAGCGATCTTTACGCCCAGGTGTTCCGGCGGGGCGAACTGCCGGAACACGTCATGGACGGCGTGACCCTGACCTATTCCCTGGAGGACGGGTTCCGCAACCCGTCGGATCAGACCGATTTCTGGCGGTGGGCCGAATCCCTCGCCGGCAAAGAACTCGCCCCCAACAGCGGCCCCGACGGCAACGGAACCGCCGGCGACCTGATCTATGACGGCGCCGCCATGGCGTATGCGGCCAAAGGCGTCCCCGCCGTCCCCTATGCAGGCGACGGGACCTTCAAGCCCTATCCCATGGCCACGCTGGAAGCCCGGGACGCCGACACCGGCGACCTCCTGACCGTCACCAAAACCACGCTCCCGGTCTCCACGGAGATGGGTTGCCGCCATTGCCACGGCGGGGAATGGCGCGTCGACGGTCGCGCCGGCATCACCAACCGGACCGCCGACAACGTCCTCGCGATCCACGACCGCATGAACGGGACCGACCTGACCCGGAAGGCCCAAAACGGGCAGCCCCAGGCCTGCGGTTCCTGCCACGGCACGGAAGGGTCGGACGCCCGGAATCTATCGACGGCCATCCATGGCTTTCACGCCGTCTACCTCACCGGCAACGGCGCCGACACCTGCTCCGCCTGCCACCCGTCCTCTCCGGACACCTTCACCCAGGGGTTTCGGGGCATCCACCGGGAACTTTTTCTCGACTGCGTCAGCTGCCACGGGTCCATGGCGGAACACGCCGCGGGCTTATTGAAACACGCGGCGGATGGCGGGGACCGGTCCGCCCGGAAACGGCTGGCCATGATCGAAGGCGTGGACGCGCACGCCGTTTCGTCCCGCCGCCCCTGGGCGCAACAGCCGGACTGCCTCCACTGCCATGTGGATTTCCAGCCGCCGGAAACGGATCGGGTCCCTTCCGACCAGCGGACCGATGCCATGGCCGAATTGTTCCGATACCGGATGGACAGCGCCGGAATCATGTGCGCCGCCTGCCATGGCAGCCCCCACGCCGTCTATCCGGCCTCCAACCGCTACGGCAGCGACAGCCTCCAGCCCATCCAGTACCAGGGCACCCCCTACCCCATCGCTGCCGACAAAAACTGCAAGGTCTGCCACACCGTGGACATGGAATATGAACTCCACCATCCCAATTCGTTGAGGATGTTCCGGAATGTCCAATAGGCTCAAGATCCCCATCGGCATCCAGTCGTTCGAAACGATTCGGGAACGGGGCTACCTCTATATCGACAAAACGCGACACATCCACCGGCTGGTCGACCAGGGCATGTTCTATTTCCTGTCCCGGCCCCGCCGGTTTGGAAAATCCCTCCTGGTTTCGACACTGAACTGCCTGTTTCAGGGGAAAAAAGATCTCTTCAACGGACTGTGGATAGAGACCCACGGAAGGGACTGGGAATGGCGGGAGTATCCGGTTCTCTATCTCGATTTCAATACCATAAGCCACGACACACCGGAAAATTTCCAGGACGGATTGATGAACCGGCTGGCGGAAACCGCCCGCCAATTCGAGGTGGATCTCCAGGGTCCTTTTCTGAAGGAGCGGTTCGCCAACCTGATTTTATCTCTCCGCCAAAAAACCGACATGCCGGTGACCGTTCTGGTGGATGAATACGACAAGCCCATCATCGATCAGCTGGGCAAGGGGGAAGCGGCACTTCCGACCGCACGGGCCAACCGGGACATCCTCAAAAGCTTTCTGGGGACAAAGACCAATACAACGGATACCGGTTTTCAGAAAAAGCGACCCACGTCTACAACCCGTTTTCGATTCTCAACGCACTCCATCATATGGCGTTTAAAAATTACTGGTTCGAAACCGGCACACCCACCTTTCTGGTCGACCTCCTGCGGGAACGGGCATATCCCCTGCCGGCCATTGAAGACATGCCCGCTGCCGAGCCGCTCTTCGGCACCTTCGAACTGGACCGTCTGGCCCCCGAGGCCCTCCTTTTCCAGGCCGGGTATCTGACCATAAAAAATGTCCAAGGGGATTTTTCCGATCTGTACCGCCTTGGATATCCCAACCAGGAGGTCAAATCCTCGTTTCTGGAACACCTCCTCCTCAATTTCACATCTCATGCCAGCGGCGATGTCGGTTCACAGTACAAGCAACTGGGGGGCCATCTGAAATCGGGAAATTTCGACACCTTTTTTGAAACGGTCAACGCGATTTTCGCCGCCATTCCCTACACCCTCAAAACGGAGCGGAACGAGGCGTATTTTCACACCCTCTTCTATTTGATGATGTCCGCATCCGGCGTCGACGCCCGCAGCGAAGTGCTCACCAGCAGGGGTCGGATCGACCTGGTGGTCTCATTTGCCGACAGGGTGTTTGTCATTGAATTCAAATGCGACCGAAGCGCCGACGAGGCGATCCGTCAGATCCGAAAAATGGGATATGCCGAGCGCTTCAAAGGGTCGGACAAGGCCATTTTTCTGATGGGCATCAACTTCAGCGCCGAAAATCGGAATGTGACCGAGTGGCGGATGGTACCTGAATCCGTAGAGGAGTGACGAAAGGGGATCCGCTCACCGAACCCCCGCCACCACCTGCAACAGCCCGATCACGTCCCCCATATCCAATCGACCGTTCCCGTTAAAATCGCCGGCCGGCGGGGGCGTCATCCGGCGGTTCAGCTCTACACCGTCGACGGTGGACAGGGTGACCCTTTCGGTGAGCGGGGCCAGGCCGTCCGCCTCGATCCGCACCGAATAGCTGCCGGGCGGGGCATCCAGGGAAAACCGTCCGTCGGCGTCGGTGCGGGCAAGGTAGGGGGTGTCCTCCAATGTGACGGTGGCGTTGGCTACGCCAAGGCCGTTTTGCCCTGCAAAGTCGGTGGTCACCTGCCCGAACAGGGGACTGACCGTTAGGTTGGCATTGATAAAATCCAGCAATTCCCCCACGCGGGTGTACACTCCGTAAAGATCCGGTTCGGCGCACCCTTCCCCCCAGGACACCAGTCCGGCCAGCCGCCACTCCCCGCCCTCCATCACAATCAGCGGCCCGCCGCTGTCCCCGATGCAGGCGTCCTTCCCGCCCCGGACCTCCCCCGCACAGACCATGTTCACGGTGATGGGATCGGTATACGGGTAGCCCGCGTAGTCGTTGAAAGCGGCGTTGCAGGTCCAGTTGGAGACAATGGGCAGCGACACCTGTTGGAGGGTTTCGGAAGGGCTCAGTCGGTCGGGGTCGGTATAGCCCCATCCCATGGTGATGGCCGTTTCCCCCGTCAGGGAATTTCCGGATGAGATCAGCCCGACCGTCCCGTCGATCAGGCTCCTTGAAAGCCCCACCAGCGCGATGTCGGCATCTAAGCTGTAAGGGTCGTAATCCGGATGCATGAGGATCTCCCGCACATCGATCCGCGTCACGGAATCGTTTCTCAAATCATGGACCCCGACCACCGCCTCCACCTCCGACGGCCGAAGCCCTTCAACGCAATGGGCCGCCGTCAGGAGCCAGTTGGGCCGAATCAGGGCGGCGCCGCAGAAATGCCCGTAAAACGTGCTGATAGAGTCCGAATAGACCAGGGCCGCCATCCAGGGCCAGGCGCCGGGGAGGGCCTCCTGGCCCCCGACGATGCGGGGGGTCATGGACCGGCCCGAAACCCCCGTTTGGCCGGCGTTTCCCGACCCCGGGACCACCGCGGCCAGGGCGGCCAGCATGGTCCCGACGATAATGACTTTACAGGTTTTCATTCTTTTCTCCACACCGCGGAACGGTTTTTCGCGTCCGTTTTCCACTCGAACCCTCAACAGGGTTCAGGGATATTCTAAACGCACTATAAAGTCCCCAAAGGGGATTTTCAATTGATTCATTGGTGGAATTATCCTATATAGTAAGGACAATCGCAATTCGACAGGACACGATCCGATCCATTCAGACGCATTGAACCGATGGGTGAACGTATGAGATTTCCGGTCCGCACCGTCTCTTTTTTCTGGCTGCCGCTGCTCTTTTGGGTTCTCGGCTCGGGGGGCTGCCTTCCAGACAGGCGCTACAACCCGTATACCTACGATGCCGTCCAGGCGCACTACGCAGATGCCGAACACCGCCTCGCCTCCCCGGCCGAAAAGGAGCGAACGGGCCCAACCCGCGCTGTAAACCGGCCCGTCCATCTGAAAAATATCATCGAGATCGCCCTAGCCAACAATCCGGACAAGATGATGGCCATCGCCCGGATAAAGCAGGCGGAGGCCGACCTCATGCGGGCCAATGCCGCCTTTTTCCCGGCCATCGGATTTTACACCGAATACATGGAAGGCGAAGCGCCGTCGGCCTACCTCTTCAAGAAAATCGACCAGCGCCAGTTGCCCCAACAAACAAATTTCAACCATCCGGGCCGCATCGAAAACTGGGAGTCGGGCCTCACCGGCCGCCTCAATCTGTTCAACGGCGGACGGAACCTGCTGGGCCGGATGATGGCCGAAACCGGCGTCGCCATTTCCCGGCTCGACCGGCAGGCCGTCGAAAATTCCCTCGTCGCCTCGGCCATCCAGGCCTACTACAACAGCCTGGCGGCCAAAGCTTTCATCGACATCGCCAAAGAATCGGTTTCGACTGTCGAAAAGCAGTTGCACATCATGGAAGTCCGGTACCGGGCCGGCGGGGCCCTCAAGTCGGATCTGCTGTCGTTGCAGGTCCGCCTCGCCGAGGCCCGGCAGACGGTGGTGGACAGTGAAAACCAGCACCGCATCGCTCTCACCGCCCTCTCCAACGTCATGGGGATCAACCCCGAACCACCCCTCCGGCTGAAAAAGTCAAAAGTATTGCCGGTCCGCGTGCCCAAACATTATCTGGGAGGCGTCGCCTTCGCACTGGAGCACCGGCCCGAACTGCATAAAGTCCGGCAACAGTTGGTTCGATCGCGTATGAACATCGACCGAACCCGGGCGGGCTATCTGCCGAGGGTGGACCTACAGGGCAAATACTACATGGACGACCCGGATCTCGATTACGAGACCGATCGGGAAAACTGGACCGTCGGGGTGATGCTCAACTGGGACATCTTCACCGGATTTTCCACCCGGGCCGAAGAATTGAAAGCCAAAGCGGCTTTAGACGAGATGCTCTCGGCTGACCGGAAAACCGCGCTTTCGGTCAAAATGGACGTCAAAAACGCATATTTGAACGCCGAAGCGGCCAAGGCGCGCCTGGAAGTGGCCCAGGCCAGCGTGGCGGCGGCCGAGGAATCCCTCAGCCTGGTCAAAAAACAGTACGAGGGCGGGTCGGCCACCATCACCCGATACCTGGAAGCCGAACTCGACCGCAACCGCGCCCGTACCCTGGCCGCCGCCGCTTATTACGACCGGGACAAGGCCATTGCGGACATCGCGAGGGCAGTGGGCTATTGGGCGAGGATATCAGTGGAAAATTCTGGAACTGGCGGTGGGAATTAACTGAAATCATGACAATATCCCATCAAAAACCGATTGCAGTTGTTCATGTAGCCGGCGCGGACAAAGAGACGTTGTCGCTTAGCGCAAAGCCGGGTTTCATCGAGATCATCGACAAGGCAAGGGCGGAATTCAAATCAGGCAAAATGCTGTTCCTGGAAGAAATAAAACTCGCCGTCCATCAAGATGTCTGATTGCCATTGCAACGGCGTTTATCGGCTTTACGCCATTGGAGACAACGAGTTATGACCATCGAGATCTGAGGAAACTGGCAAAAGGGCTTTGCTTTTGATGTCCACACTCCCGGCAGCGTTTTCATGGGAGTGGATGAATTTGGGTATGATCAATGGAACACCACCCGGACAGAGATGGGAGAACTTGTATATCGACTAAAATATCAAAATGACAAAACATCCATTGCAAAAATTGTAGACTTATTGGGGAAATATAAGGGGTTGGAAACAATGGACGCCATAGTTCCGATCCCATCGACCAATAAACAGCGGCCAATCAAGCCTGTTTGCGAAATCGCCAGAGAACTTGGAAAGCGAGTTGGAGTGCCGGTTAAGCTGGACGCCCTCGAAAAGTCTCATGGCGGCAAAGAACTGAAGAATATTGATGATCCGGAGGAAATTGAAATTGTCAGGGATCTGGAAAGAATTGTGCAAAACGCCCGGAAGGATGGCGTGACATTCGGTTTTATCGGATACCGTCGCGCTGCGTAAACAGGACTAATCGCTACTGCCGTCAAACGACAAACGCCCAACGCATTCCACTTGACTTTCTATGGACCCGCCCCCATTATAATTTCTCGTTCTGAAACATGTTTCGAACGTCTATTCCGACAATATAATAAGGACCGGACCCATGACGTTCCCGAATTCGAAACGAATATCCGCCGTGGTCATCATTGTGGCGATCGTTGGCATTGCCTGGGTCGCCCTCAACCGCCTGACCGACGACGGCAACGCCGCACCCCGTCGCGACGGCCCCGCGGCGGCGGTGGAAGCCGCCCCCATCACCCACGGCCCGATCGCCCTGCGCCGCACCTTCAGCGGGGCCCTGGAGGCCACGGCCGCCTTCCGGGTGGCGCCCAAGGTCGGCGGAACGGTGGAGCGCCTCGAGGTGGATCTGTCCGACGACGTCGCTCCCGGCCAGGTGGTGGCCCGGCTCGACGATGACGAATACGTTCAGGCGGTCAATGCGGCGGAGGCCGATCTGGCGGTTGCCCGGGCCACCCTCGCCGAGGCCAAAAGCGGTCTGGAGATCGCCACCCGGTCCCTCCGGCGGAGCGAAGCCCTCCGGAAACAGCGGGTGATATCCGCATCCGAATTCGACACGGCCAAGGCGGAGCATCTGGCCAAAGCCGCCCGCCTGGAGGTGGCCCAGGCCCAGATCTCCAGGGCCGAGGCCGCGCTCCAGTCCGCCCGGATCCGACTGGGCTACACCCAGGTGACCGCCGACTGGACCGGGGGAGACGACCACCGGGTGGTGGCCGAGCGGTTCGTGGACGAGGGACAGACCGTGACCGCCAACGATCCGCTGCTCACCATCGTGGAGATAGACCCCATCACCGGCGTTTTCTTCGTCACCGAGCGGGATTACGGCCGCTTGGAAGAAGGTCAGTCGGTGGATCTCGCCACCGACGCCTACCCCGGCGAGACCTTCCAGGGCCGCATCACCCGCATCGCCCCGGTCTTCAAGGAGACCACCCGTCAGGCCCGGGTGGAGCTGACGGTGGAAAACGCCGAAGGGCGTCTCAAGCCGGGCATGTTCATCCGGGCCACGGTGATCCTCGACCGGGTGGCGGACGCCGTCCTGGTGCCGGAAGCCGCCCTCGCCAAACGCAACGACGAAAGGGGGGTGTTCCTGCTGGCCGATGACGGCCGCTCGGTGCAATGGCGGCCGGTGACGCCCGGCATCCGGGAGGGGGGCCGGGTCCAGATCCTCGGCGACGACCTCTCGGGCCGGGTGGTGACCCTGGGCCAGCAACTGGTGGACGACGGGTCCCCGGTGGTCCTGCCCGGCGACGCGGAGACGGCCCAACCATGAACCTGCCCCAGCTCAGCGTCCGGCGGCCCATCCTGACCACCATGGTGACCCTCATCGTGGTGGTGCTGGGCGCCGTCTCTCTCCTGCGCCTCCGCATCGACATGCTGCCGGCCATCGAATTGCCCACCCTCAGCATCTCCACGGGCTACGAAGGGGCCAGCCC
>CAYPCE010000135.1:0-10028 GCA_964409085.1 uncultured Desulfobacteraceae bacterium | reverse complement strand
ATGTACCGGATCCTCGGGAAACAATTGTAAAACTTTTGTCATGGGAAGGTCCGGTGTTCTTCGGCGGATCGGACAAAAACCATTTATTGTTCACTTTTTCAATGGTTTTCGGCTCAAAAGAACCGTGTCGCTCGCGCCCGTCGCTCGGGTTGCTTTTTGTTTCCAAATCGGAAATAAAGAAAACTCGCCTGTGAAGCCCATGGGCGTTTGCGACGACAGGAATTGCGCGTCACCTGTTTTTCCGAACTAACTCAGACCGCATCCAGGAGAACCGCCATGCAAGCCTACTGGCACGACTTCCACATCCCCGTCATGGGAACCGGCCATTCCGTGGACACGCCCATCCGGGTGGCTCCTTTTGGAATCAGCTCCGCCATTTCCATTGTCGATCACCTGTTGCTGGAGAAGATCCGTCAGTTTTACTGCGAAAAATTCAACCTGCCGTTCACCCGGATCACCCGGTCCGAATGGGACGCCCGGGCCCGGATGATCACTGCCTACCTGAATACGGTGGAGGCCATCGTCCGGATGAAGATGGACGCCATCAAGCGGCAGCCGTTTTTCGCCGATAACGATAAAGCCCGATATTTCAGCCTGCTGCCGGATTCCAGTCCCCTGAAGCGGGCCTACGACCGGCTGACGGGCATCGAAAACCCGGCGGAACGGGAAGCGCTGGAAGCCGAACTGACCGGTCGGATGACGCCGGGGGCCATCGATGTCAACATCATGGTCAAAGTGGATCGACCGGGCTTCGATGGGGACGGGAAACCGCTGTCCGAGGAATTCAGCGACGCCAAAGCGGCCCTTCGGGGATACGCCGAGAGCGTACTGGAATCCTCCGTCATCTTTTCGGCGGGGATCAATCAGAGTCTCTACACCTACATGTCAAAATTCAAGGACTTCTACCGGGACAAGACCGGTGAGTTGAAAAAGAAGATCACCGTCAAGGTGAGCGATTTCCGTTCGGCCATGATCCAGGGGAAATATCTGGCCCGCAAAGGGCTGGAGGTGAGCGAATTCCGGATCGAATCGGGGCTCAACTGCGGCGGCCACGCGTTTGCCTCCAACGGGCAGCTCTTGCCGTCTTTGCTGCACGAGTTCCGGGAGAAACGGGACCAGCTGGCCAGTCAGTTTCAGCCGGCGATTTTGAAATTTTACAACAAAATGGGATGGGCATTCCCGGAAGCGGCCCGGGATGAACGGCCGCTCGTTACCGTCCAGGGGGGCCTCGGCAATAACGGAGAGGCCCGGCGGATGACCGAAGATTACGGTATGGACCGGACCGGCTGGGCCAGCCCGTTCCTCCTGGTCCCCGAGGCCACCCCCGTGGACCGGTCCACCCTGGAGTTGCTCAGGGCATCCCGGGAGGAAGACCTCTACGTGAGCGGCGCTTCGCCCATGGGGGTGCCGTTCAATAACATCCGCCGGTCGGGGTCGGATTGCTGGACCCGGGAAAAGGCGAAAGGGGATTCGCCCGGTTCCGCCTGTCCCAAGGGGTTGCTGATGGCCCCCACCCCTTATGGCCCCCAGCCCGTCTGCACGGCATCGAAACGGTTCCAGAGGGACCGCATTCAAGAAATCGAGAGCCTGGATCTGGTGGCGGCGGAAAAAGCGCGGCGCTGCACCGCGGTGACCGAAAAGGTCTGCCTCTGCGACCATCTGGGAAACGGGGCCCTGATCGCCCTGGGCATCAAATCCGAAGCCGGTTCTCCGCAGGCCATTTGCCCTGGACCCAATATCGCCTGGTTCCGGGGCGAATATACCCTCCAGGAAATGGTGGATCACATCTACGGCAGGGGCGAGAGCCTGGTACCGGCCGAGCGCCCCCACATGTTCTGCAAGGAACTGGAGATGTACGTCGACAGGTTCGAGACCTTGGTCGCGGCAGAGGATGCGGACGGGCGGGCCGATCAGGTGGCGCGGTTCAAGGAAAACATCGAACGGGGAATGGACTACTGCCTCCAAACGGCCCGGAAGCCGCCATATCCCGGAGAGAATCTGGCCTCCATCGCCCCATGTGTTGCACGTCAGCGTCAGCGGCTCTCCGACCTCTTCCGCCTATTCGAAAACCGATTGCAGGACCGGCCCAATTGAGGGTGGGACTCCGCCTCCGGGGCGGCCGAACCGGATCGGTCCCGGCGAGGCGGATTCCGGGGATAGCCTTTTCGCTGTTTTTCCTGGTGGCTTCGACGGTTCCCGGCTTTTCGGCATCGGGGTTTCGCACCGTGACAGGGCCCTGTGAATTCCGGTTTCCCCAAGACCATGCCGCCCACCCGGGGTTCAAGACCGAATGGTGGTACTATACCGGCAACGTGTGGACCGACGAGGGGCGGCGATTCGGCTATCAGTTGACCTTTTTCCGAAACCAGACGGCGCCGTCCGGCGTCCAAAGCCGATGGCCGGAACCGGCGTCGGCCTGGCGGTCCTTGCAGCTCTATCTGGGCCATCTGGCCGTGTCCGACATCCGGAACGCCGACCACCGCCAGGCCGAAACCATGGCCAGAGGGACCCTGGGGATGGCGGGGGCTTTGCGGCGGGGGGAGATGGTCCGGGTTTTTTTGAAGGGATGGTCGGCCGCCATGGGGGCCGAGCGTCATCACCTGACCGCGGAAACTCCGGATCTGGCGGTGGATCTGACACTAACCCCCCTCAAACCACCTGTTTTTCACGGTGATGGCGGTTACAGCCCAAAAGGCCGGCAGCCGGGCAAGGCCAGCTGCTATTATTCCCTGACCCGATTGCGGACCGAGGGGCGGATCCGCATCGGTGCGAAATGGTTCGCTGTGTCGGGCCGTTCCTGGATGGACCACGAGTTCAGTACCACCCCTCTGGAAGCGGGCATCACGGGGTGGGACTGGTTCAGCCTCCAGCTGGATGACGGAAGGGACCTCATGGTCTATTTTCTCCGCGAGTCGGAGGGCCGGATCCATCCCGCCTCCAGTGGGACCGTCGTGGACCGGGAAGGGGAGGGGGCCGCCATCCCGTCCACCGAGATCCGGCTGGAGACGACGGCGGTCTGGGAAAGTCCAGTCACCGGGGCGAGCTATCCGGCGGGCTGGACCCTTTCCATTCCCGGACGGGGGCTGGCTCTGGCGGTGTCGCCGGTCTTGGCGGACCAGGAAATGCAAACCCCTCTCACCACCGCCGTCACCTACTGGGAAGGGGCGGTTTCCGTGACGGGAACGTCCGGTGGCCGTCCTGTCCGGGGAACCGGCTATGTCGAGCTGACCGGCTACGAAGCGGCGTTCGATGCGGACATGTGATCGGCTTACTGGCGGTAGATCTCGTAGGTGGTGTCGGACCCCAGCAGGCTGTCGATCTCTTCCTGGATTCGGGTCCGTTCCTCGCTCAGCATCCAGTTCCGCCAGCTTTCGACATCCCGCCACGTGCTGATGACCAGCATCTCGCCGGGCGCATCCACCCGCCGCAGCGTCTCACCGGAAATGTAGCCCGAAGACTGGTCCATGGTGATGGCGCGCAGCTTCTTGAGCAGCTTGTCCAGCTCCTCCTCCTTGGCCTCGGGAACGTTCCGACGGATAAGAATTTTGACAGCCATGACGCCCTCCTTTTGTCGCGTGGGGAAACCTCCTGGATCATTTCTTATTCAATCACAGATCCGCGGCAGGCTCAAGCGATTTGTGGGCCGGTCGGCAGGGCCGGGGAAGTAGCGGATTCCTACCGGCGATTACCATGGCCTCCCCATTGATCCGAACGGGGGGTTTATGGAATACAAGGGGTTAACCGCGCAACGGGCGTGGTCGTACACTGAGGAGTCTGACGAGTGATGCCCCGAAACCACTTCACAAAGACACGCCATTGGAAAATAAAGCCCATACCCGGATCTACATCGGGCGGAACGAATCCACGATACTTGTCTGTCCCAAATGCCAGCGTACGATGATGCTCGACTGCCGGGAATATGTCGAGGCCGAGGGGAAGGTGCATATCCGGCACAGCTGCGCCTGCGGCTATTCAAATCTGGTGTTTCTGGAACGGCGGCAGGTGTCGCGGAAGCCGACGCGCCTGCCCGGTTTTTACGTCCCCCTTTCCGGCGGCCCCTACCGGCGGATGACCGTGGAAGACCTGTCGCGATCCGGACTCAAGATCGCACTGGAAGGAGAGGAGCGATTCCAGGTCGGTGAGGCATTCCGGGTCGGCTTTCACCTGGCGGACGATGAACGGACCTATATCCGCAAGCAGGTCGTGGTACGGGAACGGTCCGACGACACCCATGTCCATGTGGATTTCGTTCCCGCTCCGAACGGCGATACTCCTGCGGATAGAGCGGCCGAAAAGGCCATCGCCGATTATCTGCTGTCTCACCCTTAACCGATGACAAGGATGATCGAATGACCACGGACACCCTGTTTCAGGAGATCAAAGACCGGTTGGAAGACATTCAGGGGAAGACGGAGCTTGGCATTCCCATCAAGAAATTCGAGGACGAGCTTCGCGACATCAAGCGCGGGCTGCTGGTGGAGTGGATCCACCGCAAGCGCCGCCAGAAGCATTCCTACAAGCAGATCGAAGACATCCTCAACGGCGAGGGGGTCCCCACCCTGTCCGGCAAGGGCAAATGGAACTCCCAGACCATCTGCAACATGGTCAAGGTCCGGTAAGATCCCCCCTGTAATTATTCGATGTCAAGCCCCGCTGATGCGAACAGCGGTCGGAGGTGGGTTCGACTTTCCCGCCCGGCGGCCTCCGGCCGGTCCACATAGGGATAGAGTTCCAGGCTGATGTGGCCCCTGTATTCCAGCCGTTGAAGGGCCTGGAATACCGCCGGAAAATCAATGGCCCCCAGTCCTGGGATGAGGTGGTTGTGGACCCGGGTCGGGGCGATATCCTCGATGTGTATATGTCCCACCCACTCGAACAGATCCTCGACCGCTTCGGCCGGATCCTCTCCGGCGCAATAGAAATGACCGATGTCGAAATTGAGGCCCACGGCCAGCGACTGGATTTCCCTGATAAACGGTTTGAATTCGGCACTCCGTTCCATCAGCAGACCGGGTTCGGGTTCGATGAGCAGCCGGACCCCCCGCTCCTCCGCCAGGGGGATCACCCGGTCCAACTCCCGGTGAAACAGCCGCAACGCTTCCGCCCGCGACATTCCTTCCGGTAACGGACCCCCCGGGGGGATCGAAATATTGCTGCATCCCAAAACGTCGGCGATGTCCAGGCAGGCCCGGGTGTGGCGCACCCGGATTTCCCGCCGTTCCGGCTCCGGTTCGATCCAGGAAGGGAGATAGGTGTCGCCCACCGCGAACAGGGTGAAGGAATTGAGGTTGGTGGGCGTCAACCCGTTGGCGTGAAGGGCGTCTTTGACCGTTTTCAGGGCGGTCCTATCGTAATCGTCGGGGTAGAGGTGGGGCCGATCGCACATGATCTCCACTCCCTGGAACCCGAGACGGGCGATCCGTTCCAGGGAATCCAGGAGGGAGAACTTGACAAATGCGTTGGTGCTGTATCCGAAAATCATGACAATTCTTTCTGATGGGAAGGATCGATGGCCGCCTCACACGCTTTCAGGAGGTCTGCCAACGCCTGCAACTGGGCGTCGAAGGCCACGGGCGGGGTATCGCCGATGCCCTTTTTGAAAAAGAACCCCAATTCCGGAATGGGGCCGGACCGGCCGGCAAGTTTGAGGGTCGCCATCCACCGGGCGAGGTCCAGGACCATGGGCGCGGCCAGGATGGAATCCCGGCCCTGAAGATTGAGCCGAAGGCTCATGGGCATGCCGAACAGGCCGGTGAAGTCGATCACATCCCACGCTTCTTTGGCATCCCCCCTGGGTGGATAATAATCGATGTGAACCTTGTGGGTGGAGGCGCCATACCGTTCCCCCACCGGATAGCCCAGGACTTCATCCAGCAGTCGGGTTTTGTTGGAGAGCTTGCCCTGGGCGCAATCGGGGTCCATCAGGTTCCGGCCGTCGGCGTTTCCCAGAATGTTGAGGCTGTACCAGCCATCCACCCGCAGGCTCCGGGCTTTTAAAGCCGAGGCAAGGACCACTTTGAAAAAGGTTTGGCCCGTCTTGCCGTCGCGGCCCGACAGCGGCACGCCGTGAGTGGCGGCCTCGGCGAGGATGGCGGGGGCTTCCAGGGCATTGGGGGTAAAGTTGACCACCGGTACCCCCGATCGGATGGCGGCCAGGGCGTACGCCGGATCCGGGCATCCCTCGGGGTCGTACCGGTGACCCAGATCCTCAAAATCGTGACAGCCGTCCGGGTCCATTTCGCGGCCGGCCGGCAAAAGGTTGACGAAGACCGGTTCCGAACCGGGATGGGCATCCCGGAACGCCTGGATGTCGGTCATAAGCCGCGCCACTTGCGCTTCCAGTTCGGGATGGGACGGGGGGTGAACGATGGGCAGGAAAGCAAGCCGGTCTTCATAAGGGGCCAGGAGATGAGGGGGCAGAACGCCGTGGATTTCGGCGGAACGGCCCATGCTTTCCCCTGACGGGTCCCAGCCGGCCATGTAGACGTTTTCGGGGGCCCCCAGCCAGGGGAACTGATGGGTGGTGGTCAGGCTCGAAAGGATCGGCGCCGGGTTGTCGTGAAGCGCCTCGGCGGCCACCGCCAGCGTCGATCCGATGGCGCCTTTGGCACCGGCGATCAGGAGCAGGAGCGATCGGGGCTGCGAAGGGGGATTTAAGGTCATTCCGGTATCCTTGCGTTGAAGTCTGTGTTCGCTCAGTCGGGTGCCTTCCAAAGCGAAGGTTCATATCAACCTTTGGGGGATTGTGCAACCGGCAGGGCGGATTTTTTCCCGGTCTTCAGCAAGTGGAGGGTATTGCCGGTGACGCTGAGGCTGCTCATGAGCATGGCGCAGACCGCGACCAGGGGCGAGAGCAGTCCGGCCATGGCCACGGGGATGGCCACGGCGTTGTAAAGGAAGGTAAAGACCAGATTCTGACGGATTTTCCGGTTGACCGCGCCGGCGAGGTCGAAGAATTCCCGGATTTGGGTCAGATCCCCGCGCATCAGGATGATGTCGGCCGCCTCCCGGCCCAGGTCGCGACCGGAGTGGACCGCCGCGGCCAGGTCCGACGCCACCAGGGCCGGGGCATCGTTGACCCCGTCCCCGACCATGGCCACGCGGCGGCCCGCTTCCTGAAGAGATCGGATCCAATCGGCTTTGTCCGGTGGCAGGAGATCGCCGTGGGTGTCCGGGATATCCAGGGCCCGTCCCACTCCCTCGACAGCGGCCCGCCCGTCCCCTGAAACGATGGCGATCCGGCATCCGTCCTGCCGCAGGGCGGTCACCACCGCGCGACTTTCGGGCCGGAGCGCGTCACCGAACCGAAAAATCCCAACCGGACGATCCGCCAGGCTCAGGAAGACGCTGGAATGCAGGTCCGGCCCGGTCTCCGGCGCCGGGTCTTCCGACGCAGACCGGAAGGCGGGAAAAACAAAGGCCCGGGACCCGATGCGCACCGGCATGCCGTCCCATCGACCGGTAACCCCGTTGTCGAACCGCTGCACCCCTTGGACCGACAAGGGCCGCCCCCCCGATTCCCGGACGGTCCGAAGGAGTTCGACGGCGATGGGGTGGTCCGAATCCCTCTCCAGTCCGGCGGCCAGGGCCAGGGCGGTCTCCTCATCCAGAGAGTCCATCGTCCGCACCTCGGACAGCCGCCATCGTCCCTGGGTCAGGGTGCCGGTTTTATCGAAAACCACCGTGTCGATGGCCGCCGCGGATTCGAAGGCGGAGAAATCCCGCACCAGCAGGCCGCGCTGACCGGCCAGAGAGATGCCGGCGACCCGGGTCAGGGGAATGGCGATGCCCAGGGCGCAGGGACAGGAGATGACCATCACCGTAACCGCCCGAACCAGCGCTGTATCGGGGGACCGTCCCGCCGCGAGGAGGGCGAGGGCGGTGCCGGCGGCCAGGGCGACGATGACGGGCACGAACCATCTGAGGAGCCGGTCGGTCCGGCCCTCCAGACGGGAGCGGGAGGCCAGGGCCCGTTCGATGATGTCCAGCATCCGGCCCAGGGTCGAGTCCTTCCCCACGGCGTCCACCCGCACCGTGAGGTCCCCCTGGCGCACATGGACGCCACTCCGGATCCGGTCCCCCATCCGTCGGCGCACCGGCCGGGCTTCGCCGGTAAGGGTGGCCTCGTCCGTCAATCCCTGACCGGTCAACACGACCCCGTCGGCCGGCACCGTTTCCCCTTCCGACACCCGGATCATATCCCCTGTCCGGAGGCCGTCCGCCGCCGTATACCGGCCGCCGGGAAATCCATCCGAGAGGATCCGGACCTTGGTGGGGCGCAGGGACAGGAGGGCCTCCAGCCCCTCCCGGATTTCGGCTTTGGCCTTGCCTTCGATGGTCTTGCCCAGCAGGACCAGGGTGATGAGCATGGACGCTGTATCGAAATAAAGGTGAAGGCTGCCGGAAAACAGATTGGCGACGCTGTAGCAATAGGCGCTGGCCGCCCCGATGGTGACCAGGGTTTCCATGCCGAAGGCCGCGGCAGTGAGGCCCGACAGGGCCCGGCGGTAGATGGGGTAGCCCCCGTAGAAGAGCACGGCGCTGGCCATGACGAAAAGGGGCCAGGAGAGGTTGCGGATGGTATCCCGGCCGAATTGGCTGAAAAACCCGGCATAAAGGCCGAAGGAGAGCATCATGACATTCAGGGTGAGAAAGGCGGAGACACCGAATCGAATCAGTGCCTTTCTTCGGTCCCGGACCGCAAGGGAGGAACCCGGGGGAACCGCGCCGTAGCCCAGCCGCGCCACGACCGCCGTGACGGTGTCCGGCGTGGTCCGCCTTGGGTCGTAGGTGCAGGTAAGCCGATCGGTGGAAAAA
The DNA here is from genome assembly GCA_964409085.1 of uncultured Desulfobacteraceae bacterium. GTDB lineage: Bacteria > Desulfobacterota > Desulfobacteria > Desulfobacterales > JAABSP01 > JAABTD01. The sequence continues at coordinate 1,211 of CAYPCE010000135.1, read as the reverse complement.
AGGCAGGTCGCGTCATGGACCCCCGGCTGGCCTTTGAGGGCGGTTTCGATGACCCAGGCGCAGGCCGGGCACCACATGCCGTCGACGGTCAGTTGAAGCGGAAGCGAATCCTCCGGCATCCCGGGGGGGACATCCGGCGGGGACGGTTCCGGCGGCGGTGGTGGGGGGATGTCCTCGGGAGTGGAGGGAATGATCCCCAGGGCCTGGCAGTTCCGAAAGAGTTCGGTCTCCCGGAAACGGGCCGGGTCCGGAGCGTCGGCCGCCTCCAAGAGCATGGCGAAGACCTGGCGGCAGCCGATGCAGCAGAACCGGTATCGGCCGTCCGGGGAATCGGTCTTGATGGATCGGGTTGGAAGGGGCAGGCCGCAGAGATCGCACCCGCCGTGCTTGTCCGTCACCGGACGCCGAGGGATTTCACGTAGGCGATAATCTTCCAGCGGTCCGCAGGGGCGATGGTGGTGGCGAGATCGGGTTGACGGCCATCGGGGATGCCGTAGCTGATTTCCTTGAACATCTTTCCCTGGGACAGGGCCTGTACCTTGGGGCTCCGCAGGTCGCCGGGCAGCGGCTGAAAGCTCTGACCCACTGTCCCGTAGCCATCGTGGTATTGTCCGTGGCACTGGATGCAGTAAAGCGCGTACAGGTCCGCCCCGGCGGCGATCACCTGGGGATCATCGGCCGAGAGGGGGGAGGTCAGGGCATCGGCGGGGGTGGCCCGATAAATCGTTTCCCCCGGCTCCATGGGGACCGTGCCCTCGGCGACGGGCAGGATCGGTTCCTCATGGGGCCGCACCGCCGGGGTTTCCCACATCCGTCCCCACTCACAGGAGGCGATGAACAGAATCGACAACACGAGGAACAGCCGGAAACAGGACAACTTCATCATTCCCCCTTTACGCCTTTTACATGCTGTGGATGGGGCAGTTTCTGGTAAACGGCGTAGGGCGACTGGCCCGGCACATCCGGAACCGGCCGGTAGTCCCAGGTGGGCTGGCCCATATCCCCGACCACGAAAAAGGCGAAAAACCCTTTGATCAGGATGCCGGCGGACAGCAGGATCACCACAACCCAAGTGCGCCGGGCCGATTCTTTGGGGATGTGCTTGACATCGGTTTCTTGGTATTCTTTCATATCTTCACCCCTAACCATCCAGTCATCAGGATGTAGAAAAACCCCCAAAGGATCGTTCCGGCGATGATCAGGCTCAGGCA
>CAYPCE010000134.1:0-10110 GCA_964409085.1 uncultured Desulfobacteraceae bacterium | reverse complement strand
CCTCCAGGGTGGCGTCGTTGAACCGGCGGCCCCGGCAGACCTCGCAGGGGACGTAAACGTCGGCCAGGAAGTGCATCTCCACCTTGATGTAGCCGTCCCCCGAGCATGCCTCACACCGGCCACCCTTGACGTTGAAGGAGAATCGTCCCTTTTTGTAGCCACGGGCCCGGGATTCCGGCAATTGGGCGAAGAGGTCCCGGATGGGGTCGAAGAGTTTGGTGTAGGTGGCGGGGTTGGACCGGGGCGTGCGGCCGATGGGCTTCTGGTCGATGTTGATCACCTTGTCCAGATGCTCCAGGCCCCGGATGGAGCGGTGTTTCCCCACTTCCAGACCCGAATTGTGGAGCCGCCGGGCCAGGGCCGGGTAGAGGATGGAATTGATCAGCGTCGATTTTCCGGCGCCGGAGACGCCCGTCACCGAGACCAGCAGCCCCAGGGGGATTTTAACGGTGATCCCGGCCAGGTTGTTCTCTTGGGCTTTTTGAATCGTCACCCATTTGCCGCCCGCCGACCGGGGCGTGCGCCGCTTTCCGGGGACGGCGATCCGCTCCGCGCCGCTCAGGAATTGGCCGGTGACCGAGACCGGGTCACGCTCGACCTCTTCCGGGGTCCCCTGGGACACGATCTGCCCCCCCAGCAGGCCCGCCCCCGGCCCGATGTCCACCAGCCAGTCCGCCGCCGTCATGGTCTCTTGGTCATGTTCGATGACGATGAGGGTGTTGCCGATGTCCCGGAGGTGGCACAGGGTCTCCAGGAGCTTGATGTTGTCCCGCTGGTGGAGGCCGATGGAGGGTTCATCCAGGATGTAGAGGACGCCGGTCAGCTCCGATCCCACCTGTGAGGCGAGCCGAATCCGCTGGGATTCGCCGCCCGACAGCGTCGGGCCGTTCCGGTCCAGGGAGAGGTAGTCGAGGCCCACGTTGAGGAGAAAGCCCAGCCGGCTGACGATCTCTTTCAGGAGTTCCTCGGCGATGAGCCGCCGGTTGCCGGTCAGCGGCATGGACGTGAGAAAGGCGTGGGCCTCCCGGACCGTCAGGGCGCAGATGTCCATGATCGACATGCCGTCCACCCGGACGTGGAGCACCTCGGGCTTGAGGCGCCGCCCCTTGCAGGCCCGGCAGGTGGTGGCGGACATGAAGCCCGCGTACCATTTCTTCTGGCTTTCGGACTCGGTCCCGTGGTACCGGCGCATGAGGGTGTGGACCAGCCCCTCCCAGGCCATGGTCACGTCCCCCTGGATCTTGTCCGAATCCCACCGGACCTTCATCTCCCGGCCGTCCGAGCCGAAAAGGAGCAGATCTCGCTGTTTTTTGGCCAGCTTCCGCCAGGGCGTGTCCAGATCGACGCCCCACTGGGATTCCATGGCCAGCACCTGCCGCATCCCCCAGGAGTGGTTGCCGCCCGGCTTGGCGAACATGTTCCGCCACGGCGCCACGGCCCCTTCCCGGATGGAGAGGTCCCGGTCCGGCACGATTTTGTCTTCGTCCATGTGGAGCTGGCTCCCGATGCCGTTGCAGGCCGGGCACATCCCCAGGGGGGAGTTGAACGAAAAGAGCGGCGGATCGGGTTCCGGGTAGGCGACGCCGCAGCAGGAGCGGGCCTCGCTCATGGTCAGGTCTTCCCGGTCCACCACATGGACGATGAGCCGGCCCCCGCCCATGCGCAGGGCCGTCTCCACCGAATCGGTGAGCCGCTTCCGGAAGGCGTCGCCGCCGGCGATCTTGAGCCGGTCCACCACCGCTTCGATGTGATGCTTTTTGTGGCGGGCCAGGGACTGGACCTCCTCCACGGGCTGGACCACGCCGTTGACCCGCACCCGTGCGAAGCCGTCCTTTTTGAGGTTCTGGAGGATCTCCCGGTGCTCGCCCTTCCGGTTTTCCACCAGCGGCGCGAGGATCAGCACCTTCGACCCCGGCGGGATCTCCAGGATCTGGCGCACCATGGACTGGGCGTCCCCCCGGCCCACTTTCCTGCCGCAGTGGATGCAGAATTGCTCGCCGATGCGGGCGAAGAGCACCCGGAGGTAGTCGTAGATCTCGGTGATGGTGCCCACCGTGGATCGCGGGTTCTTGCTGGCCGCCTTCTGCTCGATGGAGATGGTGGGCGACAGCCCCCGGATGGTGTCGTATTTCGGCTTTTCCATCTGGCCGATGAACTGCCGGGCGTAGGCGGAGAGCGATTCCACGTACCGCCGCTGCCCCTCGGCGAAGATGGTGTCGAAGGCAAGGCTCGACTTGCCCGACCCGGAAACGCCGGTAAAGACGATGAGCTTCTTTTTGGGCAGTTCCACGTCGATGTTCTTGAGGTTGTGCTCCCGCGCGCCCTTGACGGTGATGGTATCGAGTTCCTGGCCGGGGTCGGCCTTGGGCAGGCGGCGCCGGCGTCCGGTGGCGGTGATGTCGTCTTGCGGTTTCATTCGGCGGTTCGGTGCTCCTCTTTGGCGGTTCAGTGAGAGCGGATGGTAATACCTTCCGGTATCCGGGGCAAGTCCGGTCACAGAATACCCATTGAGGTTTTCCAGAAAATAAGGTATAAAAATATAGGTTTAGCGGAGTGAATACCGCCAACGGCGAGGATGGTGATATGAAACGGTTGATGATTGTCGATCCGGACCCCGCCACTGTCAGTGCCCTGACCGATGCATTCTCGGCCCATGACGGATTGGAAAGCCGACACGCCGACAGCGCCGAGGCGGCCAGGGAGGCCCTGCGGCAGGCGCCGGCCGATCTGGTCTTGACGGAACTGGCGATCCCCCGGGCCGTGGATGGCGTGAAGTTTTTGGCCTTTGTCAAATCCCAGGTTCCCGGCGCCAAGTGCATTCTCATGACCGGTGCGGATTCCGGGCTGCTCCAGGCGACCCTCAAAACCGCCGCCATCGAACGCCATTTCCGGAAGCCCCTTGATATGAACGCCCTGGTCGATGGGGTCCTGGCGGCTCTGGGCGAGATGGCGGCGACATCCGGATCGCGGCCCGCCGCCGGTCCAGAGCCATCCGAAGCCCTCGGGGAAGCACTGGCCGATCTTGAGGGGCAACTGGCGCGGATCATGGGGCCCGTTTCCCAGATCATTTTCGACAACGCTGTCAGAGAATGGAAAGGTGCCGGAGCCGGCGGCCGGTCGGATTTGCCGGATCTGGTGCGGATCATCTGTCGGGAAATCGGTGACCCGGTCCGGGAAAAGCGCTACCGGGACGGCGTGGCCCACCAACTGTAAGGCATTGAAGCGGCCCGCCCACCCGCCCCTTTTTCTCCAACCTTGATGCAATTCCGGAAAGGGAGGTATCCCCCATGAAAGATCGCATGGCAGCACTCGGCATCGGCACCAAGATCATGATCGCCATGCTCCTGGTTTCGCTGGTTCCCATCGTTTTGATCTGGACGGTGACCCACCGGGCCATGATCGATACGGTCTCCCGGCAAGTGGACGGAGAGCTGCTGGGTGTCACCACGCGGCTGACCCAGAAGGTCAACGGCTGGGTGGACATGAACCGGCGGATGCTGGTTCAGAACGCGGCCCTGGAGAAAATGCGGACCATGAGCGCGGAGCAGCAGAACCCCATCCTCGGGGACATTGTCGAGGTCTACGACTGGAATTACCTGGCCTTTACCGTGGCCCCCGACGGCCAGAACATCGGACGCAGCGACGGCAACCCGCCCAAGTACTATGGGGACCGGGCCTATGTAAAGCAGATCCTGTCGGGCGAAGAACTGGGCGAACAGGTGCTCATCGGCAAGACATCGGGCAAACCGGCACTGGTGCTGGCCGTCCCCATCCAGGAAACCGTGGGAGGAATCGCCGGCGTGCTGGCCATCGCCATGACCATCACCGAAATCTCGGATGCGGTCACGGACCTGGCCATCGGCGAGACCGGCTACGCCTTCCTGCTGGACAAAAACGGGCACGTGATCGCTCATCAGACCAAGGAATACGAAACGATCCGGAAGGATTTCAGCGATCATCCCGCTTTCGTTGCAATGAAGGAACAGGGCGAAAACCGCGTGGTGTTCGAGGATGAAAATGGCGAGAAGACCATCGCCTACATGATGGAAACCGACCGGGGGTGGGTCCTCGTGGCCCGCCAGAACTACGCGGAAGCCTTCGGCAGGGTCAAACAACTCCAGATGTTGTCGCTGATCATCCTGCTGATCTCGACCGCCACCATTATCCTGGTCTCTTTGCTGCTGTCCAGAAACCTGGCGACGCCCATTAAACGGCTGACAACGGTCGCCGATCAGTTGAGTACCGGAGAGATGAATGTGACCATCGAAGAAACCCGCCGCGGCGACGAAATCGGCGTCCTGGCCCGGGCCATCGAACGGCTGGGGGTGAGCGTGAAGTATGCGATGGATCGGTTGAGAAAATAGCCCTCGGAGGGGTTCACGATATGTATGATACCGGTGAAGACTACCGGTTGAAAAAGGGAGAAAAAATGGACATCCCGGACGGCAAACCCCGGTATTTCGATGACGACGGCAACGAATTGAATCCCGGTCTCGTGCCGAAACCCATCATGTGCATCGCATGCGCCAGGGATGATGATCCGAACGAGGAGATGCTCTGCAATCTCAACCGGCTTGACCAAAAGGACGAAGAGGCGTTCGGCTGCGCGGCTTTTGAGCCGAAGCATTCGGACTGATTCAGGAACGCATGAAGGGAGATGACGCTGTCTGCTTTTTCGCTTTCTCATGCGAGGCGGGGCCTGGAATCGGAATCATCAACGGGATCAAATATACGTGGCATCCTCATACGGTTGATGTTCAACGGATCCAATGACTGCGAGTTTCATGAGTAGCGGTGTATATCCCAACCAAAATATTGGGTTGGGGGCGAAGCCCGCGGTAGACTCCTAATGCATCCCTCCCGCACTGTGTGCCGGTGTGCACTTGTGCTTCTGTCCCTCCCTGATAAACGCCACCGCATCCGCCTTGTTGAGCGGCCGGGCGAACAGGAATCCCTGGGCGAATTGGCATTTCAGCCCGGACAGGACAGTCCGCTGGTCCAGTGTTTCCACCCCCTCGGCGATGACGTTCAAGCCCAGCCGGTGGGCCAGGGAGATGATGGCTTCCACGATTTCCCGGTCCGGCGTGGCGGTGCGCTGAATGGGCATGACAAACCGGCGGTCCACCTTGAGCGTGTCCACGGGGAGTTGCTGGAGATAACTCAGGGAGGAGTATCCGGTGCCGAAATCATCCACGACGATCTGAATGCCCAGCTGTTTCAGCCGGAGCAGTGCTTCCATGGTGGCTTCCGGATCTTTTACCAGCATGGTTTCGGTGATCTCCAGTTTCAGCAGTTCGGGGGGGAAGCCGGTTTCGTCGAGCACGGCTTCCACTTCCCGGATCAATGCCTTGTGGGAAAACTGTTTGACGGAGATGTTGACGCTGATGAACAGCCGGGGAAACCCTGACTGCTCTTTTTGCCATTCCACCATCTGCCGGCACGCCTCCAGGAGAATCCAGCGCCCTAAAGGGATGATGATCCCGGTTTCTTCGGCCAGGGGAATAAAGGTGTCGGGGTAGATGACGCCCCGTTCCGGATGGCGCCACCGGACCAGGGCCTCGAATCCGATGAGGTCATCGGTCTCCACCGATACGATGGGCTGGTAATACAGCTCGAATTCTTCCCGGGTCAGGGCGCGGCGAAGGTCCATTTCCAGTTGCAGGTTCTGGAGGGCCTGTTCGTGGATCCGGCGGTCGAAGATCTCGTATCGCGCCTTGCCCTGGGTTTTGGCCTGGTACATGGCCGCGTCGGCGTCCCGGATGATGTTTTCCGGCCATTCGTAGGTTTCCGCATTGAGCACCACGCCGATACTGACCCGGACGAAGATTTCATGCTCGCCCATGTGAAACGGGTCATAAAGCAGTTCATGGACCCGGTCGGCGATGGCCAGGGCGGATGCGGAAACGTCGATGTCCTCAAGCAGGATGGCGAATTCGTCGCTTCCCATGCGGCAGAGGGTGTCGAAGTCCCGCAGGCAGCTTTTCAGCCGCTGGGAAAAGGACTGGAGCAGTTCGTCCCCCGCCTTGTAGCCCAGGCTTTCGTTGACGTTCCGGAACCGGTCGATGTCCAGGTAGATCAGGGCGAACCGGTAGCCCGGATGGCGGCGGTGCCGTTTGAGCGCCATGGCCAGGTGATCGACGAGCAGGACCCGGTTGGGCAGGTCGGTCAATTCGTCGTACAGGGCCCGGTGCTGCAATTCTTCTTCAGCCGCTTTCAGTTCGGAGATATCCGATAGGGAGACGAGCTTTTCCCGCTCTCCGGGGAGGGAGGAGAAGATGACGAAGATGGATTTCGATCGTCCGTCTCGGTCCAGGAAAGTGCAATCGCAGGTGCGGGGTTCGGAAGGGCCGGCCGCCTCTTTCAGGAGAGCCTCCCGGACTTTGGTTTGGTCCTTGGGATGGACGAATGCCAGCCAGGGTTTCTGCCCCTCCACCTCTTCCCGGCGGTGCCCGGTGATGGACTCGAACTGGCTGTTGGCCTGGGTGATGACCATGTCGGCATCGACGATGAGGGCCCCGGCGCCGTTGTTTTCAAAGATGGATCGGAACCGCTTTTCGGATCGGCGGAACCGGTTGAGCAGAAACTGGGTGACGAGCCCATAGAACAGGATGGTGAGGGTGACCACATAGACGGCCGGGCCCGCTTTTTCGGTCCAGAGCGCCAGGAGGAAATAAAACCCGGCTGCGCCAACGGCCACGAGCCCCAGTCCGATGGTGTCGAATGTCAACTTCTCGGCTCGGCTCCCCATGGTTACACGGTATGAAGGTATTGGCGGATCTGGGGGTGAATGCCGGGGGGGGAGGCGACGAGGTGTTCCTCCTCCTTTTCGCCGTGGAGGTAATCGGCCAGGAAGAATTCGCCGCCGTCGATTTTGTGGATCTTGCCCCCGGCGGCGTTGACGATGATGGAGGCGGCGGCCAGCTCCTGATAGGACTCGTTGGCGATGACGGCCGCTTCGGCGCATCCGGCGGCCACATAGCACAGGTGGGCGGCGGTGCAGCCCATGTTCCGGATTTTTCCGGGGAAAGTCGACCGGTACCGCTGATGAAACCGGCTGTAGATGAGCAGCAGGCTTTCATCATTAAGGGTGTCTTGGGAAGAGATGCGAATGGGGCGATCGTTGAGGTAGGCGGTGCCGCCGGCCAAGGCCTGGAACCGGTCGCCGGTGGCGGCCATGTAAACCGTGCCGAAAACCGGCCAGTAGTTTTCGAACAGCGCCAGGGAGAGGCCCCAGACCGGGATGCCCGCCTGAAAATTGGCGACCCCGTCCAGGGGGTCGAAGATCCACAGGTACCGGTTTTCCTCATGGGTGTATGCGTTGTCCTCCCGGAGGTCGGGGAAAATCCGGTGTTCCGGGAAGGTCGCTTTGAGTTCCTGGGCAAAATAGTCTGACAGCTGGATTTCCGCCTCCGTGACCAGCCCCTGGTCGAATTTCACCCGGTTCTCCCCGCGGCCGGAAATGCCGCACGCCTGCTCCCCCAGCCGGTTGATCACGTCCAGAGCGAACCCGCTCAATTCGTCGATCTTCCTGTCCGCAACCGCCATTTTGCCTCCTCGCTTTTTGGGTTTGTCCATATCGTTTTTTGTAGCAAAAGCGCCCGGATTTTAAAAGGGAATTTTGCCAAAACAGGTGGATTTCCTCCGTCGGGGGGTGCCGTCTCAGCGGCCGCTGCCGTTGGGAAGCGGGACCGGCCGGTCGGCCTTCCCCGGCCCACCGGCATACGTTCCGGGGGGGGCGGGACCCTGATGTTGGGGACGGGATCGTCCAAACGGAAAATTCTTATTGACATGGGCGACTTCCTTATTGTAAACAACCAGTTTTAATCGGTGAAGCTGGATGAACGTGATGACATTATCAACAGGAAAGGAGACAGCAGCGTGGCAAATCATAAATCCGCTTTAAAACGGGCCCGGCAGAACGTGGTGCGCCGGGGGCGCAACAAGGCCGGCAAGACCCGGGTCCGGAATGTGGTGAAGGAGGTCCGTCAGGCCGCGGCGGAAAACGCCGGCGATACGACCCAGGAAAAATTGAAGGCGGCCAAATCCATCATCGACAAAGCGGCGGCCAAAGGGGTCATCCACAAGCGGACCGCCGCCCGTAAAATCTCCCGCCTCAGCCGACTCGTCAACACGTCGGCCGCCTGACCATTTTTTTCTGGATTTTTCCGGATCATCCAAGTCCGGGCCCGGCCCCTGCAACGGGAAACCGCCCCTTGGTGATCCGGAAATGTCCCCTTGCCTGCCAGGGCATCGTTCCCGACATCAAAAATTGGTGGTGAAACCGGTGTAGACCGTTTCCGCCATCCGCTCGGAGATCTCGTCAATGGCCTGCCGCCGGTTGTGCTCCGTCGCCAGCTTGTCTCCGGACACGGCATAGGCCTCGTCGTCGGTGAGGTCGTACACGGACCAGAGGGCCCTCCCGTCCGGGGTCGCGATGGTCACCGAAAGGGCCACCGTCACGCGTCGCTCCAGGGCCACCTGGTGGCCGCGATGGGTGATGGTCTTGACGGTGATGGGGCCGATTGCCCCCGTCAATCGGGCGTCCGCTTCGGACGGATCCGTTGCCAGTCGGGCGGCGGCCCGACTGGCCCGGGTAAATTCATACACCAGGTCATTGGTAAAGGTCGTTTCGATGCCGGTGATCCCCGTCCGGTTCGCCAGGAGAGGGATGTAGATCCGCCGGATGGAATCGGGCAGGTTCCCCTGACCGGCGAATCGATAGCCGCAGCCCCCCCAGAGGAGAAGGGCCAGGAGAGTGGCCGCGGCGATGTATCCTCGACGGCGCCGCACCTTATACCACGATGTTGACCAGCTTGTTCTTGACCACGACGACCTTCTGGATGGTCTTGCCGTCGATGAATTTCCGGACGTGTTCGTCTGCCAGGGCCCTTTCCTTCACGGCTTCCTCGCCGGCTGCCGCATCGATGGTGAACCGGCCCCGCAGCTTGCCGTTGACCTGGACCACGATCAGGATCTCCTCGGTCTTGAGGGCGGCCTCGTCGTAGCCGGGCCAGGGCGCCAGGAGCACGCTTTCATCATGGCCGGTGGCCCGCCAGAGTTCCTCTGCGAAATGGGGCACCATGGGAGAGAGGAGTTTGACCACCGTTTCGGTGGCCAGCTTCATGACGGCGGCGGTTTCCGGGTTCGGATCGGCGGGGTCCACCCCGTTCATTTCGTTGACCAGTTCCATGACGGCGCTGATGGCGGTGTTGAAGTGGAACCGCTCCTCGATGTCGGTGGTGACCTTTTTGATGGTTCCGTGGGTTTTTCGGTACAAGTCCTGCAGGTTGCCGGTCAGCCCGTCGCCGTCCGAGGGGGCGGCGTCCCTGGCCGCTTCTTCCCAGAGGTGGAAGAGCCGCCACACCCGGTTGAGGAACCGGTGGCCCCCTTCGACCCCCTGCTCGCTCCATTCCAGGTCCCGCTCCGGCGGGGCCGCGAAGAGACAGAAGAGGCGGGTGGTGTCGGCCCCGTACCGGTCCAGGAGCACATTGGGGTCGATGACGTTCTTTTTGGACTTGGACATCTTCTCCACGCGGCCGGTCGTCACCTGGCCGCCGCATTTCCGGCAGACCCGGTCCTCGCCGGCCTCCTCGATCTCGCCGGGAAAGAGAAACCCGTGGGCCGGGCAGGCGGCGGTCTCCTTGCAGACCATTCCCTGGGTCAGCAGCCGGGTAAAGGGCTCCTTGCAGTCGATGAGCCCCAGGTCGTTGAGCACCCGGGTGAAATACCGGGAATAGAGGAGGTGGAGGATGGCGTGCTCCACGCCGCCGATGTACTGGTCCACCGGCATCCAGTAATCCACCGCCTTCTTGTCGAACATGGTCTCGTCGCATCGGGGGCTGCAATACCGGTCGAAATACCAGGAGGATTCCACGAAGGTATCCATGGTGTCCGTCTCCCGGCGGGCCGGCCGGCCGCATTGGGGGCAGCTCGTCTGGATAAAGGCCTCCAGGGAAGGGAGGGGGGATTTGCCCCCTTCCAGGAGTTCGGCGTCCTCGGGCAGTCTGATGGGCAGGTCCGATTCCGCGGCCGGGACGATGCCGCAGTCGTTGCAGTGGACCATGGGGATGGGCGCCCCCCAGTACCGCTGGCGGGAGATGCCCCAGTCCC
>CAYPCE010000133.1:0-10118 GCA_964409085.1 uncultured Desulfobacteraceae bacterium | reverse complement strand
TTTCGACATGGTCGGTCCCCCTTAAATAGGCCAGTATGGATGTCCCCGCCCGGACCTTTTCGCCCACGGCGACGGCGGGCCGGGCGTCGGCGGGCAGGTAGACGTCCAGCCGCGAGCCGAGGCAGATCATCCCAAACCGCTCCCCGCGGCCCACCGCGTCTCCTTCCCGGAGCCCGCAGACGATGCGGCGGGCCACCAGCCCGGCGATCTGGACGAAAAGGATCTCCTCGTTTTCACCGGTCCGGACGAAAACGGCGTTGTGTTCGTTCTCTTTGGCGGCCTTGTCCAGATTGGCGGAAAAGAACTTGCCGGGGTGGTATTGAATCCGGGTCACCGTCCCTTCGTGCGGGATCCGGTTGACGTGGACATTGAAAACGTTCATGAAGATGCTGATCCGGAGCCGCTCCCCGTCGAAATAGTCGGTGGCCGCCACCTCGGACTTGATGACCTTTCCGTCGGCCGGCGAGACCACGGCGCCGACGGCCGTCGGCGTCACCCGCTCCGGGTCCCGGAAAAAGAGGCAGACGAACAGGGTCGCGGCCAGAAGGATCAAGGCCGGGAGGGCCATCTCCAGCAGGGCGAAGATCACGGTCACAAAAGCCAGGGCCGCGATGAGCGGGAGCCCGGTCCTGGCGATGGGAATGGCGGTCCCGCTCGGCGGCTGGGGCCGGTCGTATTTTTTGCCTTCTCTGTTGTCCATTTCGGTGATCGTGCGGCCTGTCGCGCCCGTTTCGGGCCGCCTTTTCAGTTGCATCGCGGGTAAAAAATCGGAGCGCAAAACAGGGGTTTTGCACTCCGTTGGGGGCAATCCGGCTATATACGTTCGAAATACTCTAACAAACAGCCGGAAAGCTGTCAATATCTATCTGAAATTCGGCATCTCTTTTTTCATCGGGACCGTCCCCGGCAACCGCGCGTCGGATTTCCGGATGTAGTGGGGCACGAACCGGACCGGGTCATCCGCATCGTTTTTCGCCAGCCGTTCCAGCCCCATGAAGGCCAGGGTGGATGCCCGGAGGACATGGGTTTCGGGGGGCGCGAACCGGGCGGCGTCGCCCAGGGTCTTTTGGATGACCTGTCGATAGAGCGCCGCACCGTTGCCGATGAACAAACAGGGACCGTCCATGGCGGACAGGGCCGCCGGGGGCGGCAGGGCGTCTTCCGGCGTCTCTTTCCGAATGCCGCCGCCTTCGCAACGGTACCGGCAACAGTAGACCTCACCACGCCGGGCGTCGATCCAGACGCACACTGCGCCGTCCCGGAACGGGGCCTGCCGGGCCAGCCCTTCGAGGTTGGAAATCCCCACCAGGGGCTTGCCGAGCGCGGTGCAGAGTCCCTTCACCGTGCTGATACCGATCCGGAGGCCCGTAAAACTGCCCGGTCCCCGGGCCGCCACGAACCCGTCCAGATCGCCCAGGGACCAGCCCGTCATCTCCATCGCCCGCTGGATGGCTTCCATGAGGTGGCGGGAGTGGGTCTCTCGGCTGACAGAGGTGATTTCCGCCCTCAGATCCTCCCCCTCGGTCAGGGCGACGCTGCAGCTCTCCGTGGCCGTGTCCACCGCCAGGAGCTTCATGGAGCGGATGCCGTCGCCGCTTCACTGAGGGTCAGATCGAGGACCTCGTCCATGTTCCGGACCGGGACGAACCGGAGTTTCCGCTTCACGTTCATGGGGATCTCGGACAGGTCCTTCCGGTTTTTGTGGGGGATGATCACGGTCTTGATCCCGCCCCGGACCGCGCCCAGGGCCTTTTCCTTGAGGCCGCCGATGGGCAGGACCCGGCCCCGGAGGGTGATCTCGCCGGTCATGGCCACGTACTGGTCGACGGGCCGGCCCGACAGCGCCGAAATGAGGGCCGTGGCCATGGCCACGCCGGCGGAGGGGCCGTCCTTGGGGATGGCGCCCGCCGGGACATGGATATGGATGTCCACATTTTCAAACAGGCTCTCCTCGATGCCGAAGGCGGCGAGGTTTTTCCGGGCATAGCTGACGGCGGCCCGGGCCGATTCCTGCATCACGTCGCCCAGCTGGCCGGTGATGATCAGGTCCCCTTTGCCGCCGATAAGGGACGCCTCCACGTAGAGCACCTCGCCCCCCACCTGGGTCCAGGCCAGTCCGGTGGCCAGCCCCACCTGGCTCTCCTCCTGGTCCATTTCCGGCACATACTGGGGGACGCCGAGGTATTTGGAAATGTTGTTCTTGGTAATGGTGTAAGGCCCCTTGTCCCCTTCGGCGATCTTCCGGGCCACCTTCCGGCAAAGGGTTCCGATCTCCCGCTCCAGGTTCCGGAGCCCCGCCTCGGAGGTGTACTCGGTGATCATCTGATACATGGCCCCCGGGCTGATGGAGATGTTCTTGGGCTTGAGGCCGTTCTCTTTGATCTGCCGGGGCAGCAGATGGGTTTCGGCGATGATCTTCTTCTCTTCCTCGGTGTATCCCGAAAGATGGATCACCTCCATCCGGTCGAAAAGGGCCGAAGGGATGGTGTCGGTAAGATTGGCCGTGAGGATGAACATCACCTTGGACAGATCGAAGGGCAGATTGAGGTAATGGTCGCTGAAGGCGACGTTCTGTTCGGGGTCCAGGGCCTCCAAAAGGGCCGACGAGGGGTCGCCCCGGAAATCGGAAACGAGCTTGTCGATTTCATCCATCATGAAGACCGGGTTGTTGACGCCACATCCCTTGATGCCCTGGATGATCCGGCCCGGCAGGGCCCCGATGTAGGTGCGCCGGTGGCCCCGGATTTCGGCTTCGTCCCGGACCCCGCCCAGAGAGATCCGGATGAATTTCCGCTTCATGGCCGTGGAGATGGCCCGGCCCAGGGAGGTCTTGCCCACGCCCGGCGGGCCCACGAAACACAGGATCGGCCCCTTCATGTTGGGGTTGAGCTTCCGGACGCTCAGGTATTCGAGGATCCGGTCCTTGATCCGGTCGAGGCCGTAGTGGTGCTTGTCCAGAACCGCCTTGGCTTTTTTGATGTCGAGCATGTCCTTGGTGGACTTGTTCCAGGGGAGTTCCACCAGCCACTCGAGGTAGGTGCGAACGATGGAGGATTCGGCGGAATCGGGGTGCATCCCCTCCAGCCGCTTGAGCTGCTTTTTGGCCTCTTTGTCGGCCTCCGGGGGCATTTTGGCCTTTTTGATTTTCTTGCCGAACTCCTCCACCTCGTGGATCTTATCGTCGTATTCCCCCAGTTCCCGGTGGATGGCCCGGACCTGTTCCCTCAGAAAATAGTCCCGCTGGCTCTTGGAGATCTCGTCGCGGACATCCGACTGGATCTTGGCCTGCATGGCCGACAGTTCCACCTCCCGGGACAGGAGGTCGTTGACCTTCTTCAACCGCTCGGCGGGATCGACGATCTCCAGGAGCATCTGGGCTTCCTCGATCTTCAGCTTGAGGTTGGAGGCCACCAGGTCGGCCAGTTTGCCCGGGTCGTCGATGCTCTCGAGAATGGCGCCCACCTCGCCGGTCAGTTCCCCCCGCAGGGCGAGGATCTTTTCCGAGTGTTCCCGGACGTTCCGCATGAGGGCCTCGGTCTCCATGTCGGCCTCTTCCGGCGAGAACTCGGGGATCAATTCGACCTTGACCCGATACCAGGACCGCTTGCGGGTGTAACCTTCGATTTTGGCCTTGGAAATCCCCTGAACCAGGGCTTTGAGACGGCCGTCGGGCAGTTTGAGCATTCGGAGCACCCGCCCCACGGTGCCCACGCCGTAGATCTCCTCGGGTTTGGGATCCTCCAGGCTAGTGTCCTTCTGGGTGGCCAGAAAGATATAGTTGTCCCGGGCCACGGCCTCTTCCACCGCGCGTACCGATTTTTCCCGCCCCACGAAGAGGGGCAGCAGCATATCCGTGAAGATGACGACATCCCGAACCGGCATCAAGGGCATGTTGTCCGGAATATCCCCCTCTTTCTCGTCCTCTTCGATGATGCTGATCAAATCGTCCTTGTCCGTTTCCGCCATGGGCTCTCTATCCTTTCGATATCTGGGCATCAGCCATAAACAGAATATAATAAATCATTTCTCGGCTTTGACAACATGGACGCTTGATTTTTTCCGGGTATCCGCTTAAGGTGCAGGGGAAATGGACATGAAAAAGCCCCCTTACGGGGGCGTTCCCTCATCAGGCAGCAAAGGATCGCCACACCCATGCCCCAACCGATCATTGTCAGCAGTTTCGTTTTTCTGGTCGGGCTCTGCATCGGCAGTTTCCTCAATGTTTGCATCTATCGCCTGCCGACCTCCCGATCCATTGTCAAACCCCGTTCCATGTGCCTCACATGCGGTTATCCGCTCTCGGCGGCCGACAATATCCCCCTCCTCAGCTACGCGGTGCTCGGAGGAAGATGCCGGCACTGCGGCGTGCGGATCTCCCCGCGCTATCCGCTGGTGGAACTCCTGAGCGGGGTCATGGCCGTGGCCGCCCTCCACCGGTTCGGCCTCACGCCGCCGGCCCTGATCTATTACGGTTTTATCGCATGCCTGATCGTCATCACCTTCATCGATCTGGACCACCGGATCATCCCGGATCTCATCACCCTGCCGGGCATCCCCTTTTTTTTCCTGGCCGCCCTTTTCCTGCCGGAGGTCAGCGTCCGGGACAGCATCACCGGCTTGCTGGCCGGGGGCGGGATCCTGTTTCTGGTGGCCTGGTCCTACGAACGGCTGACGGGAAAGGAAGGCATGGGCGGGGGGGACATCAAACTGCTGGCGATGATGGGCACGGTCATGGGGTGGCAGGGGGTGATCTTCACCATCTTCCTGTCCTCGGCAACCGGGACCCTGGTGGGCATCCCCCTGATGCTGTTGAGCCGGTCCGACATGAAGCTGGCCATCCCCTACGGCCCGTTTCTGGCTGCCGGAGGGGCCGCCTATCTCTTTTTCGGCCCTGAATTGATCGGCTGGTATTTCAATCTATTGCGATAACCCGATCACCGGCGGTCAGGTGGGGTGGCGGTCGGGCAGCATTCGGAAGCCGATGAAAAAGGCGACGGAGGCACCCACGAGGACCGCCGCCAGAACAGGACGGGCCACGAACCAGACCGCTGCGATGGTCGCGAAGGTGAGGGCCGCGGCCATGAGAAAGGCCAGCAGCCACGGGTCGGCTTTTGCGCCCACGGACCGCAAAAAGGGGACATTCCCTTCCTGCCGCAGGATGGGCAACAGCATCAGCGCCAACCCAAAAAACATCAGACCGAATCCCCCCAACCGAAGTCCCCAGGTCAGAAGGGCGCTCCGCTGCCGGCCCGAGGGCAGCATGCCGTCGGCCGTGTGGGCGCCGGCGCGGAGCAGGGCGATCATGCCGCTGTCGGTCCGATAGGGCAGCAGTTGGTTGCCCGCCTGCCGCGCCACCACGCTGATGGTGGCCGGCGGCGCCACCTGGAAACTCACCCGGACATCCCCGACGGCCGGGGCGCCGGGATCATCGCCGATGTAGATGCCGTGCGGCTCCTCATGGGCATCCCATCGGATGTCGACCGGGAGCCGCGACAGAATATGACCGTCGATTTTCATGGGTTGGAACCGGTCGATCCGGTCGATAAAGGGTCGGGAGAGGGTGTAGGCCCCCAGGGTCACGGTCCGGGCGACAAATTCCCGTGCCGGATAGGGGGGCGCGGAGGGATTCCGGTGCCCGGCCGGCATCTGGAAGGTGGACGAAGGGATCATCCGGTCGGACCATCCCTTTGTATACCGCACCCGGCTCGGTTCTTCTCCATCGCCATCCGCGCCCTCGGACCGCACGGGCACCTCATGCCATTGGTAGACCTGGATCCGCCGCCGCAGTTTGAGGGCGTTGGCCGCCACCCCGAAAACCGGGTCCCGGAGCGTTTCACCGGTGATGGCCAGGCCGCTCACGTGGACCAGTTTTCCGTTCATCTCCGGGTCGATCCGGTCCATCCTCGCGGAATGGACATGCGGGACCCCCTCCCCCGATCGCCGATACTGGTGGAGGGCCTGACTTTCGTTCCAAAAAAGCAACGGAAACGACAGGAGAACCAACGTCAATCCCGACAGGAGCCACCGGTAAAGGCGGCCCGGTCGGTCCTCGGTTGTCACCGCCGGGGATTCCGTTTCCGAAGTATCCGACATCGCCCTGTCCCCTCTCTATATTCAGGTCACTAGGACCCTGTACCATTCGCAGGCCGCTTTGGAAATCCTCTCAGCGGCCCTCACTATACAGCAAATTCGGAAGGGAGACAATGTCCCAAATTCTCTTTTGCCCGAAAAGACCCGGATGTTCCCCCGTCCGCGCCCCCATCAATTGACATTCCGGTCCGGACGCTTAGGTTTGTCCTGAAGCAATGCATTCAACCCGGAGACCGGTAAGGAGGAATCATGGAACACGCATCTGTTGACGCGCTGAAAGACTATTTCGAAAGCACCAAAGGGGCCGGCGTGCTGGCCACGGCCGACAGCGAGGGCAAGGTCGATGCCGCCATTTACGCCCGCCCCCATTTCATGGAAGACGGGACCGTGGCCGTGATCATGAACGACCGCCTGACCCACGCCAACATCCGCCAGAATCCCCATGCCGCCTATCTGTTTATCGAGGAGGGAAAAGGGTACAAAGGAAAGCGGCTTTTCCTGACGATGGTGCGGGAGGAGGAAGAGAGCGAATTGCTCTACGAATTGAAGCGGCGGCAATACCCATCGAAATCCGACGCCGGCAAGGGAACGAGATTCCTGGTGTTTTTCACCATCGACAATGCCCTGCCCCTCATCGGCCCCGGTGAAGACGGGTAAGCCGCCCCGTCAGCCGTGCCGGTGGATCCGGCGGTAATACCGGAGGGAATCGACGGAATAGACGGCCAGGGCGATCCAGATGAAGGTGAATGCGATGGCCTTGGCCCCGGAAAAAGGCTCCCCGAATGCGAAAACTGCCAGCAAAAACTGGCACGTCGGGGCAAGATACTGTAGAAACCCCAGGGTGCTCAGGTGGATGCGGCGCGCACCGGTCGTGAACAACAGCAGCGGCAAACCGGTTACGGTGGCCGTACCCATCAACAGGATCGAGACTCCCGAGCTGGCGCGCCAAAAGGCCCCCCGGCCGGTGGCATCGAGCCATACGAGAAACACCGCCGCCGGCGCCGACATGAGCAGGGTTTCCACGGACAGCCCCACCAGGGCGCCGGTCGCGATCATCTTCCGGATAAGCCCATAGGAAGCGAAGCAAAAGGCGAGAATGATCGCCATCCAGGGGAACCGCCCGTAGCCGATAGTCAATAGGATGACGGCAACGGTCGCGATCCCCACGGCGACGCCCCCGAGCGGTCGCAACCGCTCTTTCAAAATAAGCGTGCCCAGCAGCACGTTGACCAGGGGGTTGATGTAGTACCCCAGGCTGGCTTGCAGCACCTGGTCGTGATGGATAGCATAAATGAAGACGAACCAGTTGGTGGCCACGAAGACCGTGGACGCCAGCAAAACGGCCATCCGCTTCGGGGTTTTGAGCGTCGAAACGAATTCCGCCCATTGCCCCCGGAGCGCCAGAATGGGCAGGAGAAAGAGAAAAGACCAGACCATCCGGTGCATAAGGATCTCGAAAGCGCCCACGCCCTGGAGCCATTTCCAGTAGACCGGGCTCAATCCCCAAATGAGAAACGCCAGTATCGCACATCCGACACCGACCGCCGCGCCGTCGGCACCCCCTTTTTCCACCTCCGCCATGGATCGACTCCGGCCTCCTGGTGCTCACGGTTGTTGAAAAGCGGATGAGCCTATCCCGAAACCACCGCCATTGTCAAAGAAATCCCTCGACCCCATGCCGAACGCCGAAAACCCCATGACCCCATCCCATCCCACCGGACTCGTTGCCAACTGGGAAACCCTCCAGCGGATCTTCATCCGACCGGAAAACGATGCGGCCCGGACCGTCCTTCTCAAATACATGGAACAAATCCTCTTCGGCCTCCACGACTTTTTAAAGCAGCATTTGGGGATTACCCAGGAAGCGAGCCTCAAGGAGCTGGCCGACCGGTTCACCGAGAGCCGCATCAGCGAACACCCGGTGCAGAAGCTGGCCGACGTGATCAACGGCCTCATCGAAGAGGTCGCGCCCCACGCCGTCAATGTGGCTTCACCGTACTTCATCGGCCACATGACCTCGGCCATTCCGTTTTACATGGTCCATCTGGCCACCATCGTGGCGGCCCTCAACCAGAACCCGGTCAAGCTGGAGACCTCCAAAATCGTGTCGGTGCTGGAACGGCAGGTGCTGGCCAAACTCCACCGCATGGTTTACGGATTCGGCGACGATTTTTACGACCATCACATCCAGAAGCCGGAATCGACCCTGGGCGGATTTGTGGAGGATGGCACCCTGGCCAACATGACAGCGCTCTGGGTGGCCCGGAATACCCTGCTGGGGTCCAAACCCGGCTTCGATGGGGTGGAAGGAGCGGGCATGGCCGCAGCCCTGTCGGCCTACGGTCTCCAGCGCTGCGTGATCCTGGTCTCCCGGCTGGCCCACTACTCGTTGCAGAAATCGGCCGGGATCCTGGGCATCGGCAACCGGAATGTCCTCCCTGTGCCGGTGGATGGGGGCGGGCGGGCGGACATCCGCGCACTGGCAGGGATCATCGACACATTGAAGCGCGACGAACCCGGCACCCGGATTGTAGCGATCATCGGGATCGCCGGCACCACCGAAACCGGCACGGTGGACCCCCTGGACGCCATGGCCGACATCTGCGAACGGGAAGGGATCCATTTCCACGTGGATGCGGCCTGGGGCGGTCCCACCCTGCTCTCCGAGACCTACCGGCATCTCCTGACGGGCATCGAACGGGCCGACTCGGTAACCATCGACGGCCACAAGCAGTTCTACATGCCCATGAGCTGCGGCATGATTTATTTCAAACAGCCGACCCGCATGGATGCCGTCGCCTATCACGCGCGGTACATCAACCGGCCCGGCTCCGTGGATTTGGGGATCCGGTCCCTGGTGGGGTCCCGGGCCGCCACGTCGCTGGTCCTGGGCTCCGCCCTGGACATCATGGGGACTCGGGGATACGCCCTCCTCATCGATCACGGCATCGAACTGGCCCGGGCCTTTGCCGACGAGATCATGGCGCGGCCGATGTTCCAGCTGGTCACGCGCCCCTGCCTCAACATCCTCACCTATCGCCTTCTCCCCGACGGCGTGCCGGCCGACTCGGAAAGGGCCAACGAGATCAACAAAACGGTCCAGCGTCTCCAGCGGGAAGCGGGCCGTAGCTTCGTCTCCCGGACCACCCTCTCCCTTCCGGAAACCGGCGACACCGTGGTCCTCCGGGCCGTGCTCATGAACCCCTTCACGACCATCGAGATCCTCCGGGAGATTCTCGACGAGCAGGGAACCATCTACCGCCGGGAGATCGCCGGCCGGCCTTGACATTTTCCATTTTGCGCCCATTTTTACTGACAAAAATTGAGCGCATATCCGTTACCGGATCATTTTTTCGTTTTGAAAATTTTCTGCCAAAGGAGCCATTCGCCTATGACTGCCAAAAAAGAAACCCATGAATTTAAAACCGAGGTCAAACAGATCCTCAATCTCATCATCAATTCCCTCTACTCCAACCGGGACATCTTCCTCCGGGAGCTGATCTCCAATGGATCGGACGCCATCGACCGCCTCCGGTTCAAGTCCCAGACCGAACCGGACATCCTCGGCAATGACACCGAACTCCGGATCCGGCTCATCCCCGACAAGGAGAACCGCACCCTGGAGGTCTCCGACAACGGCATCGGCATGACTTACGATGAAGTCACGGAAAACATCGGCACCATCGCCAGGAGCGGCACGGCATCTTTCCTGGCAGCCCTGGAAGCCTCCCAGGAGGCCGACGTTCTCACCCCGGAACTCATCGGCCAGTTCGGCGTCGGGTTCTACAGCGCCTTTATCGTGGCCGAAAAGGTGACGGTCCTCACCCGGGCCGCCGGCGAGGAGAAGGGCGTGAAGTGGGAGTCCGAAGGCGACGGGGCCTATACCATCGAGGAGATCGACCGGCCGGACCGGGGCACTTCGGTCATCCTGAAGCTCAAAAAACAGGAGGAGGGCGAAGCCGATTTCACCGACCAGTGGACCCTCCAGTCCATCGTCAAAAAGCATTCCGACTTTGTCCGCTACCCCA